>DASSEB010000449.1:0-8371 GCA_035696765.1 Pyrinomonadaceae bacterium | reverse complement strand
GTGAGCTCGAAGCTGCCGGTTGCCTGCGTGATCAGTTCGCGCCACTCTTTCGCCGTGCCGACGCCGCCGATGACCAGCTTCCGGTCTTTCATCCGGCCGATCATATCCATGTTGATCATCGCGACTGTATTCGCGAGCGGCATGGGCGGATGGTCCACATAGTAACTCGATCCGAGCAGGCCCTCTTCTTCACCGCCGAAGGCAATAAAGATGAGCGTACGCTTCAACCGCGGTCGTTGTGCACTGAACACGCGAGCCAACTCGAGCATCCCCGCCGTACCGGAAGCATTATCGTCCGCGCCGTGATGTATCTCGCCCGCGCGCGCGGCGAGACTTCCTTCACCGCCACGGCCAAGGTGATCGTAATGCGCGCCGATGACGATGTTTTCGTTCTTGAGAACAGGATCCGCGCCTTCGAGCACGCCGACGACGTTGTAAGCAGGAACTTCGTTACGAACGACGTCGACGGCGAGAGTGATCTCGCCGCTCAAGGGCTTGTTGGTGCCCGGTGTCTTGGCGGTAGTTGATTGCTCGAGTTGTTCGAGCGATGTGTTCGAGAGCGCCAGGAGCTTGTCCGCCGCTTGCCGCGAAATGACGACCACCGGGATTCCGGCGTCGCCGGCGGTATTGTCGTAGTTGAGTTTTGTTAACCGGTCGTTGGAGAAGGTGATGTCTTTCGCGACGACGACCAATGCTTTCGCACCGGCGTTACGGGCTGCGACTGCTTTCCAGCGGACACCTTCGAGCATTGCGAATTGGCCATGTGGATTGTCGCCATCCGGTGTGCCTTGCAGCACGATGGCAATCTTTCCATTCGCGTTTAGACCGGAGTAGTCGTCGTAGTTCAACTCGGCAGCGGTAATTCCGAAACCGGCGAAGACGATGCCGCCTTCGACTTTTGCGCTGCTCGAAAAACCGAGCGGCAACCAATCAACACTTACCTGAAGTGCGCTGTCCCCCGTGCGCGGGTATGGACCAAAGGCGAGTATGTTGCCCTTGCCGAGCTCCACTCCGGCGACGTACGGAAACGTTTGCAGGTACCGCGCCTTTGCGTTGCGATCTGCGGGACGAAGACCGAGCCGCGAGAACTCATTAGCGATGTAACGAGCAGCGTCGGTCGCGCCGGGGGTGCCGGTCCGCCGGCCTTCCAACGCATCCGACGCCAGATAGGCGACGTGCTGTTGTAGTCGCGCCGCACTCGGCTCGAGCTCCGCTTGCTGAGCAACAACCGCGACGGTCGCGAGTAGAAGTCCGGCGATAGTAAAAATGAATCTGTTGGTCTTCATAGTGCCTTTTTGTGCCTTCTGTGCCTTTTGGTGGCTCACTCCACCCAGTCGGCAATGAACACGTTCGTGTCGCCCGGTTTTGCCCCGTTGCGATTGGACGCAAATACCAGCTTCTTTCCATCCGGCGAGAACATCGGAAACCCGTCAAACGACTCGAAGAAAGTAATACGCTCCAAACCGGTGCCGTCCACGTTGATCATGTAGAGATCAAAATTTCTTTGACGCGGATCATGCATATTCGACGCAAAGATTATTCGTTTGCCGTCAGGAAAAAAGTATGGTCCAAAATTGGCTTTCCCGTTGCTCGTCACCTGCCGCTTGTTGGAACCGTCCGCATTCATCACCCAGATCTCGAGCGTCGTCGGATGAATCAGGTTTTGTTTCAATAGCTCGATGTAGTCGGCCTTCTCCTTCTCTGTTGCCGGATGATAGGCGCGATAAACGATCTGCTTGCCGTCATAGGACCAGAATGGACCACCATCATATCCGAGTTCGTTCGTCAGACGACGCACGTTCTTCCCGTTCGGGTCCATCGTGTAGATGTCCAGATCGCCGTCGCGCATCGACGTAAAAACGAGCTTCTTCCCATCGAGCGTGATGGTTGTTTCGGCGTCGTACCCGGGCGTGTTCGTCAGTTGCTTCAGATCGGAGCCGTCAGGCTTCGCGGTGAAAATGTCGAAGGTTGGATAGACGGCCCAGACATACCCTTTCGAGAAATCCGGCTTGGGCGGGCATTGTTTGTCGCCGAGGTGTGTTGACGAATACAGGATCCGCTTGCCGCCCGGGAAGAAGTAGGAGCAAGTGGTCCGCCCATCGCCGTTCGAGATCATCTTCACGTCGGAGCCGTCCACGTTCATCGTGTAGATCTGATCACAGCCGCGGCCATCGCGCGTCGATTGAAAGATGAGTTGCTTGCCGTCAGAGGAGAAGTAAGCTTCGGCGTTCTCGCCGCCGAACGTCAACTGCTTGATGTTCTTCAGGTGCTTTTCGGTGCCTGTAAAAACCTCGATTGTCTGTGGTGACGCGGAGGGAACCTTCGAAGACGCAACTGCGAGCAGCACGAGGACAAGTAGTGAAGCAAGAATTTTCATGGTTTTAAGCGCGGGCGCCGTTAGTTACAAGGCCGTCAGCCTGTTCGACTTGCTGCGCGCGTCGACGACGCACGATCAAGACGATCAGAGCGGTGAGTCCAACAACGATACTGATCAACTGCGACGTCGACAGGCCGGTCAAAGTCGTCAATCCGAGCACGTCGCCGCGCGGATCGTCGCGTACGAATTCGATAGCAAAGCGGATGATTGAGTAGAGCAGCGCGTAGGCAAGAATCACCTGGCCACTGAAACGCTTGCGTTTGTGCAGCCAAAGCAGAAACACGAACACGAGCAGCATTGCAAATGATTCGTAGAGCTGCGTTGGATGGAGATAGGTGTCAGTCGGCACGCCCGTGATTTCATGGCCCAACTCGCCAAACTTGACGCCCCACGGAAGCGTCGTCGGCTTGCCCCAGCAACAACCCGCGGCAAAGCAACCTTGTCTGCCGAAGAAGTTACCGATAGCGATACCCGGCGCGCACGCGTCGGCTGTTTTCCACCAAGGGAGTTGATAACGCTTGATCAGCAGATAGCCGGCGAGCAAAGCGCCGAGCAGTCCACCGTAAAAGACACCACCCGAACGAAGAAAGTCCAAAGAGAGAAGTTGCAGCGGATGATCGCGGTACTCAGGCTCGGTAAAGAGCATCAGGAGCTTCGAGCCGACGAGCGCCGCCAGCAACATCCACAGGCTCAGATCGTAGATTCTTTCACTCGGCAACCCATCCCGCCGCGCGAGCCTGACCGTGATCAAAATCGCGCAAAGAAACGCGATGGCGAGAAACACGCCATAAGTGTTGATGGGGAAACTACCAATGCGAATAATTTCAGGGTACATATCTTAATTCGCCACGGATTTACACGGATGAACGCGGATCAGAACGAGCTGTGTTCATCCGTGTAGGTCTGTGGCTAAACACCAGATCGTAAGCCAGCAGCAACGCGCCGATCGTAATGCTCGCATCGGCGACGTTGAACGTGGGCCAGTGATAGTTGCCGGCGTGCAGCACAATGAAATCGACCACGTAACCGAGCCGAGCGCGATCAGTCAGGTTACCTGAAATGCCGGCGAGCAACAGCGCACACGCCCCCAGAACGCGATCATCATTTCGCGGCGTGCGCATGAAATAATAGAGGACCGCGAGCGCCGCAAGCACAGCCAGCACCACAAAAAACCAGCGGCCAAACGAACCGCCTTCCTGCAACTGTCCAAACGCGATCCCCGGATTCTCGGTGTAGATCAACTGAAGAAACCCGCGAATCAACACGCGCTCTTCGCCGAACCGAAGCGTCTTCACCGCCCACGCTTTCGACGCCTGATCGGCCATGTAGATGCCGAAGGCGGCGAGCAGGTAACCGGCGCGCCACGCGAAGCGTGTACGAACGTGAGTTGCTGTGTCGATGCTCGTATCCACTAATTCCAATCCGTCTTCATCCGTGTGATGCGTGGTTAATTTCGTCCAGGGCCGCAACACAACGCTCGCACACCGTCGGATATTGCTCCGACTCGCCAACGCGCGTCGAGTAGTTCCAACAGCGTTCGCACTTCTCGCCGTCTGCAACTGAAATAGCGATCGAAACGTCGTCGCCCTTTCCTTCCCCCAGCTCGACCTGCGAAACGATAAACACGTAACGCAGATCTTTCTGATGCTTTTGCAGCAATGCGAGTGCGTCTCCGGACGCATGCAGCGTTACTTTCGCCTCGAGCGAACTCCCGATCTGTTTCGCCACACGCGCTTCTTCCAACGCCCGCAGCACGTTGTCTCGAACCGCAAACAAACGATCCCATTCCGCGAACAGTGCTTCATGACTCTCATCAGTCGCAGTTGGAAACAGAGCGACGTGAATCGAGGGCTCCGTCCGGTTCGGCAAATTCTCCCAGATCTCGTCCGCCGTAAACACGAGGATCGGCGCCAGCATTCGCGCGAGCGCATCTCCGATCTGGAGCAGCACGGTTTGCGCCGAACGGCGCGCCTTGTTGCGCGGCGCAAATGTGTAAAGCCGATCCTTGATGATGTCGAAATAACGCGCCGAGAGCGTCACCGTCGCGAAGTTGTACAAAGCGCGATAGACATTATGAAACTCGAAAGCGTCATAAGCCGCCAGCACTTCCTTCGTCACGCGATTAAGCTCCGCGAGCGCCCAGCGATCGATCTCTTCCATCTCCTCGACGGGCACACTGTCACGCGCCGGATCGAAGCCGTCGATATTTCCGAGCGCGAACCGTGCCGTGTTGCGCAACTTCCGATAGCCGTCAGTCACACGCTGGAGGATCTCGTCAGAGCCACGCATGTCGTCGAAGTAGTTTGACGACACACACCACAGCCGAATGGTCTCCGCGCCCGACTGCTTGATGACCTTCTCCGGCTCCACCGCATTCCCCGCAGACTTGTGCATCGCCCGGCCTTGCGCATCGAGCGTCCACCCGTGCGTGATGACGGTGTGGTAAGGCGCGCGGTCGTGAGCAGCGATGCCGATCATCAGCGACGAATTAAACCAGCCGCGAAACTGATCGCCGCCTTCGAGATAGACCTCCGCCGGCCAGCGCAGTTCTTTACGATTCTCCAGCACGGCGACGGACGAACAGCCGCTATCGAACCACACGTCGAGGATGTCACCCTCTTTGGTCCACTCCTGCGCTCCACATCCTTTGCACGTGTAACCTTCAGGCAACAATTCCTGCGCCGAATGCGTGTACCACGCATCGCCAGACTCGCGTTCGAAAATGTCGGCGACGCGATTGATCACTGCCGGATCCGCCACCGCTTCGGTGCACTTTGCGCAATAGAAAACGGGAATCGAAACGCCCCACACACGCTGACGCGACACACACCAGTCCGGCCGCGCTTTCAGCATGTTGCGCATGCGATCCACGCCCCAGGCCGGGATCCATTTCACGCGCTCGGTCTCCGCGAGCGCCAATGAACGCAGCGACGCGCTCTCCGTAAAGTTGTCAGTGAAATTGCTGCGGTCGCGACCGTCCTCGTCTTTCTCGACGAGATCGCTGTGTGCCTGGTCCATGGCGATGAACCACTGCGGCGTGGCGCGAAAGATCACCGGGTTCTTGCAACGCCAGCAATGCGGATACCGGTGCTCATATTTTTCACTGAACAGCAGCACGCCTCGCTCACGCATGAACTCGACGATCGCATCGTTCGCGTCGAAAACGCGTTGACCGGCGAAATGCTCGACCTCCGGCGTGAACCGTCCCGCGTTGTCGACGGGACAATAGATCTCCAAACCGTAGCGTTTGCCGATCACGAAGTCATCGTGACCGTGACCGGGCGCGGTATGCACACAGCCTGTGCCTGCTTTGCTATCAGACTTCTTCTGCGCCTCGCTGACGTCGAGTTCAGTCTCCGCGTCTGCTTCACCGCCCAGCGTGACGTGCTCGCCAACCATCAACAAAGACTTCCGATCGAGCCAGGCATGACGGCATTCAAGTCGATCGAGCTTTGAGCCCGGAAAGCGCGCGAGCACCTTCGGCGCTGTACCTAAACCACACTTCGCCGCGACGGCTTGAACGAGTTCACTCGCAACGATGTAAACCTCATCACCATGCTCGAATGCCGAGTACTCAAAATCAGGATGAACTGCGATCCCGAGATTCGCCGGCAGCGTCCACGGCGTCGTGGTCCAGATCAGCACAAACACTTTTCGCCCCGCGAGCGCCGGATCGATCTCGGCCGGATCGCTTTGCAGCGGAAACTTCACGTAGACTGACGGGCTCGTGTGCTGGTGATACTCAACCTCCGCTTCGGCGAGCGCCGTCTGGTCCTTCAGACACCAGTAAACCGGACGTGCTCCTTTGTAAACCCAACCACGCTCCACGAACCGCGCAAACATGCGCGCGGTTTCGGCTTCGTAGTGGTTCGACATCGTCAGATACGGATTGTCCCACTCGCCAAGAATTCCGAGCCGTTTGAAATCACGCGTCTGGCTCTTCAGCGCATTCTCGGCGTGCTCGCGACAGATGCGACGAAAAGTTTCCAGATTCAAGTCGCTCTTCTTCTTGCCTTTTTTCTCTAGGGCTTTTTCGACGTGCGTTTCAATCGGCAGGCCGTGACAGTCGTAGCCGGGAACGTACGGCGAGTCGTAGCCCATCATCGTGCGCGACTTGACGACGAGGTCCTTGAGAATCTTGTTCATCGCCGTGCCGAAATGAATGTCGGCGTTGGCGTAAGGCGGACCGTCGTGCAGAATGAACTTCGGACGGCCTTCTCCGGCGCGCCGGATCAAGCGGTAAAGATCGAGCTTGGCCCACTTCTCGAGCCGCGCCGGCTCGGTTTGAGCGAGATTGGCCTTCTGCGAGAAGGCGGTCTTCGGCAGGTTGATGGTTTTCTTGAGATCGAGCGGGGTTTCTGTGGACATAAGTTGAACTCACATATTAGACAGGATTACACGATTTACAAAACCTGCCCCAAACTTAAAAACCCGAGCCATCCAGGATGAGCTCGGGTTCGTTCGAATCACATTTAATCGGAATCACCCGATAAACATCTCATCCTCGGCGTAAGTTTGATTAATGGGCTTCGGCATCGGGGCCACGAGTACTTCGAGGCCGCGGCGGAAGCCCGCCATAATCGCCGCCAGTTCGCGCGCGGGTTCTATCACCTTCGACTGCACAAAATCCGTCGTCAAAGCCACCTGCCTTTGCGTGCGATCGATTGTGCGGCTGACCAGCTCGACCTTGTCGCGGGCTTCGACCGCCGTCTCGCTCACGAGTGCGCGCAGCTCGCCAACTTCACTCTTGATGATCGCGAGTGAGTCTGACAAGTGCAGCGTGGCCGTCGAAAGGTGATTGGAAACAGCCGTGAACTGTTCCGCGATCAGTTTTCCCTGTACGGCGATCAGCTTGCCTTGTTCGCTAATCGCGGTGACACGTTCGACGAGCGGTTCCGTCTTTTCTTCGAGCCGGTTGACGGACTTCACGGCCCGGCTGACGAAGACCGCTATCGCGATCATCGCGATCGCAATCACGAGAAACGAAGCAGCGATGATCACCATCACCCAGAACATCGGGTCGTTAGTGCTCATTTGTAAAAGCGCTGGAAGATACATTTCCGGCAATGACCTAGTTGGATTTCTCTCCGTAGTTCGGAGCTTCAAGGCGGCCTGACATCTCAGTCTTCCGCTTCTCGTCCTGGTAAGCCTTCTTGCCTGCGTCGATCGCGGCGGTCAGTGTTCCACCCTGGCGTGACGCAGCGTCGCGTGCGCCCTGGGCCACCTCAGTCATCTTCTCCGCAGCTTGCGAATAAAGCTCAGCCGCGCGATCACGCGTCGCTTCATAGTACTCACCGGCCCGGTCGCCTAACTGCTGCGCTGCTTCGCGCGAACGATCGATACCTTTTCTGGTCGCATCGGCGATGTCGCCGCGCAATTCCTGGCCCGACTTGGGCGCGAAAAGCAGCGCCAGAATCGCCCCGATACTGCCACCGATGAGCAGGTAAGTTAATTTGTTCGAAGTACTGTCGTCTCCCATTGTCTGGGGTCCTTTCTTACTACAAATTACGATTTGACGGCCTGCGACTATAGCATATCCGTTCTTTATCCGTGTAATCCGCGGCTAATTCTTGCCGTTGTATTGGTCCAGCTTGCGGTACAGCGTTTTGCGCCCGATGCCGAGGGCGCGCGCGGCGTGAGATTTGTCTCCCTCGGTGTAGTCGAGGGTGGCCTCTATCGCCTGGCGTTCGATCTCTTCCATCGATGAAGGCACGGTGATCTCGAAGGTGGTCGTCCGGCCTTCGCTGGCGGCCTTGGCGCGCTCAACTTTGATCCGATCGCGTTCCTGCAAAGCGATTTTGCTGATCGCTTCTGGTAAGTCTTCCAACTCGATCTGGCGGCCCGAGGCGATAATCACCGCGCGCTCGATCGCGTTTTCGAGCTCGCGCACGTTGCCCGGCCAGTCGTAGGTGATAAACGCCTGCAACGCGTCTTTCGAGATGCCCGAGATAAAGCGGCCGGTCTTCTGTTTGTAGTGTTCCAGGAAGTGGATGA
>DASSEB010000448.1:0-14297 GCA_035696765.1 Pyrinomonadaceae bacterium | reverse complement strand
TGCGGCTTGAGTGGTTGGGGTTGGCAGGACAACGGATGGGGAGTGGGCGTCTTTGGTCCGCAGATCTTCTTTCAATCAACGGGTACGCACACGATACGAATACAAGGTCGTGAAGATGGTGTTTCAATCGATCAGATCGTGCTGTCGCCGGGAACTTATTTGAACAACTCACCCGGAGCTCTCAAGAACGACAACACAGTGTTGCCTGCATCGAGTGGAGGCCCGGTGACGCAACCAGCGCCGGCAGTGTCGTCCGTTTCTCCGAACTCCGGCAGCACTAGTGGGGGGACCTCGGTAACCATCACCGGCAGTAATTTCGCTTCGGGCGCGGCGGTTAAGTTTGATTCCACTGCAGCCACAAACGTCAATGTCGTCAACAGCACTACGATCACCGCAACGACGCCGGCCCACGCGGCTGGAGCGGCCAACGTCGTCGTGACGAATGCTGATAGTCAGAGCGGCACGCTGCCGAGCGGCTTTACTTACACGACGATCGTAACTGAAACGGTCCTTCTCGAGGACGACTTCAATGACAACGCGCTGGCCTCTGCGAAGTGGTCTTCAAATAATCTCTTCAGCGGCTTCACTGACGCGTCCGTGTTGACAAGGGAAATCACGCAACAATTGCAGATCGGATCGTTGTTCGCGGGACAGTCAGGATCGCATTACAACGGAATCAGATCGTCGAACACTTACAATTTCAGCGGAGCTTACAGCTACGTTGAGTTGGTCCAGGCGGCTGCTATCAACACCAAAGCTGATGCGATGTTTACGATAGGACGAGATGCTGACAACTATTATCGCATTTACGTCGAAGAGGGCGTCTTCATCTGCCAGGCGAAGATTGGCGGCGCCAAGCGAACTCTGTTTAGTTCCGCTTACAACTCAGCGGTACATCGCTACTGGCGCATTCGTCACGATCTATCGACCGGCAACGTCGTGTTTGAAACGGCGAGTGACAATCCGGGTCTGCCCGGGAGTTGGATAGTGCGTTACACCGAGCCGTGGAACAACGCATCGGTGCCGCTTGCGACGATAGTTTTCGAACTCAAAGCCGGCACATGGCAGCCGGAGCCGGTGGCTCCCGGCACTGTCGTCTTCGATAACTTCAAAGCGGCGCGCCCATGAAAACGTTTCACAAAACCACGTTTTGTGCTTTTTTGTGGCTGAACAGCTTACTCTTCACCTTATAGATGACAACCCAGATTGCCATCGTTCTCGGTCTGTTAATCGTCGCGCTTGTTCTGTTCAGCCTTGAGCGCATACCGATCGAGGTCGTGTCTATTCTCCTCGTGATGGCGTTAGTGCTCACTAATACATTATCCGCGGCTGAGGCTTTCGCGGGCTTTGGGAACGACATCGTCATAACCATCGCGGGTCTCTTCATTCTCACGGGCGGGCTCAGCAAGACTGGCGTAATCGACGCCGTCGGCCGCCGCTTGCATCGCACCGCGGGTGACAGTGAGTTTCGCATCGCAGCGCTCATCATGTTTGCTGCCGCACTCTGCGCCGCCGTAATGAAGAACACGACTACCACGGCAATGTTCCTTCCGGTCGTACTGGGGATCGCCGCACGCAGAAATATCAGTCCCTCAAAACTGTTGATGCCGCTCGCATTCGGAGCAATCCTCGGCGGTACGTGCACACTGATCGGAACGTCGACCAATCTCGCCGTGAGTGGTGCTCTACCGCGCTACGGCATGCAGCCATTTACGATGTTCGAACTGACGCGGGTGGGCGTGCTTATCGTCGCTGCCGGAATGCTCTACATGTTGCTGCTCGGTCTCCGGCTGTTACCTCGCCGAAAATCGTCCGACTCTCTGACGGAGCAATATCACGTCAGGCAATACATGACGGAAGTAATCGTGCTCGACGACTCACCGCTCATCGGTAAATCACTCGCTGAAGCGCGCATCAGTGATGAGCTTGATCTGACGGTTTTAGGAATCCTGAGAGGTCAGGAACAGTATCGTGTAGCACCCAACCCCGAGGAAAAGATCCGGGCTGACGATCTATTGCTGGTCCAGGGTCGGGCGGAGGACATTCTGAGAGTGAAGAGTGAAGCCGGCATCGAGATAAAGGCTGACTTCACGTTGAACGACACCCTCTTCGAAGCGAAAGGCGCTGAGCTCTTCGAGGCGATGGTGCCGCGTGGTTCAGACTTCATCGGCAGGACACTAAAGCGTCTCGCGGTTCGACAGCGGCACCGCGTCATAGTACTGGCTATTAACCGGCATGGAGTGGACTTGCTTTCAAAGATCAGCAGGGTGAGGCTACGGTTTGGCGACGTTCTTTTGATACAGGGAAACCGGGAACACGTGGAGACGCTCGCAGTGGACGGCCATATCTTGCTTTTGGAAGAGATTTCTCAAAAGCAGGCGCGACCTTACAAACAGAAATGGGCCTTACTGGCCTTCGCCGTGTTTCTTTTCTTCTCGCTCACACACCTTGTGCCTTTGCCGATCGCTGTCCTGATCGGAGCAATGATCCTCCTTGCCACGCGGTCTCTGCGGATGTCTGAAGTCTACGACATGATTGATTGGAGACTGCTGATTCTAATTGCCTCCATGATCAGTTTTGGTGTGGCGATGGAAAAGACACGTGCCGATCAATATTTGGCGGACTTTATTGTGCGGGGCACGGGCCATTATGGACCAGTTGCAGTGCTGGCCGGGTTCTTTGCGATGACAGTTGCCCTGACGCAGCCGATGTCAAACCAGGCCGCGGCGCTCGTCATGCTGCCAATCGCGGTGAAGACTGCGCTGGCACTCGGACTAAACCCGAGAACGTTTGCAGTAACAGTCACGTATGCAGCGTCGTGCTCCTTTCTGACGCCGCTTGAACCGGCGTGCGTGTTGGTTTACACGCCCGGACAATATCGCTTTTTGGACTTCTTAAAGGTGGGATCGATTCTGACGATTGCAATATTTGCGATTGTGATCTGGTTTGTTCCCGTGTGGTGGCCGTTCAAATAGATCCCCGTCTTATGCAGCCTCGGGTGCTGATTGCACCTGCTCGTCATCTACCGGAGCGTATCTTGGTTTCGCCGGGACTTTCACGGCAGCAGGCAAGGTCATAAACGGCCGCTCACAGCAGCGGAAGAACACCCACGCGAATGCGACGGTCAGCGGCGTCATTATTAACAGTGAGATAGAGAGGATGTGCAGCTTCGTGAAGCCGAACCAGTACCAGTGCATTAGTACGAACGAATGGGTCAAATAAAGTGAGTAAGACATCAGCCCGATCCATGCCAGCGCCGGGATCAGGCGCGGGACGCGTGATTTGACTCGCCAACGCTGTTCAGCCGCAACTGAGTAGTTCACAAGGATGAAAAATCCAAGACCCCAGGCAGGGTGCATCAACACCCAACCGATATCATGAATCAAGGTCCTGTCGTCGACGATTGGTAGGATTTGAGCGAGGCCGGCAGCGCAAAGCAGAGCGAGGCCGGCGAATGAAATTTTGTAACACCACGCCGGCAGTTTTATTACTCCCAACGCTGCTTCCACACTCAACGCACCCAGCGCCCATATAAACCAATTCGTAGCGGCCGCTTCGGTAGTAGGAATGTGAACGCCGAACGAATAGCCCAAGTAACGGGCCAAAATCAGCCACGCGACCCGCGCCGCAACGGTCAACACCAACGTCCTGGTCCACCCGAATCGAATGCGCAGGAAGAGCAGTAAGAAATAAGCAAGGTACAACTGTTCTTCGATCGCGAGTGTCCAGAAAGCTCCGTTGATCGTGTAGGTGGTCCGGAGATCCACGTTGTGAAGCATGAACAGGTGTAAGCCGACGTCCCACAAGTAAAAGCCGGTGACTTGAACGGGAGCTTTCGAAGCCAGGTAAACGAGATACAGCACGAGCGCGGCGAAGTATGGCGGGTATAGACGGCGTACTCGCCGTTTCCAGAAGACGAAGAAGTTGATAACGGGCTTTTCAACACCGGTGGCGCGAGCTTTGGCCCAAAACAGGTGAATACAAAAGCCGGAGATTACAAAGAAGAGATAGATTCCGGCATACGCGAAATGGACTGCATAAGCGGTCGTTTGCGGCAACCACCATTGCCAGCCGGTAAATGCTGTCTGCGGCGCTACTCCAAGCGCGTGATAGGTGACAACTACCAATGCCGCGACTCCGCGCATCGCGTCAAGAGTCAGCATCCGGCCCAATCGTGTTTCTTCCCGCTTGCCGTCCATCCGTGGTGACACATTATTACACCTGCACAGCCGCGTAAAAGTAGCAGCCGCAAAGAAGCACAAAAAGTACAAACTTTCATTTTTGTGCTTTTTGTGCTTTTTTGTGGCAGGAGATTTGAGGCAAGCGACACTATGCTATATCGCGCGCTGGCGCTATTCATTGTCGTACTCGTGTTAGTAAGTTCCACGACGTGTCGATCCTCACCTTCAGCGCCGGTGACACTCACCGTTTCAGCGGCTGCGGATCTGACGCCGGCTTTTGAAGAACTCGGAAAGTTGTTTGAGGACCAGACCGGGATCAGAGTGACGTTCAACTTCGGTTCGACTGGACAGCTTACACAACAGATCGAGCAGGGAGCGCCGGTCGATCTTCTGGCTGCCGCGAATGTGCGCTTTGTCGAAGAACTTGAACGGGAGAATCTAATCCTTCCGGATACCAAGGCGCTTTATGCGCAGGGACGCATAACGATTTGGACACGTAGTGACAGCCCTTTGAAACTCGAGCAGCTTCAGGATCTTGTAAACCCCGAAGTGCGTCGCATCGCGATCGCCAATCCCGAACACGCGCCGTACGGCGAGGCGGCGCGCCAGGCATTGCAGTCCGCGGGCATTTGGGACCGTGTGTCTTCGCGACTGGTTTTCGGTGAGAACATAAGCCAGACACTTCAATTTGCGGAGACGGGAAACGTCGACGCCGCGATTGTCGCGCTGTCTCTCAGTGTGAATAGTGAAGGGCGATGGGTGTTGATTTCAGATCAACTGCACCAGCCGCTTAACCAGGCGTTGGCGGTTATCAAAAGCACGCGGCATGAAGCTGAAGCACGCCGGTTCGCGGCCTTCATCAACTCACCGCAGGGACGCCCAATCATGCGCAAATACGGATTCGTCTTACCGGGAGAGGAGCCGCTCAAATGAATTGGGCGGCTCTAAGACTGTCGCTGCAAGTGACGATTGTGGCGACGACTATTCTTTTCGTTGTTGGTCTAGTTTTGGGTGTGGTGTTGGCGCGCTTTCGAGTACGCGGCCAGATTATTATCGAGACGATCATCTTTTTGCCGCTGGTCCTGCCGCCGAGCGTCATCGGGTATTTCTTGTTGCTCACACTCGGGCGAGGCAGTCCGATTGTCGAGTGGTTTCACGTCAACGTGCTCTTCACCTGGCAAGCGGCGGCGATTGCGTCGGCAGTAGTCGGCTTACCGTTGATGGTCCAATCCGCACGGGCTGCGATTGCGAGTGTAGACCAGGTGCTCGAGAACGCTGCGCGCACACTTGGCTCGTCAGAGTTGGAGATTTTATGGCGTGTCACACTACCTCTC
Source organism: Pyrinomonadaceae bacterium (assembly GCA_035696765.1). Taxonomy (GTDB): domain Bacteria; phylum Acidobacteriota; class Blastocatellia; order Pyrinomonadales; family Pyrinomonadaceae; genus PSRF01. The sequence goes on along the minus strand of DASSEB010000448.1, from coordinate 8,782 downwards.
GCGCGGCGCGGAATCATCGCGGGATTAATTCTCGGTGGAGCGCGGGCGCTTGGCGAGTTCGGTGCGACGTTGATGGTTGCAGGCAACATCCCTGGACAAACTCAGACGCTTCCGCTTGCAATCTATGATGCTGTGCAGGCGCGCCGGTACGAGCAAGCGCAAATGATGGTCATTCTGATGACTGCGATCGCATTCGTCGGCTTGTGGTGCGTACGACAGCTCGAACGACCGCTGCACGAACGGAAGACGCCTCTCGGTTGAGTCTGGGCCAGTGAAACCACCAAGTCTCAAAGTGAATATCGAGAAACGACTGGCAAGTTTCAATCTGTCTGTGCAGATCGAGGTGGGGGCCGAGATACTTGTTCTGTTTGGACCATCCGGAGCAGGGAAGACGCAGACGCTAAACGCGATTGCGGGACTGACGACGCCGGACGCCGGCGAGATTACTTTGGATGGAACGGTGTTTTTCCGTTCACCTGAAACAGCGGGTAAGCAGCCATCGATCAATCTTCCTGCGCGCAAGCGTCGCGTTGGTTATGTCTTTCAGCAATATGCACTGTTCCCACACCTTTCTGCATTGGATAACGTTTCGTATGCTTTGTGGCGCCAGCCGCGCGCTCGGCAACGCGCCGAGGCGTTACTCGATCGCATGCGACTCGCGGAACTGGCCAATCGGTATCCGCATGAACTCTCAGGCGGCCAGCAGCAGCGGGTTGCGATCGCCAGGGCGTTAGCGATGGAGCCGCGCGTATTGTTGCTGGATGAGCCCTTCTCGGCGCTTGATAGCGAGATTCGCACGCAACTGCATCAGGACTTGCTGCGGTTACAAGCGGAGGCGGAATTGATCGTCGTCTACGTGACGCACAATCTTGAAGATGCGTACACGGTTGGGCACCGGTTGGCAGTCGTGCGTAACGGAAGAATAGAACGCTTGCAAAGTATTTCAGCCACAAAAGAGCACACAAAGTTTCATTGATTGTGCCTTATGCTTCTTTGTGGCCAATCATTCTGGGATCGAACAATGGACCATCAATTCGTAATCTGCGCTTTCGCGGTGCTCGCGTTCGGGCTGGTATCGCCAACTTCGGCCCAGCAGGACGAGATCAAGTTGGACGGCGTCCAACCGAAGATCACAACCGTCTCTGCCATGCGCGTCAGAAAAGCACCGCAGGTTACAGCCGAAGAGATCGCGCGGCTGAAACTCGGAACCGTCGTGAACGCCATCGCGCGTTCGACAACTCAAGACACCCTCGGCGGCAAACCCGATTACTGGTATCGCGTCAACGTGCCGAACGGTCAGACGGGCTGGCTGTTCGGTGGTCTCCTGCTTGACTACACCGCGTCGCAGCGGCAAGCGCTTCTCCGCCAGATCATCGAAGCGCGTCTGAAAGCGGAGAACACAGAGTTCGCCGACCGGGAGGAAATCTACGACCTCGCTGCGAGTTCCGTTAACGAGGCGAAAGATGTGAACACGCGTGCCGAGTTTGAACTTTTGAAACTGCTCGCGCTCGCTAACTGGGCCCGGACGTTTCCTGACGATTGGCGCGACAAGGCGCCGCCTCAAAAATGGCGCAAGGCGCACGCGGCGGAAGTTATTCCCAACGAGTTTGGCGGCGGCTACAACATGCGCTCGGAACTACTTTGGAATCTTGAAGCCAAATATCACACGTTGCCTATCGCGGATCGTATTGCGTGGGCGGCGGCGGAAAATCCGCAACCGTCGGATTGTGAAGGCGACGAGGTTTGTCACTTCTTTGTCTTCTCACCCGCGATCAAGTATCTGAATTTGCACCCTAACGGAGCGCATGCAGTCGAAGCGCTCAACAGCCTGAACGAGGTGCTCACGGATGAAGTCATCAAGACGGCGAACAGTAAAGGCGGCGATCAATACGTTGTCGAACAGCGGACCGAACTGAAAAAGATGCTCGCTTCTCTCCGGCTCGCCCTCGCGAAAACATCTGCGGTCGAAAAGAGGGAACTTCTCAAGAAGCTGGAGAGAATCACTGCTGCTCGTTAAAGCCATTAGCCACAAAAAGGCACATAAAGCACAAAACAAAAATCGTAATTCATTTTGTGCCTTTCGTGCCTTTTTGTGGCTATCTTCGCCGCGGGTAGCGTTAAGGCGTTGCCGACGACTTGCGGTGTGTGAGCACGTTACATGCGTCCGCCGCAGAGGTTGGATCGATGGCGACGTTTCCTTCGTCGATGTGCCGAATGATGCCTTCTTTATCAATCACGAAGGTGGCGCGATTTCCAAAGCCCTGCTCTTCGTTAAAGACACCATAATCCTTGACCACAGTGCGTTTGAAATCGCTGAGTATCGGGAACGTTACTCCAATCTGCTTTGCAAATTCACGGTTGGCGGGGACACTGTCCACGCTCATGCCGAAAACCTGAGTGTCGGTTGAATCGAATTTGGCGATATCAGCCTGATACGCCTTCAATTCCTTCGTTCAACCACCGGTGAACGCCAGCACATAAATCGCCAGCACAACATTTTTCTTACCTTTAAAATCGCTCAGCTTGTAGGTCTTTCCGTCAGTGGCACGAAGGGTGAAGTCCGGCGCCGGGTCACCGACCTTCAAGTTTGTTTTGGGTGGAGGTGATTGCTGGGCCAGTGCGACAACGCTAAGCACGGCCAACAGCACGAGGGACATCAACGATCTTTTATACATGAACTAAACTCCTCGCCATTAGACATGGTGGTACGTATTGCGTGAAATTTATGCACAAAGCCTCAGAGAGTCAAGGCTTGTCTTCGTAGCCACACCTCTGCTGCGAAATGTGCGTGATTGTAGCACCGAGCGATGAATCAACAGTCAGAATGATTCGCCACAAAGAAGCACAAACGGCACAACAATCAAGAAAATGCTTCCCCTGGGCTATGGAGATCTGGTGGTGATGAGGACCTTGTTACTCTGCACACCGCGTAGTTTGATACTCACCCAGATATCTCCAACGTTCGCGAGATTGTCAGGGACTTTAATGTTTATCTGCGTCAGCCAATCAAAATTTGGAACGTTACCCGCAAATTCAACTGTCAATGGATAAATTGACTGTTGCGAGTCTTCGGCTTGAGCAGAAAGAATCGACGCATCCTCGCCGGGTCGAAACTCTACGTTTGTCGCGAACAGTATGATGCGAGTGAGCCCATCGACACTGAAGTTATTAGTCGCGGAGAACGAGAACGGACCGCGGAAGAACGTTACGGAATCTAACGCGATTGCTCTGTTTGAGTTCTCTTCAGTGAGCAAAGCGGGCGCAGGACTTGGCGTCGGCGTTGGTGTCGGTGTGGGTGTTGGGGTTGGAGTTGCCGTCGGTGTCGGAGTCGGAGTTGGTGTTGGTGTCGGAGTTGGTGTTGGCGTAGGTGTCGGCGTTGGAGTCGGCGTTGGTATTGGTGCGGCGTTTACCGTCAAGTTCCACCCACGATCGTCGCTCAACAGATCCTCGGTATCTTTCCTCACCATCGGAGTGTTGTCATTCACCAGCGCCTGCACAAAATGTGCTCCGCTATTCAAGTTACTGGAATCAATCGTAAGTTCAGTTCCAGTTGCCTGAAGCTGTCCATCTAAATACCACTCGATCTCGATCGTATTACCCAGCGTCACCAGCGGAGACACTCTAAACGTCTGCGATTCCCCTTGCGTGAGTGTGAAGTCAGTCGCAGCGGGCTCAATAGAGTCTATGGGTGAAACGAAATTGTAAATACGCGTGATGAGTTGCTCGGTGTTGATTTGCTCATACGGCCGACCTAAAAAGCGCATTTTGGAATCGAGCGTGGGCCGGTACAAACCAGCATCACAATAAGCCGCTCCCTCATATAACCCCGGCACGCCGTGGATAAAAGCTGTTGTCGGTAGTGGTGTGTCGAGCTCGATCCAATGATTCCACTTGACGAGCGAACGTTCCGTAACCTTGGTCGCGTTAGCAGCAGAAGGCTCGAAGGTGTTGTTACAAAACGGCGGCGGTGGACCACCATACTCATCCGCAAGCAGGCCAAAGCTGTGTCCAAGTTCATGAAGTACGAGTTCGACGACATCGGGATGACTGGAGGCAACAGCGATGGAGCCGCCTGAACCACCATACTCAGGATCATTAACGATCACGAACGTCAGGTCGTATTGAGAAGACGTAAGCGTGTTTCCAAGAATTGAATTGACCGCCGAAGTGTTTACACAAATCAGGCGTTGGGTCCCCGCACAATTGTAAGTGGCGGCGAGCGCCGTATCTTTAAATACGGCCGGAATCCTTTCAGGATGATCCGCTCCCGATTCATTGCTTATGACATCGATCCGGTGAACATTGAAAAAGCTCTTGTACTCCCGAAAAGGCGACTGCAGAAAGAACGCTTGCATCAACGCTTGAACGTCGTCGTTGTATTTCTGCATCTCTGCGGCGGTGTAACCGTCGCCGAGAATGGCGATGTCCACACGATTCTCAGGAGCACTGTTATTGATAATCGTTTCGAAGTGCTCAGCTAATGCGATTTGCGGTAAGCAGAAAACTAGAAAAAGCGCACTTAGCACCGAGCGGGCAGTGGACCTTTTCATTTCAGTTTTCTCTTTCGTGAATTACCGAACGGGAACGACAGCCAACAGTTTTAAGTCAAAATCGGAACCCGTCCAGATTGGTTTATAAAACCGCAAGTTTGTAATTTTAGGATCGTCAGGAAATACGACATTCATCGTGAAGTTAGACTGGTAGTAGTCTTCACTGTGCAGCTCTCCGGTGGAAGACTGAAACTCAGCTCTAACGACGCGCGGGTCAGAGATGATCGACCACCATCTAAGTTGGTTGGCCTCGTTAACAGCAGCGATAAAAACATGGGTTGGGGAAAGTTGAAGCGAACGTTGCCGCGGTAGTGCGCCGGAGCGTTTCTTGTCTTCTACAAGTGAGACGACAGGCGCCGTCTTTCGTTCTGTCTTACTGATAGAAGGTCTGGTTTGGCTAGTGGATAATGCGGTAGTTGAATCCGTCCAACGGATTTTCACTTCCCGGAGACCCTGAGGTTGATTGCTCCTCGCGCTAATTCCACCAGCGTCTACTCCAACCCTGGTCAGCAGTTTCTTCAACCGCTCTTCTTGCGCAGTCTCTCTACGGCCTTTTTGAAGCGCAGTTGGGCTTTGGCCTTGAACAAATGTAAAGGCGCAAAGTACTGATAAGGCCGCGAGCAGACGGTAAAACACGCTTATTACTTACCTCTGGATGGGAAAATCTATCGGTCAGAAGGGACTTTCACCGCGAGAGGCCTCCGAAGTTCGAGGTTGGGGGAGATGGCAATGAACGAGTGGTGACTTTATAACACAGGTGAGGAAGTATTTCAGCCACAAAGAAGCACAAAAGCACAAAATTAGAAAAACCTTCTGTGCTTCCTGTGCCTTTCGTGGCTAAATGCTTTGGAGGCGAAGCTTCCCTAGAGCGACTTCAGATACTCCACAAATTGGTATCGAAGCAACTCCGGCAGCTTCGAAGTAACCAGATCGGGTTCCTGAACAATGTTGATTCCAAGCTAAGGGTTAAAAGCCGCGGAGATATTCGTAAAAGATTTTTGACCGTCTTGCGATGGGACGCCCTCGCTGGATTGCTTTACAAATCGTATTTTAGGCCGTAGCCTAATAGCCGTTCCCTCAATCACCTTTCTGAGCCGTTAATCGCACGATTCCCCATCGGCGATCGAACTATGATGTCCATGCTTTGTTGTGTGTAGTTAACCACGCCCCAGGTACGCGTCGTGAGTTAATCGGAGGCGCGCCCCGTCGCGTTTTGGCGGCGCAACCTCTCATGGTTGTAAAAGAGGAGGAGAACTTATGGAAAGCAAAGCAAAAGCGTTAGGTCATCCGATTCACCAGATGTTGATTCCGTTTCCGTTCGGACTCTTATCGACGGCGGTGATCTTCGACATCATCTATCTTATCTGGGGCAATCCGACAATGGTGACGGTGTCTTATTGGATGATTATTGCCGGCATCATCGGCGCGATCGCAGCCGCTCCATTCGGTTTCATCGATTATCTCGCCATCCCGCGGGACACGCGCGCGAAATCAGTCGGGTTGATTCACGGGTTGGGAAACGTCGTCGTGCTGCTGTTGTTCATCGGCAGTTGGTACTTGCGTTATAGCTCGCCGGCAATCGTTCCCTATGTCCCGACGACGCTTGCGTTGCTGCTCTCTTTTGTAGGGTTTGCGTTGGCGGGTATGACCGGATGGTTAGGTGGAGAATTGGTAGACCGGTTGAGCGTCGGCGTCGACGATGGCGCGAATCTCAACGCGCCTAATTCATTGACGGGTCCAGCGACGCGCAGCGCACGATGAACCTGGCAAGGTTCACGGGCGCGTACGAGTTCACGATGGTTGGAAACATCAATTACTGAACCCGACCAACACCTCATTTTTCAAGTAGGGCTGGTGGCAACGCCAGCCCTGCAGCAGGATTACCCCGGGTTTGTGACCGAACCCATAAAGAGCACGATCCCGCGAAAGTTGTCCCGAATCGCAAAGAAGAAGGGACGATCTACCTTCATGACGAACTTTTCTCGCGGTTGCTGAGCGGAGGTCAAGGTCCCGACGACGGAAGTGACGGCCGCAGCCACTGTGCCCTCTTCGTTTACTTCGCCGAAGGTTTTGTGCTTGACCTCGGAGATGAAGAGATTGGTGCCCGAGTTTAGTTTCGCTATTTGAGAAAAGTCCGCACGGACAGGATCGAAAGCCTCTGCCATTCCTAAAGCCTTCAGCTCGTCGTTCAGGTCCGACTCCCATTCCACCTTAAAACGCGGCAACATCAAGTCACCAGGTGTCAGCGCGAAACTCCTCATCCACGTGTCCCAATTCTCAGGTGTAAGGTTTTGCTCAAACTGGTCCAGGCCTGTTTGTTCGTCAGGTAAGAAAACGTACATGCTCACACTGCCGTTGCCATACGGCAGAGCGACTGATTGAAAATCTTTGCCCTTGAAGTAGAAGAACCTTCCGGACTGCGACATCATTGGGAGTTTCTTTTGCTCCCCGCCGGCAAGTCTAAAGATGTCAGGCTTCGTATTTTCTTTTTTGAATTCAAACTGCCACTGGCCCTTGAAGTAGATTGCGTTGATTAGAAACAGAACGTTCTCGGGTTGAATGCGATCGACAATCTTGTCGATCTTGCCTTCCGTGTTTTTGTTCACCCATGCATTGATCGTGTCTGCTGCTGCGGGATCATCAAAATTGAGACTCGCTATTTCAGCCCCGTAATGTTGTTTGTTGCGAGCGATGAACGCGGCGTTCATGGAGAACCCGCTTCTGGCCCAGAGTGAATTGGCGATTTTGAGTTGTACTTTTGGATCTGTTGGACTAAGTGCGGACTTCAGATCGGCAAACGCCCGGTTTACGTCTTCGAGACTCATCCCCTCGATTTCAAGGGCGCGCGCCATGCCCTGGCGAGTCGCTCCGTCAGCGCCGTTATAGGTCATTGCGAGAGCTGTCATTACGCTCGCGGGCGAAACGAATGTATTTTTATTCGTACCTTGCTTGAGGATCTGGTTGTAAAGCTTGAATGCGAACCTGGACGTAGCCGCGGTCAACCGCTCGTCAACCTTTTGCACGGTCTCTGTTCGCCGGTGCGCAAGAACAAGGTTCGAGCACAGGATCAGTGCAATAACACCGGCAACGAGAGCTTTCGCACGATGAGCTTTGATCGACGATTTCGGAAGAAAATGCTGCATGATCTGAGTTCCTTTCGCTTTTGGATGCAGTTAGAGAAAGAACGCGGCACCCGGGCGCCGGTTGCAAAGAAAAAGTATCAGCCACAAAAAAGCACAAAAAGCACAAAAGGACTTTGAGCCACGGATTTACACGGAAGAACACGGATCAGAAAAAGTTCTGATCCGTGTCATCCGTGGCCGGTTATGGTCCTGCGGTTATGGAAGCGAAACTTTCCACTTGTCACTGAACGTCCCGCCAGTATAGGTCCCGGCGATGGTTAACGTTCGTTTCGCTCCGGGCGGGTTGTTAGCCCCGGAGAAGGTGATGATGGTCGTGGTCCATTGGCCCGCGGCCAGGTTGCCCAGGTTTTGCGGTAGCGTGTTGGCGTTCGTCGCAGGCGAAGCCAATGTCGCCGTTGTTAACCGCACGTTGCCGGCGGAAGCACCGCCAATGTTCTGCACCGTAACGCCCGCAATGATGTCACCGCAACTGCTCCGCACCAGCGGCGTTATTGTGACCACCAGTTTCGCCGGCGATGGCGAGGGCGACGGTGATGGACTCGGAGACGGCGACGGCGATGGATTCGGCGACGGCGAAGGCGATGGGCTCGGCGAAGGCGAAGGAGTCGGCGATGGCGACGGTGACGGAGCAACCGGCTGCAATTCGAACGCACCGATGTCGGTCCCGTCACTGCTATTCGCGATCGAACCGTCGTCAAAGGTCCGCGTGAAACCAGTGCCGCGCTGATCGTTAGCCAATGGACCGGCTATTCCTGTTGCCGTGCCCTTATCGATGGCCGGACTATCCGGTTGAAGTGCGATCGTAGGCGTCAATCCACCGTGATCCTGCACACCCGCCGGGTCGAGTTTCGCATCGAGCGGCGTTGCAGCAGTGCCCACCTGATCGTTGTTCACTCCACTGACGAAACCCGTAGCCGTGTCGGCATTGCCAATCAGGTTGAACCCCGCCGATGTGAATGCACCCGTCACGTCGCCGAAACCGCTGCTGTTCGCGGCGATGATGCTGCTCTTCACCGTCCACACTCCGTTGTTGTCCGACGCGCTTCTGACGATGCCACCGACTTCGTTGTTACTGATCGTGCTATTGCT
>DASSEB010000447.1:0-3765 GCA_035696765.1 Pyrinomonadaceae bacterium | reverse complement strand
GACAACTGTGTTCACAGCGCCGATCTCTTTTGCGTCAGGCTCGATCCAATCAAGACAATCCATCACCGCCTGTTTGTGTGGCGCAGTTACGCTCAACCCGCGCAGGTTCCAATTCAACTCCCGGGTACGCGGATGGACCATGCGTTTGCAGAATGAATCAACGTCTTTAACTTCAAACGGAAGATACACGCCATTAATCTGTTCGTGCCCGAACGCAGCGTTGTGCATGTGCGGCGAGACTGAGTGCATAGCAGGCAATCCGACGAGGCCGCAAATCATTGTCTCGGCGTCGATCTGATCGATGCGGTAGAGAGAACGAAGTTTGCGAGCGTTGACCTGGCCGGGCGCGGTTGCGTTTTCGTCATCCAACGCGCCGTAGGTCAGAAACGCTCCTCGAGATGGGCCAAGGATGCGCGTCGCAATACCGGTATTGCCCATCGCGATGGCGATGATTTTCCTGCCCTCGCTACGGGCGCGATCGATCAAGTTAAAGATGGGAATACAGTCGACGATCTCGTTGGCTTGAACGGCGATCTTTAGCACTCGAGCGGGTGTCTGGGCCAGGCGCTCGTAGATCTGATCGAGATCGTCTGGGACGCCGGAGAAGTCATGATGCGAAACGATCGTGCGCGACCAATCAGGTGAGAGTTCATTCGCGACGTCGTATTCCACATCCCACCACACGCCCTCGCCACTCAGCGCCCGAGTTTTCCAGAAAGCCAACCGCACTTCGCGCGTCAGCGAGCGATACCCGCCCTGTTCCGATGGACGAAACGTGAGAATCACCGGTCGGGAAATATCACTCAACAGGTTTTCGGGTTTTTCTTCAAGACAATCGAGGCGTAGCTCGACAATGTCAGCCCACTCGGTTGCGCGCTCACAAGCGCTCCTCAGCGCATCGAGATCCTTCTCGCACACCGGAACGCACACCTGGATCGTGCCTTTATTCAATCCGTGTAAAACCCGTGTAATCTGTGGCTAAGATCTACTTGCGCTCGCTGGGATCCAACTGACGGGTGGGCGCTTCAACTCCGAGATGACGTGTGGTCCCTTCGGTCACGCTGGGCGCCGGCGCTCGAAGCTCATCAACCTCTCGTCCGCGTTCCGGAAACACGCGCGTCGCGGGAGGCGCCGTGAGCGGCGCTCGCTTCTCTCTTTCTCTGACGCGAATGTACTGCGCAATCCCCGTCCCGATCATCGAAAACGCCGGCAACAACATCCAGAACCACCACAGCTGCCCGATCGTTCTCGAAAGCGCGATAGCAACGATAATAAACGCGAACCCCATGAAGATGTTCTTGAACGCCCGGTCGAGGCTAACTTCCTTACTGCGCCTTCGCCCCCCGCGGCCGCGCCCTTCCTCAATCTCCTCTTCCGGCGTTTGCGCGAGCTGGCCCGTTAGCGCTTGCGGCACGAGGCTGATGTTTGCTCCGCACGTGCGACAAAAACTCGCGCCGTCGAGATTCTGGCTGGCGCACTTAGGACAGAACATTATTTTTCGCCTCTCATCCGCTGGCGTCGTGCTTCGTAAAGCAGCACTCCAGCCGCAACCTAAACATACAACGACTCCAACCTGCCCGCGACCGGAATATGGACCAACGTGTCGCAGTGTTCTCGAACTAAACGATGCAAACCGTGTCCCTCGCTACCGAGAAAGATCGCGGCCGGCAGTTTCCAATCCCATTCAACATACGATTGTTTTGCGTCGCCGGCGGCGCCAACAACCCAGATGTTACGTTCTTTCAACTGCTCTATCAATCTAACCAGATTCGTCACACGCGCCACCGGAACATATTCGAGCGCTCCGGCTGCGACCTTTGCGACTACACTCGTCAGACCTACTGCGCGTCTCTCAGTTATGAACACTCCATGCGCGCCCGCACATTCAGCGGTGCGTAAAATCGAGCCCATGTTACGGGGGTCTTCAACTGCGTCCAAACCGAGTACCAGCGGCGGATCCGGCGTTCCAATCTTGTTTTCCAACGACTCCAGCAACTCATCCGCGTCTGCATAACGTGCCGCTGCAATTCGTGCCACGACTCCCTGATGCCTAACGTCGCCGAGTGAACGATCGAGATCGAGTCGCGGCACACGATGAACCGGGACGCCTTTCTCTCGGGCCAGGTCAATCAAAGTTTTCAGACGATCAGGGCGAGCACTTTCGAGAATCGTGATCGTTTCGATTTGACGTTTGCCTGCGCGCAACGCCTCGAGCACGGCGTTTGGGCCATACACCATGTCCGTTGAGCGCTCGCGGTTCCCGCGATTTGATTTATCCGACGACATGTGCGACAGGATTAGGGTTTACAAGGAATGTTTCGTTATCTTTAGGCAACAGGTCCTCCACGTATCTTGATTATACGACGATAGGAAAATCAGAGGCGAAGAGAATGTTTGCGAGCTCCAATATTCGAAAAGGTTTGATACTGCTGTTCGCACTCGCAGCCGGCGCGTGCTCCGCGTTTCAGCCAACCGATCCCAACGGACCGAGATCCAATGTGCCGCTGTATCCGATCGAATTGTCGGACGTTGGACCGCGGCTCGAAGAAGCGTCTTTAGCGTGGTACCAGTTGTCACAGCGTTACGGTCTGCCAGGGAAAACTGAAGCCAACCTGCAACCATACACCGGCACTATTCAGAGCTTGCCGGCAAATTTACCTGGACCCATCCATCTTCCGAAGGTTGCGGCGAAAGCCACTCCGACCGAGGAAGAGACGCGCGAGTCGTTGCGCAGGTTTATCGTCGAGTGGCAACGCCTCATCGGCGCAGAACCGAATCAACTATCGCTCGTTGAACGAACCGACGAGCCCTCCGGTATCAAGGTCGCTCGCTATGAACAACGGCCGTTTCGCTATCCGCTGCGCGGAGGATTCGGTACGCTGCTCATTCGCTTTCGCAGCGACGGACAGCTCGTCGAGTTTTCCAGCAACTGTATTCCGAATGCCGATCGTCTTCAGGCGACCCTCGCCGGTTTCACACCGAAGATAACGAGCGAAGACGCGGTGAATCACATCAAGACGCAACCGTTGACGGTGACCGATGTGAATGGCAGGCAGCAAAGTTTTTCTCTTCCCGCAAACGCAACGGTTGAGGCGCAGCAGTTAGTTGTGTACGCCCAACCGGCTAAAGACCCGCCCAGCGGCCTGCAAATTCGGCTCGCATGGGAGGTAGACGTCACCAACGGCCCCCTCAAGAAGGTCTATCTGGATGCGATTTCCGATGAAATAATTGCGGCCTCGTAATCGACAGAGACACAGTTTCACTACTTGACCAGCGCAGGCCAAAACAGCATTCTAGGCTTACAAATACCAGGGGGTGATTCAGTTACTTTATGCATAATTTCGATCCCACAAATAATATTTCATGGCAACTCGGACACAGGGGAAGGGTCGCAGTTTTTATCGATGGTAACAATCTTTTCCATGCAGCGCGCTTTCACAACATCGACATCGACTACAACAAACTCCTGCGAGTGTTGTTGGGCGATGGCCGGCTGCTGCGGGCTTTCTTCTACACAGGCGTCGACATCGGCGCGGAACGGCAACAGGGTTTCCTCCTGTGGATGCGACGAAACGGATTTCGTGTGATCCAAAAGGAGCTGAAGACTTTTTACGACGGTACGAGGAAAGCGAATCTCGACGTCGAAATCGCGGTCGACATGCTCTCGCTGGCGGGTCGTTACGATACCGCCGTGCTCGTGTCGGGCGATGAAGATTTTGTCTACGCCGTCAATGCCGTTGCTTACAAAGGATGTCGCGTGGAGAT
>DASSEB010000446.1:0-16316 GCA_035696765.1 Pyrinomonadaceae bacterium | reverse complement strand
AGGACCTCGCGCGGCGACCAGAACTCGCGAGGGAACGTGCGACATTGGAGCAGGCGGAACCGAATAAACCACCGGCACAAGGGCAGTCGCCGCAAGCGCCTCGCCGCCGGCGGCCGAGTCATGAAGACGACGATATCGAAGTTGAAAAGCCTTTCTGAGGAGCCGTGGAGAGCGATATGAAGAGCATAATTGCAATACTTCTTTTTGCAAGTTCGGTATTGGCCCAGCAGATCGGAAACCCGACCACCCAACAGGGCGTCGTGCCGCCGCGCGGCGTGTTTGCAATTCGCAACGCGCGTATCGTGACCGTCAGCGGTCCGGACATCGAAAACGGCACGATCGTGATTCGTGACGGGAAGATCGAAGCCGTGGGCGCAACTGTTTCCGTTCCCGCGGGCGCGCAAACAATCGATGGCACTGGCCTCTCCGTCTATCCCGGAATGATCGACGCCGGCACGAACATGGGACTGGTGGAAGTTCCGCAGGGCGCGAACGGAACGGTGGACACTGCCGAAGTCGGCGATTTAAACCCGAATGCAAAAGCGATCATCGCAGTCAATCCGCACAGTGCGCACATCGCCGTCACGCGAGTTGAAGGCATAACAAACACACTCACCGCGCCGGCAGGCGGGCTGATCTCCGGTCAGGCCGCGTTGATCAATCTGCTTGGTACCGCGCCGAAAGAGATGGCCGTACTCCCGCAGGCCGCGCTCGTCATTAACTACCCGCGCATCGGGGGCGGCGGTGGTGGCGGTTTTGGCCCGCCTCAACCACCGGCGAATCTTTCCGAAACCTTGACCGCTAATGAGCGGCAACTCGATGAGATTCGCAAGATGCTGCGCGACGCCGAAGCCTACGGTCGTGCGCAGGATGCTTACGCAAAAGACAAATCGTTGCCGCGTCCCGACCGGAACGTCGTGCTCGAACCGCTCGTGCCGTACGTTCGTGGAGACCAGCTCGTGATCTTTCGCGCAGACCGCGAAGCTGAGATTCGTGGCGCCCTCCGTTTTGCGGACGAGATGAAGTTGAAGCCGATCATTCTTGGCGGCGAGGACGCGTGGAAGGTCGCCGGGCTTTTGAAAGAGAAGAACGTGCCGGTGATTCTGACCGGCCTATTCTCGCTGCCGAGCCGCGAAGACGATCCTTACGACGTCTTGTATGAAAGTCCGGCGAAACTTCAGCAGGCCGGTGTGCGTTTCTGCATTTCCACCGGCGACGCCGGTCCGGAAGTGCGAAACCTCGCTCAATATGCCGGCATGGCCGCCGCTTTCGGTCTCTCGAAGGCGGACGCGGTTAAGTCAGTCACACTTTACCCGGCACAAATAATGAACGTCGCGGACCGTTTGGGCTCGATTGAAACCGGCAAGATGGCGAATCTGGTTGTGACTGACGGCGATCTGCTCGAGATCCGCTCGAATATAAAATATTTGTTCATAGATGGTCGCCCCGTGGGGTTAACCAGTAGGCACACGGAATTGAATGAAGCATTCAAAAATCGGAAGTAAAACCATCTACAGGTTACACAAACTGTTTTCAGCATAAATCTGTGTAATCTGTGGTTAGGCTTTGGAGGAGGTTTCTATTGTTTAAGAGCTTATTAGCCCTTTTCGCCTGCGTCCTGCTTCTCTCAGCAACCGCGCACTCACAAACAAAACTCTTGCGCTTTCCCGATATCCGCGGCGATCGCGTCGTCTTCACTTACGCGGGCGATCTGTGGACAGCGACTTCTAGTGGTGGCTCCGCAGTGCGTTTGACTTCGCACCCCGGTGTGGAATTGTTTGGAAAATTCTCACCTGACGGAAAGTGGATCGCCTTCACGGGCCAGTACGACGGTGACGAACAGGTTTACGTCGTTCCGACGTCAGGCGGCGAACCGCGCCAACTGACGTTCTACCCCGCGCGCGGACCGCTCGCGCCGCGCTGGGGCTGGGACAACCAGGTGTTTGGTTGGACCAAGGACAGCAAGCAGATCATTTTCCGATCTCTCCGCGATTCGTGGACACTTCCGATCGCGCGCCTTTATTCAGTTTCGATCGACGGTGGTCCAGCGACCGCTTTTCCGATGCCCTCGGCGGGATCGGGCGACTTGTCGCCAAACGGCGACGAGATCGTTTACTCACCGCAATCGCGTGACTTCAGATCTGAAAAACGTTACGCCGGCGGCCAGGCAAACCAGCTCTACATCTTCAACCTGAGCAACAACTCCACAAAACGCATCACCGAAGGCCCGCGAGCCACGCGCGATGCGATGTGGATTGGCGACACCATTTTCTTCAACTCCGATCGGGATGGGCACTTCAATCTTTATGCGTACAACATCCCGAGCGGTAGGACCACGCAGGTTACCAGCAACAGGCCGTGGGACGTACGTTGGCCCAGTTCGGACAATGAAGGCCAGATTGTTTATGAGTTGAACGGCGAGCTACAAGTGCTCGACGCGCGCAGCAAAAAGAGCATGCCGATATCGATCAATGTTTTTGACGAAGGTAATTCGCGGCGGCCGAGTCGCGTCGCGGCGGGGAATTTGATCGAGTCAGTGGGTTTGAGTCCGAAAGGTGAACGCGCGCTGTTTGCTGCTCGCGGCGACATCTTCACCGCGCCGATTGAAAAAGGTCCAACTCGGAATCTAACGGATTCATCCGGCGCGCACGACAAGTGGCCCAACTGGTCGCCTGACGGATCACAGATCGCGTTCATTTCAGACAAGTCAGGCGAAGAGGAGATCTATCTCGTCCCGCAGGATGGCTCCAAACCTGCCGAGCAGATCACGCGCGGCGGTTCGGCGATGCGTTACGCGCCGGAATGGGCGCCCGACGGAAAACGACTCGCCTTTAGTGACAAAGACGGAAAGCTCTACATTCTCACGTTAGCTGATCGGAAGATTACCGAAATTGCTGATTCTCCACGCGGTCAGATTCGCGACTACGCCTGGTCTCCGCGAGGGAATTTCCTGGCCTTCTCGATGGCGAACCAGAATCAGTTTTCATCTGTATTTATTTGGAGTGCGGCCGACGGGCAGATGCGCCGTGTTACCGGTGAGTCTTTCAACTCATACAATCCGGCGTGGGATCCGCAGGGCAACTATCTCTACTTTTTGAGTGACAGAGAGTTTGCTCCGCAAATTTCAAACATCGAGTTCAACTACGCAACCAATCGTCCGACTTACATCTACGCCACCGCGTTGCGTAAAGACGTCAAGCATCCGTTTCCGCCTGAGAGTGATGAAGTGACGATCACGAAAACGGAAGAGTCGCCGAAGCCGGCTGCTTCTCCGGCTTCGTCGCCCGACAAGCCAGCCGACGCACCCGCGCCCGCGCCCGCAGAGCCGAAACCCGAAGCCGCACCGAAGCCGCCGGCAACGTTAACCATCGACTTCGATGGTCTTTCAAATCGCGTCGCGCGCGTGCCGGTTGGAGCAGATAACTACTTCGGATTATCGGCCAAGACCGGGCACCTTATTTACATGATCGGCGGCGCCGGTTATTACGGCCGCCAGGGCGATCGCAATACGTCGTTGCGGATTTACGCGATGAAAGACCGCAAGGAAACGACGTTGGTTGACGATGCTCGCGGATACGTTCTTTCTGACGACGGTTCGAAGGTTTTAGTAGCGCAGGGACCCAACTTCAATCTCTACGATGCGACGCCAGTCGGCGAAAAATCGCGCAAGGCAGTTGCGACTAACGGGTTGTATGTCGATCGAGTACCTGTTGAAGAGTGGAACCAAATCTTCAACGAAGTTTGGCGCCGCTACCGCGATTGGTTCTACGTGTCGAACATGCACGGTTACGATTGGGAGGCGCTGCGCGAGCAATACAAGCCGCTGCTGAAATACGTGGCCCATCGTTCTGATCTCAACTACGTTATCAGCGAGATGATCTCTGAGCTCGTCGTGCAGCACGCGTACATCGACGGCGGCGATTTTCAGATTCCGCCGCGTCCGCGTTACGGATTGCCCGGCGCGCGATTTGAGTTTGACAAACAGGCCGGCCGGTATCGCATTGCGAAGATCTTCGAAGGCGACAACTCTGAAGACATTTATCGATCGCCGCTGACGGAAGTGGGTGTGAATGCGAGTGTAGGCGATTACGTGCTCGCGATCGATGGGGAAGAGTTGAAAGCGACAGACGATCCGTATCGCTTGTTGAGAAACAAAGCCGACAATCCGGTGCAGCTCACGCTGAACAAGGTCCCGTCGATGCAGGGCGCGCGGACCGTGTCTTACAAGCCGATCACCGATGAACAGAACCTGATCTATCTCGATTGGGTGGACCACAACCGTGAAAAGGTGAGTAAGGCGACGAACGGCCGCGTTGGTTATCTTCACGTGCCTGACATGGGCGCGAATGGAATTCGGGAGTTCATCAAGTGGTACTACCCGCAATTGAACAAAGAAGGCCTGATTGTTGACGTGCGTGCGAACGGCGGCGGCAACGTGTCGCGCATGCTCATTGAGCGGCTGCGGCGAAAAGTTCTCGCGCTCAACTATTCGCGGACTAACGATGAGGCCTCGACCTATCCTGACGGCGTTTTCATCGGGCCGATGGCGGCGATTTTGGATCAGAACTCTGCGTCGGACGGCGACATCTTCCCGGCGATGTTTCGCGAAGCCGGACTTGGACCATTGATTGGGAAACGTTCGTGGGGAGGCGTTGTCGGCATCACGAATCGAGGCCAGTTGATCGATGGCGGCGTGGTGAACGTTCCCGAGTTTGGTTTTACGAATAAGAATGGCGAGTGGATTATCGAAGGTTACGGCGTGGATCCCGACATTGAGGTTGATAACGATCCGCAGTCAGTAATCGCCGGCAAGGATCCACAACTCGAACGCGCAATCGCGGAGGTCATGGCGAAGCTGAAACAACCGGTGAAGCTGCCACCGAAGCCAGCGCCACCAGTTAAGACGATCAACAACCGTCAGACTTCGCGCGCCTCGCAGAACTGACGATTTGCCTTAAAGTATTCAGCCACAAAAAAGCGCAAAAAGCACAAAAGGATTTCGTTGATTTTTGTGCCTTTGCGCTTCTTTGTGGCGCGCATGCCTTATTCTTTGATTATCAGTCTCTGTTGCGGCAGCATCGCCGGTGCTCCTTTGTGCTGCCAGCAACGCACTGGACCATGCACGCGCCGTGAACAAGGCGTGCCTTTCTTCGTTCGTGCTCCACACGTGTAAAGCTGTTCAATGGTAACTGGCGCCGGACTCGTAGTCTGCGCGGGCGTCGCGACGGTGCGCTGAATGACGAGTGGTGGTCGTTCGCGATGGCACGCGCGTCCGATGAGCATCCCAAGACAAACGAGCGCGATCGTAGCTGAGACGCGTTGAACCCAACGAGTTCCAGCAAACCGCGAGCAACACTTGTCGCAGAACCTGCGGCTGGTCCAAACACGCCAACGCAGGCGCACGATCTTGTCGCCACATTCGGAACAGAAGTTGGGTCGGTAACTCGTGAGGAGCGACAAGTCTGTGAGGCCTTTCCGACCGCATTATAATCTATCCGCGGAACTTTGCATCGCTGCCGGCCCGTTCCAACAAAAGCAACCGATTGCGTCTTAGTAGCGTCCGAAATCAGCACGTTTGAAAAAGTAAAGACGGGCGGGCATACTTTGCAGGCCCATTTGTCCATGCAATACAAAAGATATTTCTACCAGTTTCTGTCTGTTGCACTTTTAGCGCTCATCGCCGTCGCTCACGCAGGCGCCCAGGAAGTCGACGACGTCGTTCGTACTGAGACGTCGCTGGTGCAGTTGAATATTGGCGTCGTCGATAAGCAGGGGCGTGCGGTCACGTCGTTGACGAAAAACGACTTTGTCGTTTACGAAGACGGCGTCAAGCAGCCGATCCAGCACTTCGAACCGGTCGATGCGCCGTTCAGTCTCGTCCTGATGCTGGACATGTCGGGCTCGACGATCACCTTTCGGCAGCAGTTGAAGCTCGCGAGCCAGCGCTTTCTCGACGCGCTCGCGCCTGAGGATCGCGTTTCAGTTATTCAGTTCAATTCCGAGGTCAAATCGTTGACCGGCTTTTCAGTGGATCGGCAGAAGACCGCTTATGCGATCGAAATTGCGCAGGGCGCTGGCGAGACGCATTTTTATAAAGCGTTGAAGTACGCGTTGAACGAGTTGCAGAAGGAAGGGAAACGGCGCAAAGCGATCGTGGTGCTTACTGATGGCCTGGACACGCACCTGCGTAACGCGGATCGCGCGATGTTGACCAAAGCGCAAACTGATGAGGAGGCGCTCGCCGCAATCAAGCCGGATGCGAGCGCGGATCTGAACACTGTTTTGGCGTCCGCGGATCGACAGGGCGTGACGATCTATCCGCTGGCCTTGCCATCAGGCGATCCGCGCCGGCTGCCCATGCCCACGCCCAACATCATCGGGATCTACGCGGCGGCGCGTGCGCGTTTGCAGTCGCTTGCCGACCGCACTGGCGGACGTTTGAATGAGATCAATCGATTGGAGTACATGGCGCAGTTGTATCGCGAAGTCGCCGCGAATCTGCGCACGCTTTACACAGTCGCGTATCAGGCGAAGGGCGACAGCCCGCGTGGCAAGTGGCATGAGATAAAGGTAGAGGTCGCGAACTCGGATTTGACGGCGCGCACGAAGCCCGGTTATTACGCGCGCTGATTAGGCGGCGTTTTACTAATTCGCGCCGAACATTTACTATTACAGGCTTCGCACCCGTAGCTCAGTTGGATAGAGTACCTGACTACGAATCAGGGGGTCGCATGTTCGAATCATGCCGGGTGCACCAGTAGGATTAAAGTGACGGGCGGTCGTGATGGCTGCCCGTTTCCTTTGTATACTGAGCGCATGAATTGGAAGGAAAACATAATTACAAGAAGCGACGGAATCCGGAACCTGCTGAACGAGACGCGGACGATAGCAGTGCTCGGTATCAAAACTGAGGCGCAAGCTGGCCAACCTGCTTTTTACGTCCCGAACTACCTACAGAACGCCGGGTTTCAAGTTATTCCCGTCCCCGTTTACTATCCGGACGCGACGCGGATACTCGGGCAACAGGTCTTTCGACGCCTCGCCGATATTCCGATCGACGTTGATCTCGTGAACGTCTTTCGCTTATCTCACGACGTTCCTCAACACGTCGAAGATATTCTGGCGAAGATGCCCAAGGCAGTCTGGATGCAATCCGGAATTCGCAACGATGCGGTGGCGGAAACGCTGGCAAAGGCCGGGATCAAAGTCGTTCAGGATCGCTGCCTCATGGTCGATCACCGTTCGCTAAAAAGATAGCTCTGAAGTAGGCCCGCTTTTATTGTCGAGCCATTTCGGATTGTTCGCTGACACCGAACAGCTTTATGATGTGCCCCGTGCCAAGTTCTATTACAGCAATTATCCTTTCGTTTTTCGCCGGCGTGATCTGCATGGGTGCGGCCTCGTCCGCTTCCGCTCAGTCCGGTGTGGACCCGAACAACAAATCACAGGACCAACGCAAGACCAACCCCGCAGAATCGACGCAAACTATGGCTGCGGCCGAGGCAGATACGCCTCCGATATACGTTTACCTTGTCGGCGGCGGACGTCTGGAAGTTGAGGAAGCGAGGGAGACGGCCGACGGTATTTGGTACAAGCAGAGTGGCGTTACCACGCTGCTTGATCGGAAGCGGGTCGCGCGAATTGAGCGACCTTCCGAAATCCCAAACGCCCCATCTCCGCAAGCCAGCCAGGACGCCACCAGTTGGACCATTGCGGACTCAGCGAAAGTCGAGAAATTTTTCCTGAGCAAGTTTGGTCGTCCTTTGCCTACAACCGCCTTCGGGCAGTCGGATTTGCACGACCGGTGGGGATGGGACCATCGCAACGGGCTCGACGTTGGACTCCACCCGGACAGTACAGAAGGGCTGGTGCTCGTACAATTTTTACGAAGCGAAAAAATTCCGTTTCTAGTGTTCCGCAGTGCAATACCAGGAGTGGCGACCGGCCCTCACATCCATATCGGCAAGGCCTCACATAGGTTCGTACGCCCCCGCAGGGTCCTATAGGATCTACCCGGAGCTGAGTTAATGAAGCGTTGCCCGGAATGCAATTCTTTCTTTCCCAACTCAGAACAATTCTGCGAGCTTGACGGCACGCCGCTCGAAACCGTCGACGACGCGTCCGATGCCGTGCGTATTGATAGACCAACTGCAGCGCCTCGCTCACAATCGAGCGGAAGCCTTCTAACCATTGGCGCCCTCCTCGGTCTCCTGCTTGGAGTCCTGCTATTTTTGGTCTACTTCGCGATGACACGTCAAACAGCGCAGGAAAACTCCAACACGTCCAGTGCCAGTTCGAGTGCGCCGCAACAGCAACCCCTTCGCCCTCTACAGCCGCCGGCGAATGCCAATCCTTCACCTGAACCCTCGGCAGAGCCTTCGCCATCTCCAAGCGTACAAGCATCTCCCTCGCCGCAGAATTCCGCGACGCATGTTGAATTGAGCAGCTCAAATCCAAGCTCAACCGCGACGGGCGCCAGGGGCAGAAGTGAACCAGTCATTATCAGGTTGAATAGTGGCGCTACGATTGAAGCTGACGAAGCATGGCAAACTCCGGAAGGAATCTGGTATCGCAAAAGCAGTGTCGTCTCTCTGATCGATCCAAAGGACGTCAAAGCGATCGAGAAAGTGCCGCCCGCTGTGCCTCAGCCATCCGCCGCAACTGCGACTCCATCTCCATAGCGCTCTCTGACCGCCCGATTATTAAAGATCGCATAACATTGCGTCGTCGCATCGAGATGTTTGGACCGACACTTAAGAACGCACTAGTGGTGATGCTGCTGCTTGCCGCCGCCGCCCCAGTCCTGCACGCTCAAACCACTGACACCAGTCTTGCTCGTTTAGCCGAAGCTGTTGAAGCGATCAATCGGGATCAATTACAGCAAGCGGAACGCCTGCTCAATGCTGTGCTAACCGCGTCGCCTAACGATCCGGACGCTCTCAATCTCCTGGGTGTCGTTCGCGCGAAGCAGGATCGCACGGCTGAAGCGGAACAACTGTTCCGGCGCGCGCTTGCTCGTTCGCCCGCACATCTCGGCGCACACATCAATCTCAGCGAACTCTTGTTAACCACGAACCGGTCCGCGGAGGCGATGCAGGTCCTGCTCCGCGCGCACAAACTCGCACCCGATCGCGCAGAGATCAACTTGAATATCGCAACGCTCTACGCAGACAAAGGCGAATACCAACAGGCGCGAGAACATCTGCGGCTGGTGCCACCCGCTGCGGTGACTGACGACTACTTCCTCGTCATGCTGAAGTCGTTGATAGGTCTCAAACGGCCGGAGGAGGTGCGCGCGTTAGTAGCGGAGTTTCAGAAGTTCAATCCTCGACAACCGGAAACGCACGCTGAGTTTGCGATGCTGCTGGTAAAAGCCGGCTTCAACGACGACGCGCTTAATATCCTGAACAGTGCTCGCCAGGATGGAACGTCGTTCCCGATCGTTTACGCACTGGGCGTCGTGAACGCCGCGACGAAGCAGTATGACAAAGCGGAGGAATACCTGACGGCAGCACTGAAACTCAAGCCCGGCGATGTAGCTACTCTGCGTGCTCTCGCGAGAGTGGCCCGCGCTACTGGTAATCTCGAAAAAGCGCTTTCACACTTGGTCGAGGCGCGCCGCGTCGCTCCTGATTCTGCGGCGGTCCTTTACGACTTCGGCGTAACGACTTTGCAGATGGGCCTCGTCCTCGATGCTTTGCCTGCCTTCGAGCGACTGCATCGAGATCACCCGCGCGAACCTGCTTATCTCTACGCGCTCGCAGCGGCGCATTGGACCAAAGGTGAGATTGTCGAGACCACTCGCTTGCTGAACGACTACGTCGCCCTGCAACCGCGCGATCCCGCGGGCTTCTACCTGTTGGGAGCGGCTTTGCTTCGACAGCAACGAATTGCAGACGCGCAGGTCGCGCTGCAACGCAGTCTCAGTCTCAAAGCCGATCCTGATACGGAATACCTGATCGGCGTGAGTTTCGAGAAGGCCGGTAACCGTGCCGCAGCTATCAACACATTTCGACGCGTCGTTGAGTCACGTCCCGATCACGCCGCGGCCCATGCCGCACTCGGAAGTGCGTATCGCGAGGCAGGCAACTACGCTGAAGCTCGTTTAGAGCTCGAACGCGCTGTCGAACTTGACGCTAACGATCTGCGGGCGAATTACCAGCTCGGTCTCGTCTACGCAAAGCTCGGAGAAAAAGACGCTGCAAAAAAGATGTTCGATCGCGCCGATGAATTGCGCAGCCGCCAGCGCGACCAGGAAAGAGTCATACTCAAGTTGGCTGAGCCGCCGCAAAACTAATGCAAAAAGAATAGCCGCGGTTAAGGCGGATGACTTACGTGATAAGATGCGGAGCCGCAAGGAGGTAATCCTTCGCTGCCACCTTTGACCGAACCCTCAGCCACCGAGCGACGCGCCCAAAAAATCCTCCAGGAACTGCTGCGTGCGGGTAAGGTTTCCGTGCTTCCTCTCGCGAAACGCCTCAAGGTGTCGCCCGCTACGATCCGGCGCGATCTCGGCGACCTCGAGCAACGCGGACTCCTGCGACGCAGTCATGGCGGCGCTGTTCCCGTTCAGCCGCTGCTGTATGAACCCTTTCGTCATATTTCCTACTACCACGAGCAGGAGCGACAGCGCGGCGCTGAAAAACGTCGTATCGGTCTGTTGGCGTCTGAATTGATCAGCGATGGTGACATCCTCGCGATCGGCGCCGGCACGACCGCGACGCAGGTTGCGCGCAGCGTTTGTCTCCATAAAGGAATTACTGTTTTGACGAATGCGGTGAACGTTGCGATGGAGTTGAGTCACCGCAACGATCTGAAAGTCATCGTTACAGGCGGATTTCTTAGTGGCGACTGGTTCGCCCTGGTTGGACCAAGGGCCATCGAAAACGTCGGCGAGATCTTCGTTGACAAGGTATTCATCGGCGTCGACGGCATCCACGTCGAACATGGTCTAACGACAAACTATCCGGATCAGGCAACAATTCATCGAGCCATGATGCGCCAGGCGCGGCAGAAGATCGTGGTGGCGGATCATCGGAAGATCGGCGCCGTTGGCACTGCTTTGATCTGCCCGGTTGATGAGATCGACATCATCATCACCGACAAGGGCGTGTCGGACGACGCTGTCGCACCTTTCATTAGCAAAGGGATCGAAGTGCACCGGGCTTAGTCTTTCGCGGACGGCGAAATGCTGGGCCAACCTTCCGCGTCCCACTGAAGAGGTGCAATGCGCAGAGTTGGGACACCGCGCCAGTGGGTATCGTAAGCGTGATAAACCAACGTCTCGCCGTTCTTGTCCTGTAGGACCGAACAATGGCCCGGTCCCGCCCACCGGCTGTCTCCCGCTACGACGAGTGTTCCGCCTCCATCCATCATCGGTTTGCCGCTTCGATCGACATAAGGTCCAATGACGCGGCGCGAGCGGCCCACACGAATGTTGTAGGTACTGTCCTTGCCTCGACAACAGAAGTCAAAAGATACGAACAGATAGTAGTAGGCACTTTTTCGAATGATGTCTGGCGCTTCGATCGCGCCTGGCAGCTCTGCCGTTCGTGGCCGGCTCGCGAGTGAGTAGAGCGTTTGATCGTCAGCGGAAAGCTTGCCGGTTGATGATTCGAGCTTACGGAGTTTTATGCCTCCCCAAAAACTTCCGAACGACAACCACGGCTGATTCTGTTCGTCGAGCACAACGTTTGGATCTATCGCGTTCCAGTCGTCTCCAGGGTTCGAGCTGATTACCTTGCCCTGGTCTACCCACCGGTACTTCTCACTCGCGGGATCGAGAGTCTCATTCGTCGTGAGTCCGATGCTGGAACGATTGCTGCCAAAAGTCGAAGCCGAGTAGTAAAGGTGGAATTTGCCATTGAAGTAGGAGACGTCCGGCGCCCACAACCCTCTGAGGCCGGGCACATCTTTCACGGCCCATTCCGGTAGATGCGCGAAAACGTCGCCGCACAAGCGCCAGTGGATCAAGTCTTTCGAACATCTGACCGCGATACCCGCCCGCGTCGAAAACAGATAATAGGTATCGCCATCCTTGATGATGCTTGGATCGTGGACCTGGCGAACGTCGCCAGTTAAGGGCATTTGCCAGAAAAAAGCACAAAGCGCACACATTAAAACGGGCGCCTTAAAACGGCTCCGAGAAAACCTTCGTGCTTTATCTGCCTCTTTGTGGCCTTCCAATTTAATGGAGTCTACCACGAGAGAATAATTCTTGACTTCATGCTCATTTGTGGTGTAAATGAGCAAACCCCTTATTCGATTCGGGAAGCTTTGCGCACAGACAGCTATATTTGTTAGTTCCCTTTCCCCCGGCTGCATCCGTTTCTATTCACTGGGAGGTGGTATGA
This sequence comes from Pyrinomonadaceae bacterium, assembly GCA_035696765.1. Taxonomy (GTDB): domain Bacteria; phylum Acidobacteriota; class Blastocatellia; order Pyrinomonadales; family Pyrinomonadaceae; genus PSRF01. The sequence goes on along the minus strand of DASSEB010000446.1, from coordinate 3,963 downwards.
GAGCCCGTAACCTGACTATTGCTGGACTGCTCCTGCTCGTGCTCGCGTGTGTTTCTCCGAGTTTTGCTCAAAGTGATCGCGGGGCAATAACCGGAAGAGTAACGGATCCGGCCGGCGCCGTAGTTGCCGATGCAAAAGTGACCGTCGTGAATCTTGAGACCAACGAAGTTCGCGAGGCACGCACAAATAGCGAAGGCAACTACACCGTCCCGCAATTACCAGCAGTAGCTTACACGGTAAAGGTGGAGGCCCCGGGGTTCAAAACGGCTTCGGTTGAAAACGTGAAGGTGGCGGTCCAAGTAACTCGTACCGTAGACGTCACGCTCGAAGTCGGAGAGATCGGCAACACGGTAACTGTCTCGGCTGACACTGTGCCAGTCCTGCAAACGGAGACACCGGTGAATCAACTCAACGTTAGCGAGCGGCAAGTACGTGAATTGCCGTTGCTCGTTGCGTCTGAGAGCGGTGGGCGCTCGCCGTTGTCATTCATCTTCCTCGACAGCAGTGTGGTATCGAACGACCGGACTCCCACAGGCGCGACTTCCGGTAGCACGGGAACGAACGCCACGAACTTCCGCATCAACGGCGGGCAGGGACTCGGCGCAGACATTCTCATTGACGGTGCACAAACACGGCGCGGTGAGAACGGCACGTTCTTCTCCGAAGTCGCACCAGGGCCCAACGCGTTCCAGGAATTTACGCTCTCCACCAGCAGCTACTCTTCAGAGTTTGGTAATTCTTCCGGTGGCGTCGTCAACTTCACGATCAAAACCGGCAGCAACGATTTTCACGGCGAGGCCTACCTCTTTCACATTAACGACGCCCTGAACGCAAACATCGATCGCAACCGGATCGTGGGCACGGATAAACCGCTCGATCGGCAGTTCGATTTTGGTTTCAGCGTCGGCGGTCCGCTCACCTTGCCGCATTTCGGCGAAGGTGGGCCATCTGTCTGGAGCGGCCGGAACAAAACGTTCTTCTTCTTCAACTATGGAGGGTATCGCACGTCGCAGTCGGAGAGCGTTGACGTGAGTGTTCCGACCCTGCGGATGCGCAACGGCGATTTCGGCGAACTACTGACAGACCCGTATGTGCTTCAGTTTTTTGGTGGACCAGTGCAGATATTTGATCCATCTCAACTTCCCGGCGCACGTAATGCTATTCCGGGTAACCGGCTCGATCTGTACCAGGGCGGCGCTCTTATTTCGCCAATCGGCCGGAACTTCGTCGGTCTCTTTCCCCTCCCGAACCAGACAGGTCCAAACGGATCGACCGTGTTTCATAACTATCGCGCGAATTCCAACACGACCGCGAGGACGGACTACTACGTTACGAAGATTACGCACAACCTGACTGACCGGCAGACGCTGAACTTCAGCTACACGTATCGAAAGTTGCCCAGCATCAAAGGCGGCTTTCCGCGTTTTCCTGAGCCGTTCGTGGCGCAGGGCGTTTGGGACCAGACGTTCAGGTCCTACTACGGGCGCTTGCAGCACGACTGGACTCTGACGCCGTCGTTTATCAACCACTTCAACGCCGGCTTCTCGCGCTCTGACGTTCAGAACTTCAACTTTACGCGTGGCATCCCGGCCAGCACGCTCGGACTCAGCCCGAACGCGACCCAGAACTTCGGCCTCCCACTGATTGGATTTCCCGGATACGGCGATAATCCCGTGACTTCGACCGACCCGAGAGCGTATCAACCGGGCGGCTCGACTTTCTTCAATAACCGCGTTCGGGATAACTCGGTACACTTGAGTGACGTGTCGACTCTGCTCCGCGGGCGGCATTCGCTGAAATTTGGCGGCGAAGTGCGCATACAGCAGTTGAACAACGCCGCCCACTTCGACATCGGCGGCAATTTCAACTTCCGCAGCAACCAGACGGGCAACACCAGCGACTTCAACCAGGGCTGGCCCATCGCGAGCATGATCACCGGCAGGCCCGAGTTCTCGTTCAACAGTAATCAGACGATCGATCCCGCGCTGCGATTTTTCTCGGATGCGTTCTTCGCGCAGGACGACGTCAAAGTTACTCCAAAACTGACACTGAACATCGGTATTCGATACGACTACGGCCGCCCGCGAGAAGAGGCGCACGGCTTCCTGCGTGGTTTCGATCCCGACACGCCGAACCCGGCGGCAGGCGGGCGCCGCGGAGCCATCGTCGGCGCGATTGGACAAGGTGGTCTCCAGGCCGCCAACTTCGGTCTCGTCAATCCGGACAAAACCAATTGGGGACCGCGCTTCGGCTTCGCGTATTCAGTCAACGATAAGACGGTGGTGCGCGGCGGTTATGGCATCTACTACGCACCGGTGGTCTACAACGACTTCGGCAACACAGGCGTGCTCGGGTACAGTCCCGGCGCTGTCAACATCAACGGCGGTCTCGACGCATTCATCACACTCGATAACTATCCGTCAGTGCCCCAGGCGAATCCGAACGATCAAGCAGTCGGCCAACTCGACCGCACCGACATCGATTACTTCGACAAGAATTTCAAGACCGGTCGCACGGCGCAGTACAGTCTCGACGTACAGCGGCAATTGCCATGGCAGTTCGCGGTGCAAGTCAGCTACGTCGGTAGCAAAGGCACGCGCCTGCGCTCAAACTTCGATCCGATCAACAAGATACCGCTCAACGCGCTGAAGCTCGGATTGCCGTTATTGCAGAAGCCGCTGGCGGATGTGACCCCGCTCGAGCGGCAGTTTGCGGCGAGTGTGGGAGTTCCGTTGGCGGCGAGTCCTGCTGCGGTTTATCCGGGATTTGCATCGCAGGGCGGAGCGTTCTCGCGCTCGGTTGCACAATCGCTCCGGGCGTTTCCGCAGTACGGAATCATCAACAACCGTTTGGAAAGTCAGGGGCAGAGTTTTTACAACGCCGGCAAGGTCGATCTAACACGGCGCTTCGCGAACGGGATACAGGGAGGCCTGTCGTACACGTTCGCCAAGTTGATCACAGACGCAGGCGAGGACATCTTCGGCGACTCCCCACTGAACGGAGTGATTCAGAACCCGTTCGACCGCAGGCCGTTACGTTCAGTTTCGCCGAACATTCCTCCGCACTCGCTTGTCTTCAATTACATAATCGAGCTGCCGTTCGGCAAAGGCCGGCGGTATCTCAATCGGGGCGGTTTCGTCGATCGCGTGTTCGGCGGCTTCCAGGTAACCGGCATACACCGTTATCGAAGCGGGCCGGCGCTGACGCCGTTTGTCGCAGGCGGACGGAGAGACTTCCTGCAACTCGCCGGATACCTCGGCAACTTGCGCCCGAACCTTACCGGACAGCCGTTCTACACCGACATTCCTGCGGGGGGCGTGAACTATCGTTACCTGAACCCATTGGCTTTTCAGCGACCGCCGGATTTCCGTGCGGCTCCTCCGTTCACGCTTGACGGCACGACAGTCAATCCCGCATACATCGCTTACTATTCCGACCCGCTGCGGTTCTTCGGCAACGCGGCGCCGACTTACTCGAATCTGCGGGCGCAGCCTTTCTTCACCGAGGATTTCAGCCTCATGAAGAAGACGAAGATTTCGGAAACGACGTACTTCGAGATACGTGCGGAATTCTTCAACCTGTTCAATCGCGGGCGCTTCGGTTTACCGAACGTCAACGTCGACGATGTGAACTTCGGCATCTCGGCGCGCAATGGGGATATCTTCCAGCCGCGGCGAATTCAAGTAGGCGGGAGGTTTGTCTTCTAGCGAGAGTGTGAGGCCACAAATAGGCACGAAGGCACAAATGGTAAGAAGCGTTAAAGAGATCAGCAAAGCCATTTTGTGCCTGATGTGCATGTTTGTGGCCTCGAGCGTTTGCAGTGCGCAGATGCTAAAGAAGCTCGTTGACGACGGAGTATTAGCGTTCGAGCGTGGTGACACTGCTGCGGCGCAAGCTGCCTTCCAGAAAGCCCTCAACATCAACTCCAGTGAAGTTACCGCCCACACGTACTTAGGGATCATC
>DASSEB010000445.1:0-13499 GCA_035696765.1 Pyrinomonadaceae bacterium | reverse complement strand
AACACGCCAGGCGACTTAACTTTTGCAAGCGCCTGCTTGATTCCCTTTTCAATCTGGTTGTCAGTTGCAATCAACCAGTGAACGTTCGCAGCGCCCGCGTCCCAATAGCGCGCCGTGTCCTTGCCGAAGGTGTAAGTCTCGTCTCGACCGGAACGGACGAGAGGCTCTTCAGACAAAAGATGACTGACACAACATGCTTTCGGATCTTTGCCGCACGAACGATAGTGGCCGCGAGTTGTCTTGATCGCTTCCCAGCCTGGAAACGCTTTGAGCAACTCACACAGGAGGGTCGTCTTGCCAACGTTGGAAGTGAATCCGCCAACACCGATAACAACTGGATGTGACATTACAGAAATACTATCGCCGCCGTCTGCCTTGCGGGATATTCGGCGCATTAACTTTCAACACGCCGCGCGCATCCTTATAAAGCGTGTAGCGGACCTCCTTCAACGGCCCGCCGACTTCTTCCTGAACGCGCACCGTAAAGCTCTTGTTGTCGCCCTGCCCTTCGATCTTCGCAGGCAGGTAGCCTTTCAGATCCGGACTGCGGTAAGCAGTGTAATGCTCCTGGTTGCGTTTGTCGTAGCCAAGCACATAAATGCGATCGAAATCCGGCTCGTCGAGTGTGTGTGGTTGGTTCGAGCTGCTCTTCTCGAGTATCAACCAGCTTCCGGGTTTACCTTCGCGGCTCGCGTCCTTATCGTTCTTGTCTTTGCTCTCGCCGTCGAGACGCTGCCACGCTACAAACTCGCGACCAGTGCGATAAAAAATAATGTCGCTCGGCACCGCGAGTTCAACTTGCTTACCGTAAATCCAACCAGCTGGAGCAGGCGAAGCAGACGCCGAGAGTCTTACCTTATACCAGAGCTCGTTCGGTTCTTCAGGTTCCGTCTCCTCTCCCTGCCGTCCGGGTCTCGCATTACCCTGCTGCGCGCTGCCGGCTTTGGGAGCGACGTCAGTCTCGATGGTCTCAGACGATTTCGGCTTCGGCACGCGCTTCCACGCGATGATGTCGAAACTCGATCCGCTGTCGAGTCGCATCATGATGTTCTCGTTGCCGCTGCGATCCGGAGTGAGCCGAAGATTAGAGCTCGCTCGCAGTTGCCCCGTCGCCTGCGCCGGAACGTCCTTGTCTTCGTCACCTAATTTCTTCGACTCTTCGAGAACGTCTTCCGGCATGACGTTGCGCGACTCGATCCAACCTTCAGTGCCATCCTCGTCGCGCGCTTTAACTCGCAGCCATCGTTCCTTTCGCGAGTTATCACTCGGATCGGTGACGTCTGTAGATTCGAGTATGTCGATCACGTCACCGCGGTTGACCTGTAGCAAGTCAGCAGCAACGACTGCGGTCGAACTGCGAATCTGCGCCCGTCGAGCGACGATGACACCGGTGCTGTTTCGCTTCGCCAGTGTTTGACAACCAACCGACAGCAAAAGCGCGACGAAAACAACTATGGTCTTGCTAAGTCTCATTCATGTTCCTTAAAAGGGGGGCGTCAATTGCGATAGCCGAGCGCCGCGAGTAATCGCTTCTGCTCTTCGTTCAGTTCGCGACTGACTCGTAGCTGAAAACCTTTGCCGGTCGCCTCCACAGACAACCCATACGCCGGAAGAATTCGCTCGAGTTCCAACTGCGCACTGCTTTCAACGTACGACTTCATGAAGTCGCTGACAGCCGGAGGCGAACTCAGCACGGAGATTATAACTTCATTTCCGTTGGCGCCGTCAGCGACGTGGCCGCGAAACAGGTCGCGATACCGATCCGCGAGCGTTTTTTGACCGCCCGATTCCTTTCTGATCATCAAGTCGTACAGGAACGCGACCAGCATTCCTTTGACATACACGGTGGAACCGGAACCGCCCCAACGTCTTTCAGATTCGTCGATCAGCGAGAGGGTGTCGGAGTTAGAGCGATAGCTATCGTACACACGGCCTAACGTGTTGAGGAATTCTTTGAAGTCAATGGCTTTCAGCTCCAGCGCCGTGCGTAACGCCGTGTATAACGTGAAGCCCTCGTAGAACCAGTCGTAGTCGCCTTCCAGGTGCAGCGAGTTTGGCACCCACAGATGCAGCACCTCATGTGTGAAGATGATTGTGAGTTGGCCTTTCGCGCGTTTGAAGCTGGTGTTGGGATTGATAAGCAGAACGACTGTCGAACCTCTCGTTTCAGCTTTCCACCCGCCTTTGTAATCCGAGAGTGGAAGCGGCGCGATCATGATCGACGACTTGCCCGGCAAGCGAAATCCAGTCAGCGCAAGGTACTTCTTCATCACACTGATTGCCCGATCCAAAGCGTCGCGTTCTTTGAACGGCCACTGCCCGCTGATGACAACTTCCACATCCATGCCGTCGGTCTTGCCTGTAGACTTGCTCAAAGAACGTCCAACGAAGAAGACCGCTTTTTCGGGTTCCGCCACATCGTACTGCCCATTAGCATCGCGTTGAAAAGGCGCTTCGACCGTCCATCCGTCCGGCAGTACAAACTCCGCCGACAGACTATTGATCTCAAGGGGAATCAGGTCTGCGAACATCAGAACGCCGCGATCGCCAACGAGCCAACTGAAGTGAGACACATCGGCCGCAGTCGGTTCTGATAGTTTTACTGTGTAACTGATTTTCGAAGCTTTGAGATCCGATTGAAACTCGCCGGTAACGATCTTTTTGACAACAGCACCCTGGGCTTGAAAGTCGCTGATCCGCTCGGCGACGCCAAGAACGCCGGCGTAAGCGTTCCGAAAAGACCACGAGTTCACCGCCGTCGATAGCTCCGCCTCAACCTTGATCTCTCCCGGCTTTGTAATCGAAATCTTGACCCGACTGCGCACATCGGCTTTCGCCGGCACGCAACCAAAGCAGATTAAAAGGCACAAAAAGCACAAAATCTTCAGCGAAGCAGTGTGTGCTTTTTGTGCTTCTTTGTGGCTTGAAGACTTTCGAGGCAATAAGTACAATTCCGAAGCCCCTGACTGTAACACATCAAACAGTGACCAGCATGTTCATTCGCACAGTTCAAAATCAGAGCATCAAGCGTTGGCTCGGACTGTCGCTGGTCCTTTTTATCTTTTATGGCACCACCGTAGAGGCCGCTCACAGGCACGGCCGCGTGCTACCGGCGACAGACAACGCTGCTGCTTCCCTGGTTGCACCCGGTTCCGGCACCAACACTCTCAACACCACACCCGGCTGCAGCGACTGCCTGATCTGCCAACTGCATCAGAACTTCTCAGCTACACTCATCTCGGTTAAACCCAACACTGAGGCTGTAAGTCGCCTAACGCACTTGCTGCGAGTCGATCCCGTATCGATCCGCTCGATCCATAGCAGCCCACAATCAGGCCGCGCGCCACCACAAGCCAACTAAAACCGCTCACCCATGTGACTTCGCCTGGTGGTCTCACCTGACGAAGGATCCATTTCGGACCAGGTAACAACTCTCTCCAGCCCGGAGACGACCTTGTTGTCGTGGCCGAATCCCGAAGGCGATTTTTTAGGAAGGCTTTAGGCAATGATATTTAGATTCAGAACCGCGATAGCGTGCGGAGTTCTTCTCTTACTTACGCCCGCGGTTTTCTCGCAAGGCCGAATCGGCAGTATCCAGGGTGTTGTAAAGGACCCGACCGGCGCGCTCGTTCCCAACGCCAAAGTGGTAGTAACCCAGCCGGTAACGGGATACAACCAAACGACTCAGACTGACGCGCAAGGCTCTTTCAAGCTCGTCAACGTGCCTTTTAATACCTACAAGGTCCGTGTTGAAGCAACAGGTTTTCAGCCCGCTGAAGAATCGGTTGATCTCCACACCACGATTCCTCTCAACGTGGATTTGTCGCTTTCTGTCGAGGAGACAACCGCAGCAGTAACGGTAACGACCGGCGGTGCGGCAATCCTGGAAACCGACCGCACTTCTTCGGACACCGATATCAGTCAGACAGTTCTCGAACGACCGCTCGGGGCAGCTCCCTCGCGCGCCATCGAGTCGATCGTGGCGTCAACACCTGGGTTTGTGACAGATGACAACGGTCGCATGCATCCGCGCGGGTCCGAATCTCAGGTGCAATACGTCGTGGATGGCGTACCAGTCACGGATAACATGTCGGCCATCTTTTCGACGAGTCTGGATGCGCGGACATTGCGAACTGTCGAAGTTCTCACTGGCGGTATCCCCGCCGAGTTCGGCGACAAACTGGCCGGTGTAATTAACGTCAACACTCGCTCCGGGCTTGAAGGGCCCACTCAGGGAGCGCTCTCCTTCTCAGGTGGAAGCTTTTCGACCGGAGAAGCTGCAGTTGATTTTTCTACTCACACAAAGAAGCTGGGGTTCTTAACGAATCTCTCAGCAAGCACATCGCAGCGGTATCTCGATCCGCCGACGCTCGACAACTTTCATAACTTCGGCCGCACTGGAAAAGGGTTCTTTCGCTTCGATTATCAGTTTGACACCAACAACACTTTGCGAGCAGTCCTGAATTTCGGCGGTACGAATTATCAGGTGCCGAATAGACTCAACCAGGAGATCGCGGGACAAGATCAACGACAGCGGTTGCGCGACAATTCCCAGAACATCGGCTTCACTCACATCTTTTCGCCAAATAGCGTGGCCCAGTTCTCCTTTTTCCACCGGCAGAGCAACTCCAAGCTGCTGAGCAATACGCTTTCTACTCCGGTCGTAGCAAACCAGGATCGAACACTTCAGAACTACGGTGGAATCGGATCACTGGCCCTCACCCGCGGAAGTCATAACATCAAACTTGGCGGCCAGGTAACAATCACACCACTCGACGAGCATTTCAGTTTTTATCCGACAGTTCCGTTTCCCGACTTGGAGGACGAAGAAGGAAATGTTTTTCCGAACCCGGTAAACAATTTCAACGCCGCTAATCCGTTTGTCTTCACGCAATCAAAAACCGGACGAACGCTGAGCGCCTACGTACAGGATCGCTTTACTGTCGCCAAGAACCTAACGTTGGATCTCGGTGTGCGGTACGACCACTACAAGCTGCTGATAAGTGAGCAAGCCGTCAGTCCACGCTTAGGCCTCGCTTACTATGTTCCGAAGACCAAAACCACGTTGAGAGCCTCTTACAACCGGCTGTTTCAACCGCCGCCGGCTGAGAACTTGTTACTCGCAAGCTCATCTGAAGCAGCCGCGCTCTCGCCGATCTCGGTGCTCCAGGGAATTACTACGGTGCAACCGATTCTTCCCGACAAACAGAATGCTTTCGAGGCCGGCGCGCAACAGTTGCTCGGACAGCTTTTCCGTCTCAACCTCACTGTCTACCAAAAGCGGATCAAAAACTTCTCTGACAAAGATCAGTTCTTCGAGACCGGAGTGATCTTTCCGATTACGATCTCCTCGGGACGAGTAACCGGCGAAGAAGTCAGGCTCGAGTCGACTGACATCCACGGCGTTCACGGCTTCGTCTCGTATGCGAATGCGCGGGCGTTTGGTGTAACGCCGATTGCAGGCGGACTTTTCTTAGGTGAAAACCCGCAAGACCTGTTTTTAAACGGCTTCAAGTTCGCAAACGATCATGACCAGCGCAACGAAGCGCAATTCCAGGTTAGCTACAACCATCGCCGCTCCGGACTCTATGCGAGCTTTAGCGGACGCTACGATTCCGGCGTACCGGTGGATGTGGAACCCGGCACGACATTGTCCGACTTTACCGCGCAAGGCTTCGATCCCCGTTTGTTCAACGAAATTGATTTTCAGCGAGGGCGGATTCGTCCGCGAACCATTCTGGACTTCTCGGTGGGCGCCGACTTGATGCAGAAGGAAAGAGTGTCGATGAACGTTCAGTTCGACGTTCAAAACCTGACCAATGAGCTGTTTTTGTACAACTTCGAGTCGGTGTTTAGCGGCACTCACGTGGGCTTTCCGCGACTTTTCAGCGGCCGGCTTAGTCTGCGATTCAAGTAGATAGTTATCCGCGGATTACACGGATCTGTGTAAATCGATTTGCACGGATCCGTGGAACCACCCAGACTACACGGACGTATGCTAGAATGCGCCTTGCTTCGCCCAGAAAATCGAGGATTTAGCCGTGAGTCTGGTCAAAATCATCGTCATCACGATCATCGTTATCCTCAGTATTCTGCTCTTCGGTCGTTTTTTCGTATAGCCGAACGGCTGATGCTGCGCCGTCTTTTCCTTGCTCTTCTACTCGTCTGCCTGTCCGCTCCGGCCGTTTTTGCGCAACAAACGAGCGATGACGACGACGTCGTGCGGGTCAACACCGATCTTCTCCTCTTCCCCATTCGCATTCGAGACAAGAAGGGCCAGGCAGTTGCCGGTCTGACCGAACAGGATTTGGTGCTAAAAGATCAGGAACAGGTGACCACGGGTATGTATTTTTCTCGCGGCGCCGATCGCGTGGCTTTGTTGTTTGCGTTGGACCAGTCCGGCAGCCTTCGCGAGATCATTTCGCAACAGCAGGAAGCAGCGCTCGCGCTCTTCTCGCGTTTTGGTGAACGATCGAGCGTCGCCGTTCTTCGTTTCTCCGACACTGCTTCGCTCGCGGTTCCCTTCACCAAAGATCAAGCCGCGGCGCGAGTTGCCTTTGATTTCTACGCGGCGCCAAATCAGCGAACGGCCATCTTCGACGCAGCGGCACAGTCTCTTAAAGCGTTTGACGATCTGCCGCGCGTTCGCGCGGAACGCCGGATCGTCGTGCTCATTAGCGACGGTCTCGACACACGCAGCACGACCAGTGCTGACAGCGTGATCAACTCAGCGGTGGAGAAACGTGTTTCGTTCTACGTGATCCACTTGCCGTTGTTTGAACCACGTGATGGACGTCTCTCAGTGCGCCCGCCAGCTAAAGGCTTCAAGGAACTCGCCGAGAAGACTGGCGGCAAATACTTTCTCGTCGGCGACGCTAAATCGGCACTCGCGCCAAAGCAGAACGATCTGACGCCAATCTTTCAGGCGATTGAGGAAGATTTGAAAAGCCAGTACCTTTTGGGTTTCTATATATCCGAATCGTCGCGCGACAATCGCAAACATGTTTTCTCTGTAGGCATGAAGCCTGACGGTGTCGAATACTCCTTGGGACGAATGGGATATTCGCGTGAGCACAAGTTCATGATCAATCTGCCACCAGGCGCAAAACAACTTCCTTAAATTCATGACTGAACAGCTTCGACACATCCGGCGCGCGTTGATAAGCGTCTCCGACAAAACGGGCATCGTTGATTTCGCACGCGAGCTCAATCGCTTCGACGTTGAAATCATCAGCACCGGCGGAACTGCAAAGACTTTGCGAGACGCAGGCATCCCCGTTCGCGACATCTCCGAGATAACGGGTTTCCCGGAGATGATGGACGGGCGCGTGAAGACACTGCATCCGCGCGTGCATGGCGGCTTACTCGCGATTCGCGACAACAGCGAGCATGTTGCCGCAATGGAACAACATGAAATCCAGCCGATCGATCTCGTCGTCGTGAATCTCTATCCGTTCGCGGAAACGATCAAACGCGAGGGAGTCACACGCGAAGAAGCCATCGAACAGATCGATATCGGTGGTCCGGCGATGATCCGCTCGGCCGCGAAGAACTCGCGTGACGTTGCGGTCGTTGTTTCCTCCGAGCAGTATCCTGCGATGATCGAGGAGTTGCAGAAGAACGGCGGCGCTTTGTCTCTCGAAACAAGAGAAAGCCTGGCGCAAAATGCGTTCGCGCAGACCGCACAATACGATCTGATGGTCAGTTCATATCTCGCTGGTTCCAGTGGTCCACTGCCCGATCGTCTCACCTGGTCCATGAAGAAGGTCGCGGATCTGAGGTACGGCGAGAACCCTCATCAGAAAGCCGCGCTCTATCAAACATCAACCGGCGCCGGCATCGCGAACGCCGCGGTACTTTCCGGCAAGGAGATGTCGTTCAACAACTACGTCGATGCCGAAGCTGCGTGGCAACTTGTCTGCGACTTCGAACAGATTGCTTGCGCAATTATCAAACACACAAACCCGGCGGGCGTCGGGCTGGGAACGACCGCGGCTGAGGCTTACCAAAAGGCGTTGGCGACAGATCCGGTTTCGGCGTTTGGCGGGATTGTAGCTTTTAATCGTCCGGTCGATGCTGCTGCGGCCCGGGAGGTGACGAAGATCTTCACAGAGGTCGTGATTGCACCTGAGTACGACGCCGCAGCGCTCGAGCTGTTGCGCGCGAAGAAGAACTTGCGTGTTATTGGGATGAGCTCCGCGGGACGATCCGAAGCAGTTGAGTTCAAGCAGATCGGCGGCGGCGTGCTGGTCCAGACGCCCGATGATCACAAGCTCGACGAGCAACAACTCAACGTAGTGACTTCAAGAAAACCGAGCGACGAGGAAATTCGCGCGCTGCTGTTCGCCTGGATCGTCTGCAAGCACACGAAGTCGAACGCCATCGTTTATGCTCGCGATGGTCAGACTGTCGGTGTTGGCGCAGGCCAGATGTCGCGGGTCGATTCGGTGAAGATCGGCGCGATGCGAGCGCAGTTGCCGGTGCAAGGCTCGGTGCTTGCTTCGGATGCGTTCTTCCCGTTTCGCGACGGGATCGACGAGGCTGCACGACATGGGATCACGGCGGTGATTCAACCCGGCGGCTCAGTACGCGATGATGAAGTGATAGCAGCCGCGAACGAGCACGGGCTCGCGATGGTCTTCACGGGCATCAGGCATTTCAAACATTAACCCGCGGATTGCACGGATTGATCCCGTGTCCATCCGTGAAAATCCGCGGCCCATTATGTTAATCTCCGCACATGGCTGATAACGAAATTAATAACGTCCCCTCCATCCGTTGCCGCTACTGCGGCCAACGAAACCAGGTCCGCACTGACGGCGGCGACGCACGGTGCGGACGCTGCCGGCTGCCTTTGTCCGATGCGCCACACAAGAAGTTCGCGCGCCTCGACAAAGACCAATACATCCACCCGGCTGACCGTCGCGCCCTCGCAGCATTACGCGCCATTCCGGGAATCGACTCAGCCCTCAAAAAACTTCTGGCAGTCACCGGCGAGTCGGCGATTCGCGTCATCTTCACCGCCAGCGCCGTTAAAGTGACGCCGACCCAGTGCCCGGATCTCTACGCCAAACTCCAGATCGCCTGCACCACGCTCGGCGTCGATATGCCCGAGTTGTTCGTGCAACAGAACCCGGTCGTCAACGCGTTCACCGGTGGCGTGCAGCGTCCCGTCATCGTGCTCTATTCGCAGTTGATCGAAAGATTGAACGACGAAGAAGTGCTGGCCGTGGTCGCGCACGAAGTGGGCCACATTCATTCCGAACACGTTCTCTACCTGACCGCCGCTCGTTTACTCGAATTTCTGGCGAAGACTGCTGTGCTGGCGTCGCCGCTCGCTCTCATCGTCAAAGAAATACTCACCATGACAATGCGGACTGCGTTACTGGCCTGGGCCAGGCGCGCCGAACTGTCGTGCGACCGCGCTGCTCTGCTCGTTACGCAGGACGCAAACGTGATTGGCCGCACAATGATGAAATTGAGCGGCGGCACTTTCGCTTCTCGCGTCGATTACGATCAGTTTCTCGCGCAAGCACGCGACTTCCAAAAGACCTACGACGAGAAAGCGCTGGATCGTTTCTGGGCGGATGTGATCACCTCCGGGCTCAGCCATCCGTTTCCTGTCTGGCGGGTCTCGGAAATTCTTCAGTGGGTCGAGAGTGGCGAGTACAAAGCGTTAATGACTGCACCCGAGAGTGCAGCAGCTTAGTGGCCACGAAGAGGCACAAAATCACAAAATAGCTCCAAACAATTTTGTGCCTTTTGTGCTTCTTTGTGGCTGAACCATTTTTGAGGCAAATGCTAAAAGACAAAAACGGAATCATCTTCGGAGTTGCGAACAAGCGCTCCATCGCGTGGGCCACCGCCCAGGCACTGCACGATGCGGGCGCCAACCTTGCTTTCACGTATCAGGGCGATCGCTTGAAAGAGAACGTCGAAAGCCTGACGAACGATGCGATGCCGGGTTCGTTACTTCTCTCGTGCGACGTGACGAAGCAGGAAGAGGTCGATGAAGCGTTTCGCAACGTGGGCGAGAAGTTTGGTCGCCTTGATTTCCTCATTCACAGCATCGCCTTCGCGCCGCGCGAAGCACTGGGCGGCGAATACCTCGACACCACCCGCGAAGCTTTTCTGACGGCGCTCGAGATTAGCGCCTACTCATTGCCGCAACTCGCTCGCGCCGCTGCGCCACTGATGACCGATGGCGGCAGCATTGTTTCAATGTCTTACTACGGCGCCGAAAAAGTCGTCGCCGGTTACAACGTGATGGGCGTCGCCAAAGCCGCACTCGAAGCAAGCACGCGTTATCTCGCAAAGGATCTCGGCCCGCGGAACATTCGTATCAACGCCATCAGCGCTGGTCCCATCCAGACACTTTCTGCCCGCGGCGTCGCCGATTTCAGTACGATGTTGAAGCACCACGCGGAACGCGCGCCGCTCGGACGAAATGTCGACCCGCGCGAAGTGGGAAACACCGCAGTCTTCCTTTGCAGCTCGATGGCTTCCGGGATTACAGGCGAAGTGATCTACGTGGATTGCGGCTACAACATCATGGGCATCTGAGCCGCCGATACGAATGGAGAAAAAAGAACAGCGGGTTGGCGAGCAACCGCCGGGATCAACGCAGGACGAGCAACTGCTCGAAAGCCCACGGCCGGACGAGTTCAAGCACACCGACCCGTGGCGCGTGTTCCGCATCATGGGCGAGTTTGTCGAAGGCTTCGACGAACTGGCCACGCTGACACGCGGCATCGCGATCTTTGGCTCCGCACGTACTAAACAAGATGATCCCGATTACAAAGCCGCACAGGAAACTGCCGCCTTGCTTTCCGCGCAGGGTTTCGCAGTCATCACCGGCGGCGGGCCGGGAATCATGGAAGCCGCTAACCGCGGCGCCTTCGAAGCCGGCGGTCTCTCAATCGGCTGCAACATCGAATTGCCATTCGAACAGAGACCTAACGCTTACCAGACTCTCAGCCTGACGTTCAAATACTTTTTCGTGCGCAAGATGATGTTCGTGAAGTACAGCCTCGCGTTCGTGATCTTTCCCGGCGGCTTTGGCACGCTCGACGAGTTGTTCGAAGCACTCACGCTGATCCAAACGAGGAAGATTAGAAACTTTCCGATCGTGCTTTTCGGGAAAAGCTATTGGAGTGGAATGCTGGACTGGTTGCGCGAAGTGATGTTAAGGGAAGGTAAGATCGCCGAACACGATCTGGCGATGTTTCACATTAGCGATTCGCCGGCGGAAGTGGTTGAGATCGTGACGAGGAGCCAGAGTTCACTCACAGAGATGGATGCGCCAATCTCCGACGACATCAGGCTGCCGAGCTAAATTTGATCCGTCTTCAATCTGTGTAGATCTGTGGCCTGATCAAGCCATTGAAGGTAAGAGGCTGAGCCAGCCACGACCGGGACCGCGATGATCTCTGGCGTTTCGTAACTGTGCAACGCCCGTACTTCCCGCTCGATCTCGTCGAACTTGTCTTTCGTCGTTTTTGCTAACAACAGGATTTCCGGCTGGCGCTCGATCTTTCCCTGCCAGCGATAAACCGATTCCATCTCAGGCAGGATCTGAACGCACGCGGCAAGATGCGCTCCAACGAGCATGTCAGCGAGTCGCGCCGCTTCTTCACCGTTGGCAGCCGTCATGAAGACCACAATCGCATCGGTAACATCTTCGGCCATAAAAACTACTCTTCATCTTCAACTGTTCCACCGGTGAGGGGCGTCGTGTCCCCTCCAAAGAACGCGTTGTAAAGTTCCGTCGCGCGATCTACGTCACGCTCGTCTACAAAAATAATCGCGCCTTCGGAAGTTGCGGACAGCAAAGGCGAGAACGCATCCGCGCCGCCCGACTTAATGACCGAGCGAATTCCGTTCTGAGTGAATATATCGTTCACCATCTCCGCTTCGGCCGGCGAACCAAGTTTATGCAGCCCGACGTACCGTGCCTCGCTATCATCGCGACCCGTGTTCTCCACGGTCAAACGATCGACGAGCGGTGTATTGTCGTCGGGGCACTCGGTTATCCCCGCTTCGTATTCAGCCTCGCAAGTGGGACAGAACATATTTTGCTCCTCAACTAACCTTCGCTTCAAACGGAATCTCATCAAAATGCGTCATCTGTTTGAAAGCATGAAAACGGTCATTAATCTCGGCGTGCGTCAGTCGTTTGACACGGTCGGTGCCAAACTCCTCGACATTGAACGACGCCATCACCGATCCAAAAATCATCGCTCGCCGCATCGCCCTTTCGTCGAGCGTGTCCTGGCTCGACAGGTAGCCCATGAAACCACCGGCAAACGTATCACCTGCGCCGGTCGGATCAAAAACCGACTCGAGCGGATACGCCGGGATCGCAAAGTAACTCTCGCGCGTAAACAGCGCCGCACCATACTCGCCGCGCTTGATGATCAGCGCTTTTGGTCCCCAATTGAGAATCTCGCGCGCGGCTTTGATCAGGTTCGGAATGCCTGTGAGTTGCCGCGCTTCCGCATCGTTGATGATCACGACGTCCACGCCATTGATGGTACGGACGAGGGAATCGCGCGTGTGCTCGATCCAGAGGTTCATCGTGTCCAGCGCCACTAATTCCGCGTCGGGCATTTGCTCGCGCACTCCACGTTGCAGGTCCGGTTGAATGTTGCCCAGGAACAGCAATCGCGATGCTTTTGATTCCTCAGAGATCTTTGGTTGGAAATCCGCGAAGACGTTTAAGTCTGTAAACAGCGTGTGGGCGGTGTTCAGATCGTAGTCGTAACGGCCGCCCCAACGGAACGTCTTGCCGTCTTCGATCCGTTCGAGGTCGCGCGTGCCGATGCCACGACTGTCGAACACTTCCTGGTCCGTAAAATCGCCTCCCACGACGCCGACGATACTGACGTCAGTGAAGAAGCTGGCTGAAATTGAGAAGTGCGACGCTGAACCACCAAGCATCTTGTCGCATTTTCCGAAAGGTGTTTCGACTGCGTCATACGCAACCGATCCGACGACTAAAAGGGACATGTGTGTGTTCTATTAAGGTTGTTTAGGTGCCTCAAGCGCGCGCAACTCCTCCTGCGCTTGCTTCGCATATGGACTGTTTGGATAGTCGGTAACTAACTTCTTCAGATAGTCGCGGCCCATCTCGCGGAACTGTTCTGACGTCAGCGTGCGTTTTTCACCACCGTCAAAACTGACGTAGAGCTCCGGCTTCTGCTTGCCTTTACTGTCCGCAAGCCAGAGACTGCTTTGGCCGGCCATCAACAACACTTCATCGATCTTCGCGAAGTTCGGATTGCCGGCGATGATCTCTTCGCAACGCTTCAAAGCGGCGACGTAGGCTTTCTTCAACTTGAAGTAATTCTTCGCGACCTCGAGGTTGTGATACGAGTCTCGCTCAAGATCCGGATCTCGCATCGTCGCAGGATCCGGGCCCTGCCGCACACCCTGCCCGTAAATCGATGGAACTCCGAAGCACAAAATAATCAGCAGCAAAAACTTAAATTTCATATCTC
>DASSEB010000444.1:0-6244 GCA_035696765.1 Pyrinomonadaceae bacterium | reverse complement strand
TTCAGGCAAGAAGACTTGAAACCAAACGTACTAAGCTCGATGGCACTCGCAATGCTTTGTCTGCGCGTTCTGATGACATTCTTAGCAAGCGCGAGATTCTTCTTGCATACGAGCAACAGGACAAATCTGTAAATACACTTGACGAGCTCACTGAATCGTATGCGGAAATTGGCCGCGAGTTGAGCGTTAGTGAGCAGAAATATGCCGGACTCGTACAATTGCTGTCTGATTCCGGACGGATTCTCATTCTCCTATTGGCGCTTGCGCTGGCTCTCATCTTCGGACAGTCAGCGGTGGGAAATATCGGGGATGCATTTTTCCTGATCTCAATATACGTGAGGATCTTCGTGCCTGCTTCCAATCTCTTAATGCGCTACGACACCATGAAGCGCTCGGAAGCGACGTCAAAAACATTTCTTGATGTCCTTGAATCAGCCGAGCGGAAGACTTTGAATGCGAACTCCGGTGCCGAGTGGCTGGAGAACCGCGATATAAAATTCTCAGAAGTGTCTTTTCGTTATCGCCCGGAGGACCAGCGCGACGTTCTGCATCGTTGTACATTCACAGTTCCAGCCGGCAAAACGACTTTGCTGTTGGGGCCATCAGGAAGTGGCAAGACTACGATTGCAAGGCTCCTGCTGAAATTCTGGCCGCTGAGTAGTGGATCAATTCAGGTCGGCGGGCGTGAAATTAACGAGTACTCGGCCACTCAGTTGCGAGCACACATGAGTTACGTATCGCAGGGCGATCACATCGTTGAAGACACTGTCGGAGATAATCTCTCGTGGGGCCTTTCACGGAATGGCATCACCCCGGAACGAATGCGCGAGATTATTAAGCGCGTTGCTATCGACACACCTCACGGGTACGACGACATTTTGAAAGTGCCGGCAAAAGAACTCTCGATCGGACAGCAGCAAAGACTCTCAATCGCCCGCATGATGCTGGATGAGTCGGAGATCGTGATCATGGACGAACCACTCGCTGGTGTTGACGTGTTTACTATTCATGATCTCCTACCTCATTTAATCAGGGTCCTGAGGGAGCGTAATGACACCGTGATCATGATAAGTCATCGTCTTGCTTTCGCGGGCTGCGCTGACCATGTAGTTATATTAAACAACCTGGGACAGGTGGTGGAAGAAGGCGCCCCGACGGATTTGATTCATCGCAATCGCGTCTTCACCAGCTTGCACAAGGCCTCCGTCGCCGAACTCAGTCTACGCCCTCATCCTGAACACTAAAGCTGCGCGGGAATGAACTTAATAATTACCATTATTGTCGCGGCGTTGGCCATTGTCGGCGGCTTAACCTTGCTTGAATGGCTGGCCGACAAAGCCCGCGTGAAACGCGACACTGTCAATCCGGAACGCCGCTCCACCCTCACATCGATCGCTTCAATTGCCGGAGGCGCTTTGGTAGGCGGCTTTGTTTGGTACGAGAACAAGCGCACCAAAAAAACACTTCACCTGTTGTTCGAGCTTGAGTTGTTGTTGGCCCAACTTGAAGGACTTGTCGGTGTGGTGTTAGCGCAGCACGACGTCGCGAGCATGCTTCCGTTTATGGAAGCCGTAGTTGCGAAGATAGGAGACTACGGGTCCAGGGCTGTCGGTTTAATGCCTCACCTCGAAGAGGAACTCTCGAGTGGCGAGTTTGCCCAATTGAATGAAGGCACCAGCATGATTATTTCAGCACTCGCCTTCGCCAGGGAAAACCCGGCCGGCGACCCGAAAGGCCAGGATGCCGGCAGCCTTATCAAAACAATTCAAAAAGGCGTTGAGATCTCCAGAACAAGAGTAAGAGAACTTATCGATGAACGAATCTGACATTGAAACACGTTCTATCGCGGACGCACTCTACGAACAGTTAGGCGCGATTGTAAATGCTGCTTATCTATATGGAAGTGTCGCCCGTGGGGCTCGCAACGCAGGTGATCTCGATCTCTTACTCGTTACCTCCTCACACGATCACGCGCGAGTCTATGGAACAATCGGCAACATTCAGGCAGGTAAGACCATTCTCATCCATCCTACAATCATCAACGAACGCGAGTTAGAGTCAAATCCTCTATTCCGAGAACTCATCGACTCATCAATAACGCTGTGGCAAGAACCTACTCCAGCAGTCGCGCTTGTTGCTTATCAGGATAAATGACTCGCACCGATGACTGCAGAATGGAATCTCAAAACACTTTATTTTTTTGACCTGCCGGTACGATAAGCATTCCCGCCAAACGATCCGCTAGCCGTGAGTTCAGCTTGCGGAGTGTCTGTTCAGCTTTTTCGGCTGAACGTTTGTCACCAACCTCCATATACGACAGTCCAAGGCCAAAGTGCGAAGAAGCGAGGTTTGGCTTAAGCCGGACGGCAGTTTCAAACGCTTTCACAGCCTGGCGATAAGAACCAATGCCGTAGTAAGCGCGACCGAGGGCGTCGTTGATTTCAGCTTCATCTGGTCCAGCGGTTGACTTTGTTCTGTCTTCCAGCACTTTTGCTTTCACGCCATACAGGGCTTGCTTCAGCGGGTCGATCGCAGACGCGTAATCAGACAGTGCCAGATAATCAACACCGAGGCGGAAATAAGAATCGGCATCAACAAATGCACGATTCAATTTGATAGCTTGTTTGAATTCAGCGATCGCAGGTTTATGCTCCCCGAGCGCCGAATACGCAACTCCGAGCTTCGCGTGAGCAATTGCATCCTGCGGGTTTACAGCTACAGCCTGCGTGAGTGATTGAACGGCCTCTTTGTATTTTCCGGAGCCGAGACTGGCAATCCCTTTATTGAAATAACCGGCAAACGTGTTCGTATCCGTTGTGCCGGGATTGTTATTCGAAACCGGAGCGGCCACCGGAACGGGCTTGGGACTTTCACTAACCGGAACAGGCGCTGCCTTGTTCTCAGCTGAAGCTGATTTTTCCATTCGCGCGTCCGTGGTGGCGTTAGCGGGAATCGATGCCACTTCGACGGGCCGTGCAAAATTGTAAGTGAGAACACTGTACGCGCCGGTAGGGTGATCTGAAAAAGCCGACATTAAGAAGCGAGCTTTGCGTGCGGCTGAAGTTGCCGCGTCGAAGAGCATCGGATTACCGGACGTGGCTCGGGCCGTAGTGACAACTCCGTTCTGATCGATGATCAACTCCACCTGGACCGGACCAGAGGCCCTTGCCAGCTCTGCTTCTGCGGGATACTGCGGTTCCGGAAGGACAACAGCTGCGTTTCTGAGAACCTCTTCAGAAATCCGTAAGACCGGAAGCTTTGCATCTTCTTTAGTCGCGTTTGCTTCGGTGCTCGTGGGTGTTACCGGAGCAGGTTTCTCGGCAATGTTTGTGGTTGGCGTCGACACAACGGCTGGTGACTGCGTTGGAGCGGGCTTATTTTCAACCGGCGCTGCTTCAGCATCCGTATGCTGCGTCGAAGGTGCGGTGGCAGGTGCAGCAGCAACACTCGATTTGAGTGTCGCTGGTCCATAGTAGTAGGTCAGCGTTCTGTAGGTGACTTGTGTAGGCTCATACGAGACGGTCCCATTCTCGTAGATGGCGATGGCAGTCGTCATCTTTTTCCAGTTGCCAAACTCATCAAGTTCGTAACTGTATTTTTCTTGTGCGAGCACTGAGCCATCAGCGCCGCGCAGGGTCATTTCCGTGATGTTGCCCTTGTCGTCGTATTTGTATTCCTCCTTGCCCGGGGCAGTTGCACCTTCAACCGGGTAAGCTACAGAATCAATCTTTCGCCCTGTGACGTCGTAAGTTGACACTTGTATAACGGATTTCGGTAACTCAACCTGCTTGCCGTTTCGGGTAACGACGTTTGCGGTCTCAACTCGCACCCGCCGAACGGGACCTTTCAAACCATCTTGTTCTCGGCTGCCGCTAGCGCCTTCAGCTACCGGGGCATTGGTTTGTGCCGTGATGGTGTAGGCGAAAGAACTGAGTGCAATCAGGAGGATTAGTAAATGCTTCATGGTTCTTTTCTCCCGAACTGGTTGGCTACCCGGACTACGACTGTATCCGTGCGTGAAGTTCCCGGAGGATAGCGGCGTTGTCTGGCGATGTGGAGTGCCGTTGCTTCGAATGCTTCTGCTCCTGGCTGCCGATTTCCTATCTGGGCTCCGGCGACATGTCCATCTTCAATGGTCAACTGGACAGCGATCTCGACGAAGTCTTTTTTGATGGCGCTCCGCTCCGGAGCGGGTTGGGGAGCTTCGGCTACTGCGGGCACAGGCGATGGGTGAGGAGCTTCGGCCACTGCAGGCAGTGGCGGTGATGGAACGGCTTCTGGTTTAGGAGCGGTAAGAGGTTCTTTTGCTTTAATCGACGCCGGTGTCTCAATGGATCGATCAGGTGATCCCAGTGAAAAACCAAAGTCACCAATCAGAGGCGCTGTTGAAATTGTCGGGTCCGTTATCGGGGTGGTTACTGGTTTAGGCGCAACATCGGCTTCGGGCTTTGCGGCCTGAATAACTTCGGTCTGTGCCGGGACTGCGGTAACAACGGAAACTTCCGGGGTATGCCTCAACGATACAATCGCGACGACAGTCGCCGTCCCTAAGAAAACAGCACCTAATCTCGCCAATAGTTTGCGGTAACGGTTGAGATATGCAGCCGGTTTCGATCCGGCTAGAGAGCGCAAGGTCTGTGTTGCGGCTTCTTTATAGACTCGACTGGCAACTGCGATCTTCACTTAAAACTTACCCCTTGAATGGAGGGCGTCCGATGTTGATGGCCCAACGAGCTCGCGACGCAGCCTGGTGACTTTCGCATCAATTACTGCTTGAGCTGCCCACGAAGGCCCTCTCAACAACCCGCACAGACCTGCTGTTGTATGCGATTGGATAGTAAATTCCGGTGGGCGGCCGGGAACAGCTTATCAGCAGGCAAACTCGGAAATATCGAACCGGAAAACGCAAGGTGCCGGGGACTAACGTTGGCGGGTCGTATATACACCCGTGAGCGGACGGTGTCAAACGTGAGACCGATCACGCGTTAACCTGCGCACCCGCGCGTATCAACGAATGTTGAAGCTCATCTCAACCCCCACCCAGCAGGGAACTGGTTTCCCATCTTTCATTGCCGGCTTGAACTTAGCTTCACGCGCGGCGGCGACTGCTTGTTCCGTAAGTCCGTCCGGCAGGCCGCGAACGACCCTTACCTGTTGCACAGTTCCGTCCGCGCCCACCAGCACCCGCAAGGTTACAGTTCCTTGAGTTTTATTGGCGCGAGCCGCCTCTGTGTATTGCGGAGCTGGTGCTTTCAAGCGAACTGGTTTTTGGTCGACGGGAGAAGTTGACGACGTATTCGTATCAGTTGGCGTTGATCTCACTGGCTGCAACCGGCCGTCGCCAGCGCCAACTCCGACGCCGGGTTCACCCAAATGCGTCAGGGTAGCGAGCAGGGAAGAAGGCAAGGCAACACCGGCACCGCCATTTGGGTTCTCCGCCGCTATTCCGATCACTTCACCATTGCCGTTAAAGATCGGAGCTCCTTTGTTGCTCGAGGTGATTGCAAGGCTTATCAGAAACGCGTCAGTGCCGTTCATCGTGATTTTCCCGGTCACTGTACCCGCGGCAATCGCCTGGTCGTCGATCATGTACACCTTGTCGTTCACCGCGACTGCTTCGCTATCGCCGAGGCGCAGCGGCACAATCTCCGATTGCTTCTGCAACAAAACATAAGGGAGGAAGTAGTGTCCTGGTGTGAGCACTCTGAGCGTGCTTTGTTTCGCGGGCACCGTAACGCTGACGCGCGAAGCCTTACTCAGCACACTGGCGTCAGTAGCGACGAGATCGCTACGAATCAAGAAACCGAGTGCCTGAGAAACTTGGTGATCTGACTCGTTCTCAGCCTTCACGAGTACTATCGAGTTTCTCGCTTCCTCGATGCGTGCTCGAGCTGTCGAGTCAAGGTCGTCGGAGGTTTGAGCCAAAAATGTTGGCGCTACGCACAGGGTTACTACTAAAGTCACAAAAACAAATCTCAGACGTCTTGTCATATTCTGCTCCAGTGTGCACAGCGCCGAAAGCGCGAGATATGATAGCCAGGGCGAGCGTTCAGCAGAGCGAAGCATAGCGCCGAAGGCGCGAAAGATGGTAGCCAGGAGCACGCGCTGAGCGGAGCGAAGCGCGTAGCCCCTGGATCAATAGACAATGACGCCCGCCGCTCTGAAAGAGCGGAAGAAATTAGTTAAAGAGTGCTTTCGCACTTTCAGTGCTCTATTCAAATTTTTACGGCTAACCAGGGGCGGC
>DASSEB010000443.1:0-12666 GCA_035696765.1 Pyrinomonadaceae bacterium | reverse complement strand
CGAACTAATAAATCGCTGGCGAGTATTCCAGCGGGAGCTTAATCCATTAACACTCACCACGAAAGTCTCCACATTGAACTTTAACTTGAGGTTGGTAACTGTCTGTGAGTTATTGAACGTTGGAGGCGGCGATCGGAATCGAACCGATGAATAAAGGTTTTGCAGACCTCTGCCTTACCACTTGGCTACGCCGCCGTGTTGGAAGCATAAAGGATGAAGGCGGAAAGATGAAGCAGCACTTGCTCGAAAACCCAGGGGCTTTCGTCCTTCATCCGCCCGCCTTCATCCTGATTACGTGGAGCGGGAGACGAGACTTGAACTCGCGACCCTCGCCTTGGCAAGGCGATGCTCTACCACTGAGCTACTCCCGCTTTGAGCACGGTCGATTCTAATGATTCGAGTAGGGTTGTCAAGCGAGGCCACTAACCAACCGCCGGCAAATAAAACAACCCATTAGCCACAAAGAGGCACAAAAACCACAAAAGGCTGCTTCTTTCCGATCCTGATCGCAAGTTGACTTCCACCTTTAACTCTAATACCTTCCGAAACGCTTCAACTTCCTGGAAGCATTCCACAAAATCGTCGTCCACTCGTGCGGAGGTGCCCATCATGAAAGCCCAAAACGGATTTCGTTTTGCTTCCACGTCGCTCACGGTGCTCGCGCTGCTGCTGCTGTGCGCCAACATCAGCTTCGCGCAGCAAGGTTACAAGAAGCCGCCAAAGGAAGTACTCGACATCCTGAACGCGCCTGTTACGCCTAACGCTTCAGTCAGTCCCACTCGCGACACCATGCTGTTGTTGACGGGCCTGCGCTATCCGCCCCTCGCCGATCTGGCACAGCCGATGTTGCGGCTCGCGGGGCGGCGAATCAATCCCGCTTCCAACTCGCCGCACCGTCTCCAGTATTCAGTCGCTTTAACTCTGAAACGCATCGGCGACGGCTCGGAAGTCAAGATCGAATTACCTCCCGGCGCGAAGGTGACCGGCGTCGAGTGGAGCGATGATGGCAAGCATTTCGCATTTTTGAATACGACGGCGAATCGAGTCGAACTGTGGGTAGGCGATTCAGCCACGGGCAAGATCCACAATCTGAAAGGCGTGGCGGTCAACTCGACTATCGGCAACCCGATGAGCTGGACGCCTAACAACCACACGTTGCTGGTCCAACTCATACCGGCGGCGCGAGGGCCCGTGCCCGCGACACCATCCGTACCCGAGGAGCCGATTACGCAACAGAGTTCGGGTAGACCTGGACCAGTCAGAACGTACGAAGACCTGCTGAAGAGTCCGCACGATGAAGACCTGTTCGAGTACTACGCGACTTCGCAGTTGGCTCTCGTCGACTCCAGCACCGGACACGCAACGCCATTCGGCAAGCCGGCGATCTTTCAAGGTGTGGACCTCGCTCCCGATGGGCATCACGTTCTGGTGACACGATTACAGAGACCTTTTTCTTATCTCTACCCTGATTTCGCGTTTCCGAAAGAAGTGGAAGTTTGGGACACGAAAGGCAAACTCGTTTACAAAGTCGCGAGTTTGCCGCTCGCGGACCAGGTCCCGATTGACGGTGTGATCACCGGCCCACGTTCCGTGCGTTGGCGGCCCAACCAACCCGCGACGCTCGTTTGGGTGAAGGCGCTCGATAACGGAGATCCGAAGAAGAAAGTTCCGCATCGCGATAGTGTGTTGACGATCAAGGCGCCATTCACGACGCAGCCCGTTGAGTTGTTCAAGACTGAGAATCGCTTTACGAACGCAAGCTTCGGTGAGAAGACCGGGTTGATGTTGTTCTCGGATTTCGAGCGCGACAAGCGGATCGTTGAGACCTTTGTGTTCGACGCGGACAAACCGGACACCGCGCCTAAACTCGTTTGGAGCAGGAACCAACAGGATCGCTACAAAGATCCAGGCACGCCCGTCACGCGCACTGGCGGCGCCGACCGCGCCATCATTCAAAACGGCGACTGGATTTTTCTGGCCGGCACCGGCGCTTCGCCGGAAGGTGACCGGCCGTTCCTCGATGGATTTAATTTGAAAACGCTCCAATCGCAACGGCTCTTCCGCAGCGATGCGAACAGTTATGAAACTTTCGTTGCGTTACTGAGCGACGACGGAACGCAGTTCATTACACGTCGCGAAACACCGACTGACGCACCGAATTACTTCGTTCGGTTCAGCGGTGATGCCGCCTCATATACACCGCGTGCGTTGACGAACTTTCCTGATCCAACGCCGCAGCTACGCGGAATAAAGAAACAACTCGTCACTTACAAGCGGGCGGACGGCGTGCAGTGTTCGTTCACGCTCTACCTGCCGCCAAACTACAAAGAGGGCACGCGACTGCCCACAGTTGTTTGGGCGTATCCGATCGAGTTCAACGACGCGAGCACAGCCGGACAGGTTAGCGGCTCGACGCAACGGGCAACTTCGATCACTGGTCCATCGCATCTCTTCTTCCTGCTCGAAGGTTACGCCGTGCTCGATAACGCTACCATGCCCGTCGTCGGCACGCCCGAGACAGTCAACAACACCTACATCGAGCAGATCGTGATGAGCGCGAAAGCGGCGATCGACAAAGCGACCGAGATGGGTGTCACCGATCCGGATCGCGTCGGCGTTGGCGGTCACAGCTACGGTGCTTTCATGACGGCGAACCTGTTGGCCCACAGCGATCTGTTCCGCGCGGGCATCGCTCGCAGTGGCGCTTACAATCGCACGTTGACGCCATTTGGTTTTCAGAACGAGCGGCGCACGATTTGGGAAGCGCCCGAGCTTTATTTAAAAGTCTCGCCGTTCATGTTTGCCTCCAAAATCAATGAGCCGATGTTGATGACGCACGGTGAAGCCGACGACAACACGGGCACTTTCCCGATCCAGTCAGAACGGATGTACCAGGCGCTGAAAGGGAACGGCGCGACGGTGAGACTCGTGATGTTGCCGCATGAGGCGCATGGTTACGCAGGCCGCGAGAGCATCGAGCACGTGCTGTACGAGATGATCAGTTGGTTTGATAAGTACGTGAAGAATGCGCCGCCGCGAACGAAGGACACGAGTACGGATCAAAAGTAATAAGCGTCGAAAGCCCACTGGCGTTTGCGCAGAGATTCTTCGTTCCAGAAGTTTCGGAGCAGCTCGATCTGAGGTGTGGCGCCGGCGGCGAGAACGATGGTGACGACGTCGTACCGATAAGCTTCATCTTTGATGCCGAGCATCTGGCGATAAGCCCGTGCGGCGCGAGTTATCTGGCGACGCTTTCTTAGATCTACATTTACTTCCGGTGGCGCGAACCAGTCTGACGCGCGAGTCTTCACTTCGATAAAACAGAGTGTGTTGTGGTCGTAAGCGACGAGATCGATCTCGGCGTTGACGACTGCGCCGCGCCGGTTTCGGCCGACGGGAAGAACGAAGTTAGCCGCGACTAAACGGTAACCTAACTGTTCGAGGTAAGCAGCGGCGTAGGTTTCTCCGAGCTTTCCGAGTTCAATGGCAGGTGAGGATGTCATTTGTAAGTTTGGTGTTTTTTATGCGTCGCGATCGTAAGCGACTTTTAGCCAGTGTTTCACGTCATCGTCGATGTCTTCCATGGAAGTGATCGGGATCCGGTGAGTTATCCGATCCTTCTTGGCAAAGCCACCTGTATCAATCAGACGACCTTCAGGTTTCATGTCGCCGAGTGCGAAGCCGAGATCGATGCGTGTTTGCGTCGTCGGTTTAATCTGCGCGAACACGTGATTGCGATAGAGCGGCACGATCGTCTGGCAGGGGCATGCCTTCGCTTCTTTGCCTGTCTTGAGTCCGAGCTTCAACAATGCATCGTAGAGTGGACGCAGGTTCGCTTTGCCTCCTGAAAACATCTTCTCCACGTCGCGCTCAGCGGCTTCGAGGTAGCGATCCGGATCTGCGGTTTCCTCGCCTTTTCCTTCCGCGCGTTGCGCGAGCCACGAGGCGGTGTTGGTGCCGAGGCCGTATTCTTCCTTGAGCCAGGCGCGGCGCTCCTTTTCGCCTTTTGGTCCAGCCTTCTTGATGTGCGCCAGCCACTCTTCCAGCGATCGACCGGTCTTTTGTTTGAGTTCAGCAATCCACTTTTGCGTCATGAGGACGCCGGGATGGACGCTGTAGATCGACTTGGGCATGATGCACCTCGAAAAATTAAGTAAAGCGGGCCTCCGACAAAAACTGTGGCGGGCGGCGCGCCTTCGTGGCCTGTTCGAAAGCGTAGGCAATCTTTACCAGCTTTAACTCGCTGTCGGCCGTGCCGAAGAACGAAATACCCACCGGCAATCCGAAGACGTAGCCCGCGGGCACGGTAATGTGTGGATATCCAGCGACTGCCGATGCCGATGAGTAACCGCCCGTGAAGTGGTCGCCATTGATCCAGTCAGTCGGCCATGCTGGTCCACCGGTGGGAGCAACGAGCGCATCCAACCGGTTCTTCTGCATGATGAAATCTATTCCTTGTTTGCGGGTGAGCAAGTGGTTCTTACGCAGAGCCTGAATGTATGCCTTGCTCGTGAGTGGTCCTTTCTCCTGGGCTTTGATCATGATGTCCTGCCCAAAATACGGCATCTCACGATCGCGATTCTTTTCATTAAACTCGATCACGTCTTTAAGCGACCGCACCGGAGCCTGTGGTCCAAGCTTCGCAAGATAAGCATTTAAATCGGCCTTGAACTCATACAAGAGCACTTGAAACTCAGAATCGTCGAACTTGCCCGAAGTCGGAATGTCAGACGGATCGACAAGCACCGCGCCAAGCTTCTTCATCTCCGCTAACAGATCGTTCATGAGCTTGTCGACGTGTTCGTTGAATCCGAAATGCTTGCGTGCAATGCCGAGTCGCATGCCTTTCAGACCATTCTTATCGAGAGCTTTCGTGAAGTTAGTGATCGCCGTCTGATCCGGCGCAGTGCTTGGTCCAGCGACACAAGCGAGCAGGATCGCTGCGTCTGCCACGGTTCGGGCCATCGGGCCGGCCGTATCCTGACTGTGAGCGATCGGAACAATTCCTTCGCCGCTGATCATGCCAAGCGTTGGCTTGATGCCGACGAGTGAGTTTGCCGAGGACGGACACACAACCGAGCCGTCAGTTTCAGTTCCGATAGCGGCCGCACAGAGATTTGCCGCTACGGCGACACCGGAACCCGAGCTCGAGCCGCAGGGATTACGCTCCAACACGTAAGGATTGCGCGTTTGTCCGCCGCGTCCACTCCAACCACTCGACGACTTACTCGAACGAAAGTTGGCCCACTCGCTGAGGTTTGTTTTACCGAGAATGACGGCGCCGGCTTCACGAAGTTTTCGCGCGACGAACGCGTCCTGGGCCGGCTTTGCGCCTACGAGCGCGAGCGATCCCGCGGTGGTCATCATCCGATCCTGCGTGTCGATGTTGTCTTTGATGAGAATCGGAATCCCGTGAAGCGGACTGCGTGGACCTTTCTCTTTACGTTCGCGATCGAGTGCGGTCGCAATCTTCTCGGCGTCGGGGTTCAACTCGATCACTGAGGCCAGCGCAGGCCCTTTCTTATCGATGTCGTTGATCCGATCCGTGTATTTCTCGACGAGCGAGCGCGAAGAGTATTTGCCGGATTGAAGTGCCTGCTGGAGATCGGAGATCGTGAGTTCGTCGAGTTCGAATGCGGGCGGAGCGTTTGCGGGCTCACGTTTTTCAATAGTCAAAGCCGAGGCAGGTTGCGCGATGGCCACGACGCAGCCCGCGGCGGTCTTTTGCAGAAAGTCTCTACGTTTCATTTGAGCAGTCTCCAGCAAACGCGCAAAAGCGCAAACACCAGAACAGAATTGAAGAGCTATCGACTTAGTAGGGCCGAACCTTGAATGAGTTGAAGAATCGATTGAGATTCGCTGAATCGTCAAGGTCCTTCGGAGAGCCAATCACGATCTGATAAGGCCTGCGCCCAACCATGTAAACCCGCGACTTGAAAATCCGGTCCGCGGTTTCTGCTGAAAACTCAAGCGCCGGATAGCCGTCGATAGTCAGTGCGCGAGTGTTGAGCAGTCTTGCGTTGATCCCTTTAACGAAGTTGTCGCGGTTCGCTTCCATCTCACTTTGACGGTTGAAGTTGAACTCCGGATCGTAGTCAACCCAGCCGATCAGATACACGCTCGTTGTGTCCTTCACGATGAACAGGTGAGTGGTGTACGGCCCATGCTCGCTCTGCGTCGTCTCCGTCTTATCGGTCGGCGTGTCCGGCATCAGCACAGAGAAGCGACCGGATTCGGACGTGAACTTTACCCAACCACTGTCATCGGTCAGCGGAATGTTTGGCGGCGTGCTGCTGGGAGTGCTGGTCGGTGGACGTCTTGTGTGTTCCTGCGCGGCGAGAGAAAGGCTCAAAGCAAGGGTGATTATGGCGGCTGCCAAAAACCTCTTCATACTGTATATCCCTTCGGGTCGAACGACTTTTAAAGGCCGGGCGATTATAACCCACGATTTCACACGGATGACACAGAATCATCGGGCCTGTAAGCTAAGAATCGTTTGATGAAAACACCTAAAACAAACCTCGTCGCCATCGTCGGGCGGCCGAACGTCGGCAAGTCTACCCTCTTCAATCGTCTCATCGGCGAACGACGGGCCATCGTCGGCGATGAGCCGGGAATCACGCGCGATCGAATTTATGGTCAGGTGGAATGGGCCGGGGCACGGTTCTCTCTAATCGACACGGGCGGCATCGTGCCTGACGACGATGCGGTCATTCCCGCCAATATTTTCAGGCAGGCGGGGATGGCGATTGACGAAGCGCAAGTCTTGATCTGGGTCGTCGATGCACGCACCGGCGTCACCCAACTCGACGAAGAGCTCGCGCGCCTGTTGCGTGAGACAGGCAAACACGTCCTGGTAGCCGCCAACAAAACGGATTCGTCGAAACTCGAGAGCGAGAGTACCGAGTTTTATCGTTTCGGCTTCGACAACGTTTTTCCGGTTTCGGCCGAGCAGGGAATCGGTATCGGCGAACTGCTCGATCGCGTCGTCGAACTGATCGACAGCGAGGAAGATCACGAGGACACTGAACCGCGTGAACTGCGTCTCGCGATCGTCGGGCGGCCAAACGTCGGCAAGTCGTCGCTGCTCAATCGAATCCTTGGCGAAGATCGCGTCATCGTTTCCCCGGTTGCAGGCACTACTCGCGACGCAATCGATACGGTCCTCGAAACACCTGAACGAAACTTCCGGATAATCGACACCGCAGGGATCCGGCGCAAAGGGAAGACTGACGAGATGGCGGAGAAGTTGTCAGTCATCATGGCGCGGAAGAGTCTTGAGCGCGCGGACGTGGCGATTGTTCTAGTTGACGCCGTCGAAGGTGTGACGGCGCTTGACGCAAACATAGCGGGCTACGCGCTCGACGCCGGGTGTTCGATCATCATCGCGGTCAATAAATGGGATGCGATCCAGGACAAGGAGACAAACACGGCGGCGGAGTTTGAAAGAGGCCTGCGCGACAAGATGAAGTTTTTAGAATGGGCGCCGGTGGTCACGATCTCCGCGTTGACGGGTCAACGCGTCGAGAAGATTCTGCCGCTCGTGATCAAAGCGGATGAAGCTCGAAATCGAAGAATTCCGACTTCTCAGCTCAACGATTTCTTTGAGCGGGCGATCGCGCAACCGCGGGGCGGGACGGCTCCGTCGCCGGCGAAGGGTGGAATGTCGCGTTTGCATGTGCAGTACTTGACGCAGGCTGGCGTCAGGCCGCCGACGTTTGTGGTGTTCACGTCGGGTGGAAAGCCGGGATTGCACTTCTCGTACGAGCGCTACCTCGTGAATCGTCTGCGCGAGGAGTTTGATTTCTTTGCCACGCCGTTGCGGATCGTCGAAAGGCATAAGAAGTTAGCCACAAAAAGGCACAAAATGCACAAACAATGACAGCCGCCGCGATAAGTTTCACAGTTGAAGCTCAGGACGGTGAGGCGCGCGCGGGTGTCTTGACGACGCGCCGCGGGCAGATCGAGACGCCGGTCTTCATGCCTGTCGGCACCGCGGGGACTGTAAAAGGAATTCGTTTTGAGGCGCTCGAATCGGAAGATCTCGACGCCAAAATTATACTCGGCAACACCTATCACCTCTGGCTTCGACCCGGGATCGACGTGATCAAGTCTGCCGGTGGTCTGCATCGTTTCATCGGTTGGGACCGCGCTTTGTTGACCGACTCCGGTGGCTTTCAGGTATGGAGTCTTGGAGCGCTGCGGAAGATCACCGAAGAAGGCACAGAGTTCCGTTCTCATGTTGACGGCTCGCTCCGGTTCTTGTCACCGGAAGTCTCGATGGAAGTGCAGGCGGCGCTCGGCTCTGACATTGTCATGGCTTTCGATGAGTGCGCACCCGGCGAAGCGAGTCACGAAGAGACCGAGCGAAGCATGAGTCTGACCGCGCGCTGGGCGAAGCGTTCGAAAGCAGCTTTTGATCGATTGCAATCGGAAGGCGCTGACACGGGCCGCGTAGACGGTCAACGACAAGCACTCTTCGGCATCATCCAGGGCGCCGGACATCTCGATCTGCGCCGCGCCAGTCTCGAACAGACTGTCGACATCGGTTTTGACGGTTACGCGATCGGCGGCTTGAGCGTCGGCGAAGAGAAGTCACTAATGTTCGACGTTATTGATGACATCGCGCCGCGAATGCCGAAAGAATCGCCAAGGTACCTGATGGGCGTGGGCACGCCGGAGGATCTCGTCGAATCCGTAGCGCGCGGTGTCGACATGTTCGACTGCGTTTTGCCGACTCGCAATGGACGGACTGGCCAGGCTTTTACGTCACGCGGCAAGTTGAACATCAAGAATGCACAGTGGACGAACGATTCTCGTCCCCTCGACGAATCCTGCGGGTGTTCCGTCTGCCGGCGACACTCGCGCGCCTACCTCCGTCATCTATATATGGCCGGGGAGATGCTGGCGAGTGTACTGTTGTCGCACCATAATTTGGCCTTCTTCCTTGACACCATGCGAGGTGTGAGGCAATCTATCCGGTCTGGCGATTTCCCAACATTTCGGCGTGAGTTCACCGGGCGGCTGGGTGCGAATGGTGAATAGTAGTTCGCGAGCTGGCCGCTTCCGCCTGTTCATAAACATCAGAAGTTTGGGACATCGAAGTCAAATCCTTCGAAACTGCTAAAGAGGTCGATGCATACTTTTTTGATTTTCTTTCAGGGTGGCTTAAGTGGATTTGCTCAGCTCCTGCCCATCCTTCTCATTATCGCTGTCTTCTATGTCCTATTAATAAGGCCTCAGCAGAAACGGCAAAGACAGTTGCAGGATACGATAGCCACTCTGAAGATTGGCGATCGTGTGGTTACAACCGGTGGAATTATCGGAGTGATAACCACGGTGCGGGACACGAGCTTTCTTATCCGCAGTGCCGACAAGTCGATTCTGGAGATAGCTCGATCGGCCATCGCCGGCATCGACGACGAAGGAAAACAGGCCACTTAGTTAAATTATCTTTCTGCAATGAAGAAAAAGAACCTTCTCACGCGCGCCATAATCATCGCCATAATAACTATCGCAGGTCTTTACCTCGTGATCGGTCCACGCCATCGCCCGTCCGTCAGAGACTTCACGTGGTCGGGGATCAAGCAGACACTCGCGTCCAACATCCATCTCGGTCTCGACCTCCAGGGCGGCTCGCATCTCGTTATGCGAGTTAAGACTGAGGAGTTTCTAAGACGATTGACTGAGGAAGACAGTGTCGCGGCGCAAAATGCGGCAAAAGATGCCGGCTTCGAGATCAAGGGCGGCCGCGCCGACATCGGCGGCGGTAACTACCGCGTCGTGCTCGAAGTGGCTGATCCGTCCAAAGCTGCCGACATCAAAGAGGCAGTCCAGAAAAAAGTTGAACTCGGCGATACTTCGGTCTGGACCTATTCAGCGTCAGGCGACCAGCTTAGCTGGACGATGACTCAAGCCGCGCAACGAACGCTCGCTGATAATGCGACCACACAGGCGCTGAACATTAT
The DNA here is from genome assembly GCA_035696765.1 of Pyrinomonadaceae bacterium. Classification (GTDB taxonomy): domain Bacteria; phylum Acidobacteriota; class Blastocatellia; order Pyrinomonadales; family Pyrinomonadaceae; genus PSRF01. The sequence continues at coordinate 2,698 of DASSEB010000443.1, read as the reverse complement.
CGATAGCCGTATTAACGCGCTCGGTATCGCTGAGCCGACACTCCAAACTCACGGATCGCAGAGTTCCCATCAGATCCTTCTGCAGATGCCGGGTGTGCAGGATCCGGAACGAGTTAAGGACATTTTGAAAGGTGAATCGCGCCTTGAACTCGTTCATGTCGTCGGTCCGCCAAGTCCTGCGCCGGCCACGACCTATCCCACTGAAGCAGAGGCGATCGCCTCGCTCAACAGCGCCGGCACCGTTCCGCCGAATCGTAAAGTTTTGCCTTATGCGGAACGCATGGAGCTCAGTGCCAACGCTGCAAAGGACCAGCAAAAACCGAAGCAATGGGTGGTGGTCGAGACGCCTGCGATTATCGACGGCAGCGAGTTGAGAAACGCCACTGCGGTACCCACAACGGGCGGCCGGTCTGACGATTTCGAGATCAACTTCTCGCTGAAGCGGACTGGCGCGGACAAGTTTGGCGCCTGGACCGGCGCGCACATCAACGAATACATGGGCGTGGTGCTCAATGGTGAAGTGAAGTCGATTGCTTACATCAAGTCGCAGATCTATGACTCGGGACAGATCACCGGACGTTTCACCAAACAATCCGCGGAAGATCTCGCGCTGACGCTGCGTTCGGGCGCTCTGCCTGCGCCGATCGAATATCTCGAAGAGCGCACGGTTGGACCAAGCCTGGGCCAGGATTCAATTCGAGCCGGAGTGAGAGCTTCGGTCGTGGGCCTCGCCCTCGTCGTCGCTTTCATGCTCTTCTACTATCGCGGCTCAGGCGTGAACGCCGTCGTCGCGTTGATCTTGAACATGGTCCTGATGCTCGCGGGCTTGATCGTGTTTGGCGCTACACTGACGTTGCCTGGCATCGCCGGCATCATTCTTACAATCGGCATGGCTGTCGATTCCAACGTTTTGATTTTTGAACGAATTCGTGAGGAGTTGAGATCCGGCAAGACTGTTCCATCCGCGGTTGACCTGGGATTTCAGCGTGCCTTTGTTACGATCATTGATACGCACGTAACTACTGTTATCTCGTCTCTGTTTTTGTTTGTGTTTGGCACCGGGCCTATCAGAGGGTTTGCCGTGACGCTAGTAATCGGATTGCTGATAAACCTTTTTTCGGCGGTTTACGTTTCGCGGACGATCTTCATCTGGTTACTGTCACGTAAGGAAAGACTGGAGTCGCTGAGTATTTAGGAATCATCATGTTTCAAGTCCTTCACGATGTAAATATCGACTGGCTAGGTCGCCGCTCATGGTTTATTGGGGTATCTGTGCTGCTCATGTTGCTGGGCCTCGCATCGGCGATTGTCCGTCAAACAACCGGCCGCCAGGCCTTCAATCTAGGTGTTGACTTCAAGGGCGGCACCGTCGTCACAGCCAAGTTCAAACAGCGACCCCATGACGACGCAATCCGAAATGCTCTTTCCAGCAAAGGCATTCGTGATGCCGTGGTGCAGCCCGTTACTGACAAGGCTGACACTGTCCTTATCAAGGTTCCGCTGGAAGGCGAGGGACAGGATGGCCGCACTAAGGTTAGAGAAGCGCTGAATACCTTTGGATCGGAGGCCGCGCCGCAGCAGGAGTTGGAAGCAGACCCGAATGCCGCCTACAAGATCGTTGGAACGGATGCTGTTGGCGCGATAGCCGGGGCTCAACTTCGAAATAAAGCCGTAGCAGTTACTCTCGCCGCGCTGGTGGGAATACTGATTTACATCGGCGCACGGTTTGAATGGACCTATGGTGCGGCGGCAGTAATCGCCGTGTTTCACGACGTGCTCGTGACGTTGGGTTTCTTCTCGCTTTTCCAGATCGAAGTTAGTCTGAACGTCATCGCGGCGTTGCTCACACTCGTCGGCTTCTCCGTAAACGATACGATTGTCGTCTTTGACCGTATTCGAGAAAATCGCAAGCTGCACCGGCGTGATTCTCTGTATAAGATCACGAACGATTCGATCAATCAGACGCTTTCCCGGACCGTAATCACCAGCGGCCTCGTGTTTCTTTCAGTTCTGGCTATGGTGCTTTTCGGTGGCGAAGTGCTTCGCGGGTTTTCGCTGGCACTGCTGATCGGAGTGGTCTTCGGAACGTATTCTTCGATCGCGATTGCCAGCCCGATCATGGTTTGGTGGGAGCAGCGACTGGAAGCTGCGAACCGGCAGGCGGCATTGAGTTTTAATCAGCCTGTCAAGGGCGGCGCTCGTGGTCCAGCAAAACCAACGAACCGCGAGCCGATCACGCCAACGCGCAAGCGCTCCACCGGAGCCGGCCGCGCGTGATTGCGCGCCGAAGGCGCGAAATAAGGTAGCCAGGGGAATGCGCTGACAGCGCCGCAGGCGCGAAAAAAGGTAGCCAGGGGCAAAGCGCTGAGCAGAGCGAAGCGCGTCGCCCCTGGACCATTAGGTAAATGACCCCACCGCTCTGAAAGAGCGGAAGGAATAGTCAGCCGGCATTGAATCTTTCGCACTTTCAGTGCTTTATCAAATTTTTCTGGCTAACCAGGGGCGATGCGCTTCGCTCTGCTCAGCGCTGTGCCCTTGGCTACCATCTTTCGCGCCTTCGGCGCTGTGGTTGAGTTTAATAGGTTTCCGTTTTTGTGATTTTTCGTAACGAAGTTTTCTGGTCAGTAGGGGTGTACTAGTTTGCGCTTGACTTTGAAACGGCATGCGGACTAGACTGCGACCGTTGCTGGCCAATTAA
>DASSEB010000442.1:0-14033 GCA_035696765.1 Pyrinomonadaceae bacterium | reverse complement strand
CCTGAGCTTCAACGTCGACAGGCTCAACAACGCAAACAAGATCGCCAAAATCAAAAACCGGAAGACAATCTTCGACTCCTTCCAGTCCTGCATCTCGAAATGATGATGCAGCGGCGTCATCTTGAATAAACGCCGGCCGGTGCCCGTCGTGCGTCTCGTCATCTTGAAGACGCTCACCTGCAACATCACCGACATCGCCTCAATTACAAACACACCGCCGACCATCAGCAGCATGAACTCCTGCTTCGTCAGCACCGCAACCGTGCCCATCGCTCCGCCGATCGCGAGACTGCCGACGTCGCCCATGAAGACCTGTGCGGGCGGCGCGTTGTACCAGAGGAATCCGAGACTCGCTCCGGCCATCGCTCCGCAAAAAACTGTCAACTCTGCCGCTTCGGGCCTGTGCGTCAACTCAAGATATCCAGCCCAGCGCGCGTCGCTGCTGAGATAAGTGAAACCCGTCAACGCCGTCATCGCGATAAACGTCACGCTGATTGCCAGCCCGTCCAATCCGTCCGTGAGATTCACCGCGTTAGACGATCCCAGCAGCACGACGACGATCAGGATCAGGTAAATATAAGGACCGATAAAACTCTTACCGAACGGATCGGCTGTCGCTTTGAAGAACGGAATACTGAAATTCCACGAGTAACCAGTGCCGCCCCAAAATCGCGTCGACGTGAACAGCACTGCCCAAACGAGAACCGCGACGAGCAGTTGGGCCAACAACTTTTGCCGCGCCGTCAATCCGAGGCTGCGCTTCTTCGCCATCTTCGAGTAGTCGTCGACAAAACCGATGGCAGCAAAGAGCAACGTCGCGATCATTGCGGTCCAGACGTAAACGCTGGAGAGCTTGGCCCAGAGGAGCGTGGAGATCAGGACTGCGCCGACGATCAGCACTCCGCCCATCGTGGGAGTGCCGCGCTTGACCATGTGTTCCTTCGGCCCTTCTTCGCGAATCTGCTGGCCCACGTTCCACTTCTTCAACGCGTCGATCAGCGTGCTGCCAAAGAAGAGCGAGATCAGCAGCGCAGTAATCGTCGCGTAAGCGGTGCGAAAGGTGACGTACTGAAAAACGTTGAGGGCCTTTACGAGATACCACTCCTTTTCCCGGAAATGGATGTAGAGGAGTTCGTAAAGGAAGTAGTAGATCATTTAGTTCGACAAATAGTTTTTGACAGGACTAACTCTCATCAGCTCCGGCTAACGGAAACCGCTCGCGTAACGCTTTCACGATCTTGTCTGTCGCAACTCCGCGCGATCCTTTTACCAAAATCAAATCACCTTCGCGTACTTCTTTGATCAACTCCTGCGCAACTTCATCAGAGGACTCGAAAAACCGCGTCGCCTTCAACCCTGCCTCGTTTGCGCCAGCAACAATCTCTTGCCCCAGTCCACGCACGCCCCAAAGTAAATCAATTCCGCTGCCGGCGATCTCGCTGCCAACGTCTCGATGTAACGAAACTTCATCAGGTCCGAGCTCGAGCATCTCTCCGGCAATGACGACCAGTCGCTTCCGTCCCTGACCTGCTTCCACCATCGTTCGCACCATGTTCAGCAACGAACGCGGATTCGAGTTATACGAATCGTCTATCACCGTGAAACCTGCGGCGAAGTCAAACACTTCACCGCGCATCTTTGGCGGTTGCGCGGTTTTCAACGCCTTCGCGATCTCTTCCGGCGGAATCGAAAACGCTGTTCCGACCGCCGACGCCGCGAGAGCGTTACTCAGATTGTGACGCCCGCTCATCGGCAACGACGCATGCGCTTCTCCCAACGGCGTTCGCAAACGGAACTCGATCCTTCCCAGTGAACGCGTATCAATCTCATTAGCGGTGATGTCCGCCACGTTGTCGATACCAAACGTCAACGTCCGGCCCTGGTGCTTGTCACGCATCTGCATGACCAACGGATCGTCGGCGTTCAGAATCGCAGTGCCTTCCGGCTTGAGTCCTTCGACCAATTCCGCCTTCGCCGCGGCGATGTTTTCAATCGTGCCGAGATACTCGAGATGGACCGGCGCTACCATCAGTTCCACGGCAACATCGGGCGGCGTGATCCGGCAGAGCCGCTGAATCTCGTGCGTCGGCGAAGACATTCCCATCTCCAGCACGGCGAGATCGAATTGATCGGGTGAACGGTCCTCGCTCACCATGCGCAAAACCGACAACGGCAGTCCCAAACCGTTGTTGTAATTTCGCTCGCTTTTCAAAACGCGATGACCTGCGCCTGTAAGAACTTGCGCAGTCAACTCCTTCGCCGTCGTCTTTCCCGCGCTACCCGTGATGGCAACAACCGGTTTTCCCCACGCCGTGTAAACACGATGCGCGAGTTGCTGCAATGCCGCAATCGCGTCGTCGACGAGCAGCAGTCGATCCTTCATCTTCTCGAGATCAGGATCGCCATTCACTCGATCCGCGCGAGCTACAGCGGCGATCGCACCTCGTTCGAACGCGTCAGCGATAAAGCGATGCGCATCGACAAACTCACCATTAAAACCGGCGCGGGCGTAGTCCTGTTGCGAGAGTGCAAAGAAGAGTTCGCCCGCGCCTACCGAACGCGAGTCGATGGAATAATCTCTAATCTGTTTGTCAAACATCTCGGCGCTCATGCTCCTCGCATCCGCGCCCATCAAATCCGCTGCCTCTCCAACCTTCACGTTATTACAGCCTTTTCCCGTTCGATCGATTCTTCCGGCGAGGGCGTGTTAACTGGATCGAGCAGGCATTCAACCAATCTTGAAAGCGAGCTCTGGCTCATCGAAACATTCGCAAAAACTTCTGCATAGCTGCCAACACGACCGCCGGCCGGTCTCACCTCACCGTTCGAGCCATCTTTTGGGGGATGATGTTGTGCCCGGAGGGTTGAACGCTGGCTGCGTAGTCGTCGTCTGCAGTCAGCAATGCCGTAGTGTACGTCATCTGCGAGAGTTTCTTCATCTGTCGGGTTAAGCAACTCTACTGCGACCTCCCAAAATCAACGTAGACAAGCTGCCCTGTGCTCACTTCCGTACCAGCCGAGGGGTTCTGTTTCAGCACTTTGCCTTCGCCACGCGCTTCAACCTGCAACCCGAGTTGCGCGCAAGTTCTCGCGACATCACGCACGCTGCGCCCACGCAGATCCGGCATCAACATCGCCGTCTTCGTGGCCACAGCGTAAACAACTTCTCCGCCGCGTCCTCCGTTGCTATCCACGGTTGGCAATGTGGCTCGCCGCTCTTGTTCGGCTTGCGCCTGCTCGTCACGCAGCTTAGTGGCGCGTTCCGGATCCTCGTTTACCTGCGCAATCAAATCAGGCGCCGGTTTGATTTCGATGTCAGGCATGACGCCGAGACCCGGCAGGATCTGTTCGGCAACTTCACGAAACACCGGTGCAGCGACGTCGCCGCCGTGATAAGCGCCGGCGGGTTCGTCGATCACGACGATGATGACGACTTGCGGATTGCTGACGGGCGCGAAACCGACGAATGAACCGACGAACTTCGTCGACGAATAAGCTCGCGTCTTCGGGTCGATCTTTTGCGCGGTGCCCGTCTTGCCCGCTGCTGAGTAACCGTCCAACTGCGCTTTCTTTGCAGTGCCGTTCAGCGTCACTCCCTCAAGCATGCCTCGTAAAGAGATCGCAGTCTCGGCGCTGATCACGCGTCGCTGTTCCGGTTGTGCGCGATACACGACGTTGCCGCCCGCGTCGCGAACTTCGCGGATCAAATGCGGCGCGATTCGCACGCCGTCGTTTGCCAGTGCGCCAAACGCGGCGACCATCTGCACGGGGGTGACGCCAACTTCCTGGCCAATGGCGAGCGAGCCAATCGAGGAGGGCTGCCAGCGTTCAACCTTGCGCAGAATGCCCGCGGTCTCGCCCGGCAACTCGATTCCTGTTCGGGAACCAAAACCGAAACGCTTCATGTAGTCGTACATCGTTTGGTCGCCGACACGCATGCCGAGTTTGATCGCGGCGACGTTGCTCGACTTCGCCAACGCTTCGGTAATCGTCAGCGAGCCAAACGGATGATGATCGTGGACCACGCGTCCGGCGACAGTGATCGCGCCCATCTGGCAATCGATGTGATCGTCGGGTTTTGCAAGCTTCTTCTCCAGCGCGGCGGAGAAAGCGACGACTTTGAACGTCGAGCCCGGTTCGTAAATATTTTGCAGCGCCCAATTGGATCGTGTTTCGGGTTTTGCCTCGGCGACCTTGTTCGGATCAAACGTCGGAGCATTTGCGAGCGCGAGAATCTCTCCGCTACGGGGATCGAGCACGATCACCGTTCCTGACTTGGCCCGTGAATTTTGGACCGCGGCTTGTAGTGCCTGTTCTGCCTGGTACTGGATCGACTGATCGATCGTTAGCACAACTGTTTGGCCGGGCTTCGACGCGATCTCGTAACTCTCGTAAGGTTTGCCGTTCGCGTCTTTCTCGAGAAACAGTCGACCCGGTTCGCCGGAGATTTTGGAGTTGTACGACTGTTCCATACCGCCGAGACCCTGTCCATCGAGTCCAACGTATCCGAGCACGTGCGCCGCGAGTGGACCATTCGGGTAGTAACGCTTCGGTTCGAGTCGCGTTTGAATTCCCGGAAGATTCATCGCGACGATCTTGTTGGCAAGGTCTGCATCAAGGCGGCGCGCGATCCAGATGAACCTGCGCTTGTCCTGGCGAGCTTCGCGAAACTCTTTCGCGAGATCAGCCTGCTTCATGCCCAGCGTGCGGGCAAGTTGCTGGGCATTACGGTCCAACGTCTCTGCTTCGAGACCGTCAGGATCGAGAAATAACGAGACTGTCTGCACGCTGCGAGCGAGTTGTCGCTCCTGGCGGTCCAACAGTTCACCGCGTTGTGCGCTGGTTTCGATCGAGTTTTGCTGTTGTTGGCGAGCGCGGTTGGTGAGCGCGTCGTACTGCGAGAATTGCAGGTAGATGAGGCGGGCGCAGACGACCAGCATCCAAAAGCCAATAAAAGCCGCGACGAAAAGCGCGCGGCCTGGTGAAACGTCCGGTCTGGATTTTGATCGAGCAACGAGGCGTGCCAGCATCACCTACTTGTTTCCCCCTAACCAGTAGCGTGATGAGGACGCTTTTTATTAGCCGCGGATTACACGGATTAACGCGGATTTTTTCCGATTTGACCGGGGCGCGCTGGTTTCAATCCGAGACGGCGCGCTGCGGGCTCGAGCCTGTCCGGCGCGGTCGCGCGCTCCTTTTCGAGAGCGAGTCGCTGGTTCTCTTCCAGCAATCGCTTGCGTTCAGTGCGCAAAGTTTCGTGTTCATAACCAAACTGCACGGCAGCGAAGTGCTGCTTGGCCGCGAAGACAAATCCGCCTGCCAATACCAATCCACAAAACAACAGCAGCGCGAGTCGTGACAGTGCGGTGGTGTCGCGAGTGCGGCGAATTTTTGCGTTTAGTTGTTGCTCAGGAAATCTCTTCATAAAGATGCCTCGAGTTTTTGGCACGCGCGCAACTTCGCGCTGCGTGCCCGCGGATTCTCGTCAACCTCACGCGAGCCTGGAACTACCGGACGGCGCGTCAGCACTTCAACGACTTCACGCGCACCGCACGAACAAACCGGCAAACGTGGCGGACATTCACAATGTCCGGAAAGTCTTCTCAGCTCACGTTTGAGGATCCGATCCTCCAACGAGTGAAAACTGATGCCGACAAACCGACCGCCGGGTATTAAAAGATCGACCGCTGTCTCAACAAACTTTCCCAGCCCTTCAAGCTCTTCATTGACGGCGATGCGCAGGGCCTGGAACGTGCGCGTCGCCGGATGAATCTGGTCGCGCTTGTAACCGCCGGCAGCGCCCCGCACAAGCTCTGCTAATTCCGTGGTCGTCGTGACTGGGTTGCCCTGTTCGCGACGTTCGACGATGCGACGGGCGATGCGTCGTGAGTGTCGCTCCTCTCCATACTCATAAATGATTCTGGCAATTTCCGATTCGGGAAGTTGCTGTAGAAGATCGGCAGCGGTAGCCCCACTCGTAGGATCCATCCGCATATCTAAAGGAGCATTGAAACGAAAACTAAACCCACGTTCGGGCGAATCAAACTGCAGTGAAGAAACTCCCAAATCCACCAGAACGCCCGCCGGTCCATGTTCATTCGCCTGCTGCAACATGCCGGCGATCGAGCAAAAGTTGGCGTGAACAGCGCGAAACCGGTCTCCAAAAGGCGCCAGTCGTTGTCGCGTGTACTCGAGCGCCGACGTGTCGAGATCCATTCCAATGACGCGAGTATCACCGGAGGATTTCAGAATTGCTTCGCTGTGTCCGCCAAGTCCAACCGTGCAATCGACAAAGAGACCTCCTCGCTCAGGAGCAAGGAACTTCAGTGTCTCTTCAAGCAGCACGGGGCGATGGGGCGCGCCCATGCCCCCCAAAGGCGCAGCCATCTCCACCGCCCCGTGATCTCGTTCAAAGAACTTTCGACCTTTGTGCTTTGTTCTTTGTGCTTTGTTCTTTTTCACAAAGTACAAAGTAACAAGTACGAAGCACTAAATTCCAAGTCTCGCAATCGCAGCCTCGTCTTCTTCCGTGTACGGATCTGCGAGCATGCGAGCTTTGAACTTATCGAGCTCCCAAACTTCCAGGTAGGTCAGGTAGCCCATTACTGCGACATCTCCAATCACTTCCGCACTCTTGCGCAGCAACGGATGAATCAACAGGCGGCCCTGGCCGTCTATCGTGGCTTGCTGACCGTAGTAGTTCGTTCTATCAAGGAACTTCCGTCGTGCCGGATCCATCGAAGGCAATAATGAAAGTCGCTGCTCTATCGACTCCCATTCCGGCAGCGGGTAAATCCGAACGCAATCGCCTTGCAGACTCGTGATATAAAACTCTTTGCCGTGCTTCTCCTCGATCAGGCGCCGAAATTCAGTTGGAACTTTGAGGCGACCTTTGACATCAATTCGTGCCGTGTAATTTCCTCGCAGCATCGTTTGAACCTGATGAGAGAGCTTTGGTGGGTGGCCCAAAGGAAAAGTGTTGCTGAATGATCGGTGTTGCTACGAGGTTGGACCCACTTCCGACCACTTTTGACCACCCAAGGCCGGATACTACGCTGCGCCCCAGAGAGTGTCAATACCTAATACAATCGCGCTGATCGCCTGTTGTTTGCCTTATTGCGCACGGATTACACGGATCGGAAGAGATCGTTTTTGATCTGTTCTGGATCCGTGTAATCTGTGGCCCATCACACGATGACATCGATTCTCTTCTTCGGGTTGCTGGCCGCGGGCGCGAATGTCCTCGGCGGGATTGTTCTCGTTAAATCAGGCGCGCACCGCCTCGGCGAACGTTTCCTGAAGTATCTGGTCGCTCTCGGCGCGGGCTTCATGCTGGCCGCCATTTTTATCGAGATCCTTCCCGAAACGGTCGGTATTTGGACGAGGGACTCACCGGGCGAGTCATCGGCAGAGGCTGTCGCGGGCGCGATGGCGCTGCTGCTCGTCGGTTACCTGACAATTCAGTTCTTCGAACACACGCTCGCGCCACATTTCCATTTCGGCGCCGAAACTCACCCGGAATCGTTCATGCGGCCTTCCTCCGCCTACACGGCAGTCGGTGGACTTTGGATTCACACTTTCTTTGACGGTGTCTCAATAGCGTCCGCTTTCCTGGTGAATTTCAAAGTCGGAATTCTAGTGTTCATCGCGATTCTGCTCCACAAAATGCCGGAAGGCTTTACTGTGGCATCGATCATGCTTGCTACAGGACGTTCTACGAAGACGGCGCTGATGGCGACTGCCGCGATCGGCGCCGCGACTCTGGCTGGCGTAATTGGCGTCGCTTTGCTCAACACGAGGATGGGCAATGCGGTCGGTTATGCGTTGCCATTCTCGGCAGGTGTGACACTGTATGTAGCAGCAAGCGACTTGATTCCCGAAGTGAATCACAAAGAAGAAAGAAACCCCACGGTCTCAATTGTCGTTTTTGGAGGGGTGGCCCTGTTCTACTTGTTGCACCGTTTGATCGAGGGTTAGCACTGACGAGAATTTCGCCATTGCGTTTGCTTTTGAAAAAATCAGCTTCTGTGTGGCTTGGCCTCGGCCTTGTGGCTTTGGTCTTTTCGTTGTTAGCCGTTCAAGTCAACGCGCAGGCAACACCCCAATCCCCGGTTCCACTTCCCGTTCCCTTCAACCCGATTGTAGATAACGCCAACGTGATCGACGCCGGCACGCGTCAACGATTGGAGTCGATCTACTTGAACTTGAAAGAGCGCGGGAATATCGAATACGCCGTATTGACGGTCGACACGACCGGTGATCGCGACATCTTCGATTACACGCTGCGAGTCGCACGTGGTTGGGGTATTGGACCAAGGGACGCAGAGAAGGCGGGCTTCCTGCTCGTGGTTGCGATTCAGGATCGCAAGTATTTCACACAGGTAAGCCGCCATCTGGAAGGAGATTTGCCTGACGGTTTGATCGGACAAATTCAACGTGAACGACTGGTGCCTGCGTTCAGGCAGCAGAATTACAGTAAAGGAATACTCGACACGGTTCAGTCTTATGCGGCGACACTCGCAGCAAAACGTGGCTTCAGTATCGAGGGCATCGATCAGCGTTACGTGTATCGCCAGAGTCCGGCGGAGGAACGGCAACCGCCGCAAACGAGTTTAAGTAGTATGTGCCTGGGAATACTTATTGTCGGTTTCATATTGATGGTGCTCTTCTCCTCATCGCGCAGACGTGGCGGCGGTGGTGGCGGATGTTTGCAGGCACTGCTGTGGGGAAGTTTGTTCAGCAATCTCGGCGGAGGCCGCAGTCGTTGGGGTTCGAGTAGTGGCTGGGGCGGTGGTGGCTTCGGCGGCGGAGGTTTTGGAGGCGGCGGCGGTGGTGGTTTCGGCGGGGGTTTCGGTGGTGGTGGTGATTTTGGCGGCGGCGGCGCAGGAGGAAGCTGGTAACACGGATTTCAAGATTGAAAACGGATTTTCTTATCCGTGTCATCCGTGAAAATCTGTGGCTCTAAAAAATCTATGGTGAAGACAGTAGTACAGGAAGCTCTCAAGGGACTCGTCGAAGATCTGCGCGCAACGCACGGAGCGAATCTCGCTAGCGTGGTCCTCTACGGCTCGGCGGCGGCCGGCGATCACATCGAGTTGCGTTCAGACTACAACCTGCTCATCGCTCTAAATCGAATTACCCCGGAAGACTTGCGCCAGGCGCAGGCGCCGATGCGCGAGTGGCAGCGACTGGGCCACCCGCTGCCCGTGTATTTCACGGTGGAAGAACTCTCCGATGCTGCCGACGTATTTCCGATCGAATTTCACCAGATGGCAAACGCGCGAATCGTTCTTTACGGTCACGATCCCTTCGAGTTTGTAAAACTCTCGGATGCGAACCTGCGTCACCAGACTGAGTACGAGCTGCGCAGCAAGGTGATCCAGTTGCGCCGGCTTTATATTCCGGCTTCAGTATCGATCGAGAAGTTGTGCGATCTCATGAGCGACAGTTTATCGAGCTTCGCTGCGTTGTTCAGGGCAGTGTTGCTACTGCACGGCCAGGAAGCGCCGGTAGCAAAACCCGATTGCGTCCGCGCGACTGCGAGACTGTTGAAACTCGACCCCGCGCCGTTCGAAAGAATTTTTCAGTTTCGCACTGGCAGTGATCTCCCCTCGTCGGAAAAAGAAGCAAATGATCTTTTCGGAGCCTACCTGTTGCAGGTCGAACAGGTTGTTGAAGCAGTAGACGAGCTTGGAAACGAACGTGGTCCAGGTTCGTAGGAGCCCCACTGGTTGCAGGGGTATAACTTATAAATGGGAGATTTGGAGAGATGAAGACCCGAAGATTGGTGATCCTTTTCGCTGTAGCAATGATTTCATTTGCTGCCAGCGGTTGCGGATACAACACGCTGACCACAAAACAACAAGACGTGAAAGGAAAGTGGGCCGGTGTAGAAACGCAGCTACAACGCCGCGCAGATCTGATAAACAACCTGGTCGAGTCAGCGAAGCTGGCGGGCATCCAGGAGCAGGAAGTGTTTGGTACGATCGCGCAGGCGCGCTCACGCTTGTTGAATGCAACGAATCAGGCGCCACAAGGCGAAGGTGGCGACAAGTCTCCCGAACAGAAGCAGGCAGTGATCGATGCTTCAAACAGTTTTGGCGGCACGATTGGACGCTTGCTGGTGCTGCAGGAAAATTATCCGGTTCTGAAGTCAAACGAAAACTTTATGAAGTTGCAGGATGAAGTGGCCGGCACGGAAAATCGTATTGCAACGTCACGCAACGATTACAACACGAGTGTGCAGGACTACAACACCACGCGCGCGCGTTTCCCAACGGTGATTTCAGCGAAGCTTTTTGGATTCAAGGAGGAGCCTTACTTCAGGGCTGAAGAGGGCGCGCGGGCAGTGCCGCAGATTAACTCGAATTCGTTGAGGCAAAACCAGAACAAGTAACACGAACCACGGATGACACGGATTTGAAATCCGGATTTTTATCCGCGTTATCCGTGGTCTAAAAACCGCGAGAGCTGCACATCGCGCAGTGATCACAAGGCTTGCCGCCTGGTTCCATGCTGCAAGCCTTTTCACTTTGAAAATAATCGACTAACTCCGAGACTGTCGCTTCTTCAACACCAAAGCGGTCGAGACTCGGGTGACTTGCATTAACTCCACCCAGCCACGGTGAGTGTACGCGAGGAGCGGCTGGAACTTCCGCACGAACTTTCGCTTCGATCTGCACCAGCCGGCTTTGCATCTCCGCGAGACTGGCGCGCAGGGCAGCAAGCTCCGAGCTGATGTCCGTGGCGTTCTCGGACAAAGGCGGACCGCCGGCCACCCGCCGGGCAATCCTCTCTGCAATGGCTCTCGCCTGGTCTTCCATCTATAACAAGTCGATCCGATCTACGACGCCCACAATCGCGGAATCGATCGCCGCCCCAACCTTTCCTGTCGCCGCCGTCGAAGCGCTCCAACCTTCCTGAACGATTAGCACCGTGTCCCCGACGCCCGCGTCAACCGAGTCGAGCGCCAGCACAGAATAACTCGTCTCCTCGCCTTCAAGCGTGATTTGCTGGCACAGCATCACGCGCGCGTTCTCGTACCGGTGGTTCTTTTGCGTGGCCACAATGTTTCCAACAACGCGAGCGAGAATCATCTTGTTACGTGCTGCTCAGAATCTACGATGCCTACGATCGTGCAATCGGTCGGTGTGTCTTCGCGTTTGAACGGAAAACTCGCTTCCTTGCCGCGACACCAGAACACGAGCTCGCCGACGCCCGCGCCTACCGCATCCACCGCCACCATCGGCTTGCCGGTGGACTGCAAGTTTCTGTCGACGGTTTGGACCACGAGCAACTTCCGCCCGGCGAGCGATTCGTTCTTGACGGTTGCTACAACTGTGCCGATCACGCGTGCGAGCTGCATTTCATTCTGTCACGTCAACCGTATCAATCACGCCGACGATCGCCGCATCCACGGGAACATCCTTCATGCCCTGCGCCAGCCTTGCACTCGATCCGGCTACCACGAGGACGCGCTCATGAAATCCGGCGCCCACTGTATCAACTGCAACCACGTAGCCGGTGGTATCACTGCCGTCGACGTTGATCGGTCTCACGATCAGCAACTTCTTTCCGCTTAACCGTTCGTCTTTCTGCGACGCCACAACAGTGCCGAGGATGCGAGCAATGATCATGTCGGATTATCGATCGAGCCCGACCGGGAGACTTTCGTCGACACTGCCATGCGGGCGCGGAATCACGTGCACGCTAACCAATTCACCGACACGTCGCGCAGCCGCTGCGCCTGCGTCAGTCGCGGCCTTCACGGCAGCAACGTCGCCACGCACGATCGCGGTCACAAAGCCGGCGCCGATCTTTTCGTAACCGACGAGCGTGACGTTGGTGGCCTTGACCATCGCATCGGCCGCTTCGATCATTGCAACGAGACCTTTTGTTTCAACCATTCCGAGTGCTTCTTGCATTCAGATGCTCCTAAAGAAGTTTTTAACCACAGATTACACGGATTACAAACGGATTATTTACCATTTACTGCCTGACTTAACAATTCGACGAGTTCTTCGCGCGTCAGTGAGATCTTTCCGGCGCCATTCTCGGATGCAGCGCGCGCGGGTCGATCGCCGGTCGGACAACTTAGCTGCGTCTCGTGCAAATAACCACACGCCTGGCAACGCGCGGACTCGCCAAGGTAACCAGCTTTCTCACGGACGTTGATCAACTTTTCAATCGCGTCCGCCGGCAGATTCTTCGAGCCGCCGAGCACGCGCGAGAGGATCGCGATCTTCGCCGTATGCTCCAACGTCTCGAGACGGTCCCATGCCTGCCACAGATCCGCACCGTAAGCGACCGCGCCGTGGTTTGCCATCAACAGCGCGTTGTGATGTTTCACCAGCGGCTGCATCGCTTGCGTCAGTTCGTCAGTCGAAGGAGTTCCGTACGACGCCAGCGGCACACAACCCAAAGTCAAAATCACTTCCGAGAGAATCGGTTGATCGATCGCAAGGCCCGCAACCGCGAACGCCGTGCCGTGCGGCGGATGTGCGTGGCAAACTGCTTTCACGTCCGGCCGCTCGCGATAGATCAAAAGGTGCATCGCCAGCTCGCTTGAAGCGCGGCGATCGTTGAGCGACTTCCCTTCAAGATCCGTGATCGCGATCAGATCCTCGCTCATCCGTCCTTTGCAGGTCATCGTCGGCGTCGCGAGAATGCGCCCATC
The DNA here is from genome assembly GCA_035696765.1 of Pyrinomonadaceae bacterium. Taxonomy (GTDB): domain Bacteria; phylum Acidobacteriota; class Blastocatellia; order Pyrinomonadales; family Pyrinomonadaceae; genus PSRF01. The sequence goes on along the minus strand of DASSEB010000442.1, from coordinate 1,357 downwards.
GTCCAGACGCACGCTCACGTTGCCGTCAGACGAAACGACATAACTCCGTTCGTACATCAGGTGGCAAACGCGAATCAGATCTCGTCTTATTGTCTGCTCATCCATGAAATGATGCCTTGGCGCCTTTGCGTCTTTGCGTGAGACTTTCTTCATCGCGTTCCCGGGTACGTGCCTGTGTGACGGCCGCTCCGGAGGGTTGAGAAAGGAAATAGGAGAGCGACTCTAAAGACGTCGTCAGGTCAACTGTCTTGACCTTAACTCCGCGTCGCGAGGTCAACGACACTGGGGCAAAGTTCAGCACGGCTTTGATACCCGCGGACATCACTTGATTCAGAACTCTTTGCGCGGCCTTCGCAGGAACGGCGATCACCATCACATCGATCGACTCTTCGCGAATCACTTTCGCGAGTTGGTCCACATCGTGAACGGCGATCTTCGCGTCGCCGATCCGGCGGCCGATCTTTTGCCGGTCGTTATCAAACACAGCCGCCACCGTGAAGTTCGACCTCGCGAACCCGTTGTAGTTAGCGAGCGCAGTGCCTAGTCTACCCGCGCCGACGATGCCGACGCGATGCGGACTGTCGAGACCGAGTATTTTGGTGATGTGATCGCGCAAATCTCCTACGTAGTAACCAACGCCGCGCACGCCAAACTCGCCGAAGTAACCCAGGTCTTTCCTGATCTGAGCGGAGTTTAGATTGAACTGCTCGGCCAGCGCCTGGGATGAGATCGTTTTGATTCCGGCGGCGTGAAGCGCATTAAGGCAGCGAAGGTAAACACTCAACCGGCTTGTCGTTAATTCTGATATTTTCTCGGACTTCATGAAGGAACCTGTCGCAGCCAGTATAATACTCCAGCCACGGATCTGCACGGATCAGCCCAATCGATCTCTGATACAATCCCAGCCCGAAATGATTGCGCATCTCAGCGGCACGCTGCTTTCCAAGCAACCAAACTCCGTGATCGTCGATGTGTCTGGTGTCGGGTACGACGTCAGCATTCCGCTCTCAACTTTCTACGACCTCGGCGACGAGGGTTCGGCCGTTCGACTGCAAATTTATACTCACGTAAAAGAGGACGCGTTGCAGCTCTATGGCTTTAAGACACCGCGCGAACGTGAGTTGTTTGTTAACTTCATTTCAGTCAGCGGCATCGGTCCTAAAATCGGTATCGCACTTCTTTCGGGCATGAGTGCGGATGAATTGATCGCATCAATTAAGGCCAACAACCTCGCGCGACTCACGCTGATACCAGGTGTCGGCAGAAAGACTGCGGAACGGCTGATAGTCGATCTCCGGGAAAAGATGACCGCTCTGTCTGTGACGCCAACGGAAGAAACCGGTGGACCCGCCGAAGC
>DASSEB010000441.1:0-21576 GCA_035696765.1 Pyrinomonadaceae bacterium | reverse complement strand
CAAGCGGCGATTGAATCCGGCAGGTTCAAAGACGAAACCATGCCGCCGGAAATCAGCGGTAAGAAAGGTGAGACCAAAAGTTTCACCCAGGATGAACATTGTCGCGCGGGCACGACGCTAGAGGATCTCGCGAAGCTGTCGCCGGTATTTTCGAAAGACGGCAGCGTGACTGCCGGCAATTCGTCAGGCATCACTGACGGCGCCGCGGCCCTCGCGGTCTTAAGTGAAGAAGGTTTGAAGCGCTTCGGAACCAAACCGCAAGCGCGGATCGTTGATTACGAGATCTGCGGTGTGGCGCCCGAGATCATGGGTATTGGACCAGTGCCCGCCGTGCGCAGATTGCTCGAACGACAGCGTCTTACGATTTCAGAGATCGATTTGGTTGAACTGAACGAAGCGTTCGCCGCGCAGGTGATTGCCTGTGATCGCGAACTCGGTTTCGCTGCCGATCGCCTGAACGTTAACGGCGGCGCGATCGCCCTGGGCCATCCGATCGGCTGCACCGGCGTGCGGATTACGACGACTCTGATTTATGAAATGCAAAAGAGACAGGCGAAGCTGGGATTAGCGACGTTATGCGTCAGCGGCGGCATGGGACTCGCGCTGTTGCTGGAACGGGTATGAGTCGCGACGAGGGGTGGTCACAGAGGACCACCCCGACAAAGTTTCTCCTGATCTTCGTTGTACTGCTGGTCGGTGCGTGCCGGTCGCAAAAGGAACCCGCAACAACTCTCAATGCTGCGTCAGAGATCGTAGTCTCCTCAACGCCTCCGTTTCAAACTAAAGAACCCGAGCGCTACCGCGCCACGCGAACCACCACCATCGTTACCGCGGACGGTAAGACTGTGATTACGAAAGCCTCTATTGCGAGGGACGGCGAGATGCGTCGCAATGAGTCTGAGACGGCGTCGAAAAAGATCGCTTATCTCGATGTACCTGACGGCAGATTTGTTGTGTTGCCTGATGAGAAGGTGTACGCAGATCTCGCCACCGGGACCGATCCCGGCAGTAGTGACGAAGACATCTCTCCCGAAGGTTTGTTGCACGAGGATGAGACGCACACAAGCTATCAAAGACTCGGAACGGAGCTGATTGGCGGGCGCAACACAGATAAGTATCGAATCGTTGTTAACAGTTCCACTCCGGGAAGCGTCAGCCAAAGTGAGACATTTATCTGGATTGACCAGCGTTTGAGGATGCCGATCAGATCCGAGACCACCTCGGCGGACGGGACGAAGATTACGACTGAACTTTCGGATGTGGCGCTCGAGGTCGATGCCGGCGTCTTTCAGATCCCGAGTGATTATCAAAAGATTGCATTTACTGAGCTTCGCAAGCGGCTGTAGCCACAAAAAGGCACAAAATGCACAAGAGGAAGCAATAAACGCCGCGCAACCCGAGTGTTGAATTCAGGCATCGGACAGGTCTCATATTCCTTTGTAGGAAGGGCGTTAGCAGTGAAAAGAAAAGTTCTCAACCTTGCAGTTATCTTGCTGGCCGTGGCCGGTGTCGCGAACGCGCAAACCCGCGGGCGCAGTGTTGCCGCTCCAGCGACGGCGAATCTGATGGCCGCGCTACCCGAGTCAGACGCGGTGGCCCAGGTGAAGATGCAACAGCTTCTGAGCGAGGCGATGCCGCGCATCCTCGCGAACAATCCAGCCAAACTCGCGGAGGTCAACGCGAGCATCGATCAGTTCAAGGATCGCACCGGTCTCGACCCGCGCATGTTTCAGCAGATCGCGTTTGGTATTCGTTTCAGCTATCCGGCTGAAGGTGTGACCAAACTGCAAACAGTCGCGTTAGCCAACGGCAGCTTCAGCTCGGCGGCGATGGTTGCGGCGGGCCGAGTCGCGTCGAACGGAAAGTATCGCGAAGAGAAGTATCAGGACAAAACGATTTACATCTTCACGCTCGATGAAAATGTCAGGGTTCTCGGCGTATTCGATTTCACGATTCGAGAACTCGCGGCAGCGCCACTCGACGCGAATACGTTAGCACTCGGAGACCCCGCTGGAGTTCGGTCTTTACTTGACGCCGGCCGCCAACGCAAGCAAGCAAATGCGGAACTGATCGCGCTCGCCAGTCGCGATCCGAACGCAATCATCGGCTTCGGCAGCAACTTCACCGAACAGCTAGTTGGGAATCTTGATATCGGCAACGCTCCGATCGCCGCCGACTTGAGAACGCTTCGTCAGGTGTATGGCTCGGTGGCGTCTACCGACAGAGATCTGCAATTGTTTCTCGCGGCGCGCGCGGTGAACGCTCAAGCAGCGAAAAACCTCGGCGACACACTCGAGGGCTTGAAGCAATTCGGCGCCTTGCTGGTTGGTCGGTTGTCAGGAGCAAAAGGCGTTCTGGCGAAGAGTGCTCTGTCGAACCTGAGCATCGTGACGACCGCAAACGAGTTGCAGGTCAAGACTTCGGTGGCCCAGGCTGAGGTTGGGCCACTGCTCGGACGGTAACCACAGATCACACGGATTTTGACACGGATGAATACGGATTTATCCCGTATTTATCCGTAATCAATCCGTAAAATCCGTGGTTACTTTGTTGGGAAGTTCGGCGGCAGGATCGGCTCTGCTGCCGGCTCCGATTCATCTAACTGGGCCAACACGTCGTCGTAGATCTTGATGTCGCCGTTTTGCTTCATCCGCCGCTGCACGCCGGCGATGTAGTCTTCAAATACCTGCTCCTGCTGTTCGCTGATCATCGACTGCTTCAACGTATCCCGCTGTCCGGCGAACCCACCCTGATCGGCATCAAACTTCTTGACGACGCCGACTATCACCCACTTGTCGTCGACCTTGATCGGCGTCTTACTAAACTCGCCCTGCTTCAAGCCGTAAATCGCATCGTCGAGCGCACTGCTCGTGCCTGCTTTTCCGAGTGACGAACCGAGCTTGAATCCTTCTTCGACGCCTGCGTCAAATCCTTCTTTCTCACCAGCCGCCTTGATCGCATCTGGTCCAGTGATACTCGCGGCCAGGTCCTTAGCTTTCTGCTCGAGCTGTTCTTTCGCACGCTGGCGTTTGATTACATCCGCGATCTTGGTCTTGACTTCATCAAACTCCGGAATGCGCGGCTCTTTCTTCTCGAGCAGCATCGGAATCGCGAAACCGTTTTTGATGGGAGTGACCTCACCGACATCGTTCGGGTTGTTGAGCGCCGCCAGCGTCTGTTCGAACTGTTGATTGCTGCCGACGTCAGGCACGTCGTCTCCAGGCTTGACGAAGGGAGTCTCACGGACCATTTGGGCGGCCGGCATGTTGGCTTGCGTAGCGAGCTCCTGTGCGACTTTTTGCGGGTCCTTTGTTTCCTCTAAACGACCGTGTGCCTTCTGCGCGATCTTGAACGCCTCTCCATAACCGCGCCGGTTTCTTAACGAAACCAGCAACTCCGGCTTCGCCTCTTCAAAGGTCTTCGGAACGTCCTCGCCGCGACGCAGGATGTACCAGTTTCCGGCGTAGCGAATCGGAATGTCGGAGATCTGGCCCGGCTGCATGTCGATCACGCGGTCATACAATCCGTGCGGCTTGTTCGGGTTCTTTTTGAACGGAGTCGCTAAAAACCCGCCGTTCTTCGCCGTCGCCGGATCTTCAGAGTTTCCTTTTGCAGCTTCAGCGAATTTGTCCTCAGGCGTTTGACCACCCGGCGTAGCGAGTTTGGCGATGAGGTCTTTAGCTTTCTGCTCGACCTGCGCATCGAGATCCTTCCGAGCGACTTTCAAGACGATCTGCTGCACCTTCACGCCCGAACGTTTGAACTCCGGCTGCAAATTGTCGAACTCGGTTTTTAAATCCGCGTCCGCGATCTGAAGTTTGGAACCAACTTTCTCAGTGTCGATAAACAGGTAGCGAACTTTTCGTTGCGGCTCGAGATAACGGTAATCGGTTTTGTGACTCTCGAAATAACCACGCAGCTCTTCATCACTCGGTTGAATCTTCTCCGCAAGCTTGTCTGCCGATATTGCTGCGTAGCTGACATCGAATGACGAGTTGCGGCGGTTGTACTCCTCCTGCACCTGAGCGTCAGAAACATTCACGCTGGCACTCACGAAAGCGCGCAGTTTTTCCTGCGCGATGTCGGCGCGAATTTCGTCTTCAAACTTTTCGATGTCTCCATAACGCGCGGTCACTGATTCTTTGTAGCGGTCAAAGCCGACAAACTGCCCCGAAGCATCAGAGAACTGTTTGCGAATCTTCTCAGCCAACTCGGCATCGCTCGCGCCGAGACCGAGGCGCGCGGCTTCCTGTGAAATCACATGCTTGCTAATCAAGCCTTCGAGGAAACGCTTGTTGCCGCCTAGCTGGGCCAGGCTCATGCGCCCGCCAAGCATCTGTGCATAGTTTTCCCTGATGCGCGAAAGGTCAGCGACAGTTATGCGCGCGGAGCCGACTTTAGCGACGACTTCCGTGTTTCTGGAGGGGTCGAGAGTGCGGGCGTTGCGGCCGGGAGCATAGAAGACGATCAAGCTCACCGCCATCAGGATGGCAAATCCCAGAATGACGATGTTGCGCGTTCTTTCGAGGCGTCCTAGTTGTTTGAGCATTGTTTAGTACCTTTCAGAAACTGCGGATTGTATGTGAGACGCGGGAAGCGCCGCAACTGCCGACACGCGTTTGATTCCACCTGAACTCAGGTGCTATTTTACTGCTCTCAATGGAGACAATCAGCGGCTCAACAGGGTTGTGGATAGGATTTAGTCTATTCATTCTCACCATGCTGAGCCTGGATCTGGGGCTGTTCAATCGCAAAGCTCACACAATCAGGTACCGTGAAGCGTGGATCTGGAGTGCCGTATGGGTGACGCTCGCTCTGCTTTTTGCGGGACTCGTCTTTCATTATCAAGGCTCGCAACGCGGATTCGAGTTCCTTACCGGTTATCTGATCGAGTTGTCGCTGTCCGTGGATAATCTGTTCGTCTTCCTTTTAATCTTTTCCTATTTCAAGGTTCCGGCCAAGTTTCAGCATCGCGTGCTTTTCTGGGGCGTGATGGGCGCACTCGTGATGCGCCTGACGATGATCTTCGTGGGCGCGACGCTGATCGACCGCTTTCACTGGATCATTTACATCTTCGGCGGGTTCCTCGTTTACACCGGAATCAAAATGTTCCGGCAGGAGGAGATCGACATACAGCCGGACCAAAATCCGCTCGTCCGCCTCGTGACGCGCTTTCTTCCGATTGCTCGTCACTATGAAGAAGAGAAATTCTTTACCAGGGTGAACGGTAGAAGAACCGGCACGCTCCTGTTGCTGGTGCTGATGGTCGTGGAAGTCACTGACCTGGTTTTTGCGGTAGATTCGATACCCGCGATCTTCGCGATTACGACGAACACTTTCATTGTCTACACGTCGAACGTCTTCGCAATCCTCGGCTTGCGTTCGATGTACTTCCTGCTGGCCGGCGTCGTCGAGAAGTTTCGCTACCTGCGCACTGGTCTGGCGATAGTCCTTACTTTTATCGGCCTTAAAATGCTGCTGGTCGCCGTTGGAATTCACATTCCGATCACGTTTTCACTCCTGTTCGTGGCACTGGTGCTCGTTGGGTCGGTGGTAGCGTCTTTGTTGATTGCACCGGAAGCCGAAAAGACCATTCAGGTCGACCTGCCGCCGGATTTCGACCTGCCGCTGGGAGAAGAGTTACCGGAAGAGGCCCCGAGAGAAGAGCAAATCCTCAAATAACCCGATTCCAGCCAGAATCATTCGCCACAAAAAGGCACAAAAAGCATAAAATCAAGGAAAGCAACCGAGCGCATTGGTTTAAACGTGCTTGAACGCTCTTCCCCGGCTGTGTTAATTTGTCATTCGGTAGTGTTGCTGCCCAATTGGCTGGTTTTTGAGCCACTGACACCCGTTCGGACTCACACCTGATTAACGTGCGGACCTGCGTTTAGCGCGGGAACTGCACATGGCCTCGACATTTGGACCCCCTTCCGTACTCGACTTAGATAATGGTTGCGAATAAGACCAGTCGCTTTGCCTATGATTGGTGGATTATTCAGAAGCGTTTCGTCTATCTGTTAATCGCCATGTTCATCCTCTGCGGCGTTGCCGCAGGCGCTGCCCTCTACGTCTGGAAGTATGGCAATCCCTTCCGGAACATCGCGGAGGTTAAATACTCCGCCGGCGCCCGGTTTATCTCGTTCGAGGGGGACGTGCGCGTCATCCGCGCTGCCACTCGAGAGAACATTTCGGCGACGACCGAAACAGAACTCTACCCCGGCGACACCGTCCAAACGCAGGCCAACGGACGGGCTCGTATTGGCCTGGCCGATGGCTCGGTCCTGCTGGTCAAACCGAACAGCACGATCATTGTCCGCGACAACGCCAAGGCTGACGACGGCAAGCGGACGAACGTTCACGTCCACGTCGAAAGCGGTCAGCTTTCAGTCCGCACTGAACAGCAAGCCGACGGAACCACGAACGTAGTCGAGACGCCCAAGACGAAGAACACAATGGGCGAGAAGACGAACGCGAGTTTTGGAGTCAATCCTGAAGGTACTGAAGAAATCCGTGTTGCAACCGGTGTGATTGAAACTACCAACCGCGCGGGCGACAAGACTTCGATTCGCGAGGGCGAGTACGTTTCAGTCAACAACTCCGGCCGCCTTTCACCGGCGCAGAAGCTTCTGGACGTGCCGCAACCGGCCCAACCTCGCGATCTCGAAAAAGTTTTTGTCGGCTCCAACGGCGCGGCGAGCGTTGCGTTGAAATGGCAACGGCCGCAAACAGGCACCCCTGCTTACTATCGCGTCGAAGTTGCCACTTCTCCTTTCTTCGTTACGGATGGAAAAGTTATCGAGCGCGATCAACTGGTCGCGACGGAGTTTGGCGCCAGCGATCTTCGGCCTGGTGTTTACTTTTGGCGCGTGAGGGCGACGGCCGCGAGCGGGCAGGCGAGTGATTGGAGCGATCCGCTGAAGTTCATGGTGGTCACGAGAGGCACCGGCTCGCAGGTGGCGGTTTCGGATCTCAACGCGGAGCTGTTGGGTGGCAATATCTACCTGATTCGCGGGAAAGCTGAGCCAGGCGTGACGGTCCGTGTAGCCGGACGCGAAACGATAGCAGCTTCCAACGGTGCGTTTCAGATCCAGGTCACATCCGGAGCAGCTACGCGGGAACTCACGGTTGAAGCCCAGGATCCGCGAGGAAACAGCAGTCAATACAAGGTCTCACTTTCAGGACGCGCAGGACGTAGTTAAAGCATGTCGAGTCACGTAATCCTATTGACGGATGCTCACGAAGCGCCGGCGTACGAGTTAATCGAGGCGTTGCGGGCGGCGAATGTGAAAACTCTGATCGAAGGTCTGCGTGAAGTCGAAGTCGAGGTCGCACTTGCGAAACAACGGAAACGCGAGGGCGTGCGCGACTCCGAAGGACCACCGCCATTAGCAGTTCTCTATGAAGTCGTGCCCGGTGCTGACATGGTCGAACTTCACACCGCCATCGATCATGCGAAAGCGTTCTGGCCGGGAGCGCCCCTCGTCGCCTGCCGCCGGCAAACAAACGGTTATCAGAGCCACAACCTTCGCAACCTCGATGGGCCAACACTCAAGCGACTCGGCTTCGTTGCGGTCGCAGATAAGTCAGCACAACTCCCTGCACTACTGCGCGAGATCGAAGCTCACGGCAATTCGGGTGAGTTGCGGCTTCCTGACAATTTTGAGCCGCCTGCTGAAGCGGGCTCTGCTTCCCTTCCGCCCAAAATCAAAGCGCGTGACTTGCGGGCCGCTTTTGATCTCGTCTCTTCTTTGCACTTCAGCGGCGATCAAAACGGCGCGGCCAACACTGCGCTCGACGGTTTGCAGGGTTTAGTTCGCGCCGATCGTTGGGCCATCTACTTGTTCGCCGAAACGAAAGGCTTCGAGGAAGGCAAACTCGAAGTTGTTGCCGTGAGAAAGGCGGGCCAGGAAGGCGTCAAGAACGAAGAAGAATGGGACGGACTGCTTGAACCAGACCTGCCGCTCAGTGCGGAAACAAAGGCGGCAAAACGAGCAGCAGCGGGAATGGGAATCATCAAGAGGAAGGAACGGGGACGATTTGTCGTCGCAGTTCCTTTGATCTGTGGTGAAAGAATACTCGGCGTCGTCGAAGGCATTCGCGAAGGCGCCGGCTCGCATGCTTTCAAGAAGACTGACGTTGCCTTGCTCGATTCGTTATCGCTGCCAATCGCCTCCGCTCTCGCCAACGCCGTGCGCATCGCCGAAGCGGAACGGCTTTCTCAGACCGACGACTTGACCAAACTTCACAACGCGAGATACCTCCGCCAGTTCCTGTTGAACGAGATCAGGCGCGCACGTCGTTACGGCTCAAGCGTGGCGGCCCTGTTCCTCGATTTGGACGACTTTAAACAGATCAACGACGAATACGGTCACCTCGTCGGCTCGCACGTGCTGATGGAGATGGCGGCGGTAATCCTCTCGTCGATACGCGATACGGATGCGGTGGCCCGATATGGAGGCGACGAATTCGTGATCGTGTTGCCTGACACGGGAACCGAATTGGCCGGGCAGGTCGCGGAACGCATTCGCCATCGGATAACTCGTCACAACTTCACCGGCGGGCGTCGTTTACAACTTTCTTTGACCGCGAGTTTCGGCGTGGCGGCATTTCCGAAACACGCGTCTTCACCGCAGCAACTCATCGCGTGTGCAGACACGGCAATGTACGAGGCAAAGGCGGCGAACAAGAACTGTGTGCGTTTCGCCGCTGACTTAGCTCCCCGAGAACAAACAAGGCGCGCAGTAGCAAACGTGGAAGCAGCCGAATACACGGACTTACAAAACTAAATCCGTTTTACATCCGTGTAATCGATGGCAAAGATTCCGGTTTACGGTTAGTACGTGAGGGTGTATCTTAGGATTTCGGACGTGTTTGGGCGATAATTACCGCCGCTCCCACCCGAAGTTCCATTCTACATCCACGGGAAGTGAATGAGTCTAAATGGCTTTCAAATCTATTTTTAGTCTGTTTTCCAGCGACCTCGCTATAGATCTGGGGACGGCAAACACGCTGGTCTATGCGAAGGGACGCGGAATCGTTGTATCCGAACCTTCTATCGTCGCGATTAATAAAGTAACTAATCAGGTTGAAGCTGTGGGCCGTGATGCGAAGGACATGCTGGGCAGAACTCCCGGCAACATCGTCGCCATTCGTCCGATGAAAGACGGTGTGATTGCTAACTTTGAAGTCACGGAGAAGATGCTTCAACACTTCATCCGCAAGGCGCATAACGGTAAAACGTGGGTGAGCCCACGCGTCGTCATCGGTATTCCATCTGAGATAACTCAAGTCGAGCGGCGTGCCGTCGAAGACTCTGCCTATCGCGCTAAAGCCTCCGAGGTTTACCTCGTCGAAGAAGCAATGGCGGCGGCGATTGGCGCGGGCTTGCCTATTACGGAACCGCACGGAAACATGGTCGTCGATATCGGCGGCGGCACCACCGACATCGCAGTCATCAGCTTGAGCGGTATCGTTTACTCGCGCGCGGTGCGCGTGGCCGGCAACGAGATGGATGAGGCGATCATCCAGTACATCAAGAGGAAGTACAACTTGCTGATCGGTGAACGAACCGCCGAGGCAATCAAGATCGAACTCGGCTCCGCTTACCCGCTTGACGAACCACTGTCGTACGAGGTGCGTGGTCGTAACCTCATCGAGGGAATCCCCAAGACGATCACGATCACAGACGAAGAAGTACGCGAGGCATTGGCGGATTCGATCTCCACGATCATCAACGCCGTGCGCGTGGCCCTGGAGCGAACTCCCCCGGAACTCTCCGCAGACATCGTCGAGCGCGGCATCGTATTAACCGGCGGCGGCGCGTTGTTGAAAAATCTCGATAAACGACTTTCAATTGAAACCGGTCTGCCGGTCTCGCTGGCAGACGACCCGCTCGCGTCAGTTGTGTTGGGGACAGGCAAGATGCTGTCTGACTTCGATCTGCTCAAGCGCGTGAAGTGGGAAAATACGATGACCAGTGGGATGTAGTTATACTCCACCGACCAATTGGTGGATGGATTTGAGATTTACTGAGTGGCTTCGGTTCGCACACAAAAAGAGATTCGACAGCGAGCTCCCATCTGGCTCGTAACGCTGCTTGTCACTAATCTGATCATCATGGCGGTCGACGCTCGTGACGCCGACGGACGCCTGAAAGTCCTCCGCATCTGGACCCAAACCTTCGCGTCACCACTGCAAAACGCTTCGTCGAAAGCCAGCGGCGCCACGTCCGGCTTCTTCCAGCAGATCTGGAACTTCCGCAGTACCGCTCAGGAAAACGAACAGTTGAAAGAGCGTTTGACGCAGCTCGAAACCGAACTGCACGCGGCCCGCGAGGCGACAGTTGAAAACGAGCGTCTTAAGGCGCTGTTAAAATTAAACGAGCAGACCGACATTAAGTCAGTTCCGGCTCGCGTGATCGCGCGTGATCCCTCGGTGTGGTTCAACACGATCACCATCAATCGTGGCAGCAGTGCGGGAGTTGCCGTTAACATGCCGGTAGTTACCGCGGGCGGAATCGTCGGTCGCGTTATCACGGTCAGTCCGTGGGCGTCGCAAGTAATGCTGATTACGGATGAGAAAGCTGGCGCGGGGGCGGTAGTTGGACAACTCGGAGAATCGGGCGCGCTGGGGTCAGTGCGCGGGCGAGCGGATCTCGGCGTTTCGCTCGTCGAGATGCGCTACGTTTCGGGTCTGGAGAAAGTCGAAGTCAACGATTACGTGATGACGACCGGGCAAGATGGAATCTATCCGCCGGGTTTGAACGTTGGTCGAGTGGTTGATGTGAAGCACGGCACGGCCACGCAGGCGCATCAAATTCTCATCCAACCAGGCGCTCAGCTCGACCATTTGGAAGAAGTCGCAGTGCTGCTTTACAAACCTCCGCCGCGTTCTGTACCGGAACAGACGCCGAGTGCAGAGAGACCGAGGAGATGAAATCATTGCCGGTTGGCAATGCTCGTATGTCGCAGCTTAAGATAGCAGTAGTATTATTAGTCTCAATCCTGCTACAGCTTTCGCTGCGCGAAGTTTGGAGGCCACTCTCCTATATCGACTTTCCCCTCGTAGTTGTTGTTTACATCGCCTTGCAACGCGACGCCTGGCAAGCGTTGCTCGTCGGCACTCTCGCCGGACTGATTGTCGACGCAGCGAGCGGAGGTTTGACAGGGGCTGGTGGGTTTTCAAAAACGTTGACGGCGTATGTCATCTACTTCGCCGCCACGAAGGTGAATCTCGAGAACCCGCTGTTGCGGATTCCGGTGCTGGCTGTCAGTTCGTTGCTCGACTCGCTAATCTATGTTTTTTGGCACCGGGTTTTAGGTTATCCGCCCACGGTTCCGCTGATGCAAACGATGTCTTACAAACTGATCGCTACGACGGTGGCCGGCACCATCGCGCTTTACATGCTCGACGCGATTGTCGCGGAACGTTCTTCGCAGCGACGCCAGTTTGCCACGCGCCGCCGCGTCGCTCGTCGCTCGACGGGATCGCTAAGAAGGAGGTGAGCCACAAAAAGGCACAAAAGGCACATAATTGAACATGATTTGCTTTTGTGCTTTTTGTGCCTTTTTGTGGCTAAATTAACTGATGAAGTTTGAGGACACATCGCAGAACCTTCGCGCTCGCCTTCGCTTCCTTCAGGCCATGGTCGTACTCCTGCTCGGCGTGCTCAGCGTGCGGCTGTACGTGTTACAGGTGGTGCGAGGTGAGCGCTATGCTGAGATTGCTGAAAACCAGCGGCGTCGCCGGCTGCCGATTCCCGCGCCACGCGGCGTCATCTTCGATCGCCAGGGCCGCGCGCTCGTCGATTCGCGTCCTATTTATAACGTGATCCTCTCGCGTGAGGACGTGAAAGGTAAGGATCTCACTTCACTAATCGAACCATTCTCCGAAGGGTTGGCGCTCGACAAAGACATCCTGCGCGATTATTTCGAGATGGTGAAAACGATGCCGGCGTTTGAGTCGATTCAGGTGAAGCAGGACGCCACGCAAGGCGACATCGCGTGGGTCGAAGCACACAATCTCGAATATCCGGAGCTGCGCGTTGAGAAACAGCCGCAACGACGCTATCCATCCGACGGATCGCTGGCCCACGTGCTGGGCTACGTCGGCGAGATCAGTCCGGAGCAACTCAAACAGCAAGCGTCAAAAGACAAAGGTCTCAAGCCGGGCGACATCATCGGCCTGAGTGGTCTCGAGCAGATCTACGACGATTATCTCCGCGGACGTGATGGTTATCGCGAAGTCGTAGTCGACAGTCGTGGCCGCATCCAGGACGAGCTCGAAACTGTCGATCCCATACCCGGACGCGATCTCATCACCACCATCGATCTCGATCTCCAGCTTGCCGCGGAAGAACAACTGAGGAATTCGGTTACGAAGCGCGGCGTGATCATCTCCATGGATCCCAACAACGGTGAGATCCTCGCGCTTGCCTCAGCTCCGAGTTTCGATCCGAATCTCTTCTCACAGCGGATCACCACCAAGGAAGGGCGCGCCGAGTATGCAGCGCTCTTGAACGATCCTGAAACACCGTTGCTCAATCGCGCGATTCAAAGCCGTTATCCCCCGGGATCGACGTGGAAGATCCCGATGGCCGTCGCCGGCTTGCAGCAAGGTGCGATTACGTTGGACCATTCAAACCTTGTGTGCGGCGGCGGTATCCAGGTCGGCAACAAGTTTACGCGTTGCATGGGAAACCACGGTTCACCGGACATTAAAACAGCGATCACTCACTCGTGCGACGGTTACTTCTATCGTCTCGGACTGAAGATGGGAATCGACGGCATTGTCGAGATGGTCGACGAGTTTGATCTGAACAAACGCACGGGCATCGATCTTCCGAACGAAGTCGTGAGTTGGACACCCTCGCGCGAGTTCAAACGACGGATGCAGCCGCGAGATCCTGAGTGGCGCGACATCGACACGGTATATGCATCGTTCGGACAGGTGTATGACATCATCACTCCGATTTCGTTGTTGAGGACCATCTCGGCAGTGTCGCAAGACGGCCGTATGTATATTCCTCATTTGTTAAAAGAAGTGAAGGCGTTCGGCACGCCCGGCACGCCCGATTATCGCGAGGCAGTCACCTTCCAGCCGCTCGATCAAGCGCGGCCAAATCCGAAACAGATCGAGATTCCTGAAGACATCGATCACGCCGTAGTCGAAGGAATGTGGCGGGTCGTGAACGCAGGCGGCACCGGCGCGGGTATTCAGATGGCTGGATTCGATATCGCCGGCAAGACAGGCACGGCGCAAGTTGTTGGACTCGGCAAAGACGTCGGCAAGAACAAGGACCACTCCTGGTTCGTGAGTTACGCGCCGGCTTACAAACCCGAGATCGCGATGGTTGCACTGATTGAAAATTCCGGCTTCGGCGGTAGTCACGCAGCACCTGCTGTTCGCGGTGTCTATAACGTTTACTATCGCAAGACTCGTCACGAAGAACCGCCGGGAGCGGTCAAGCTCATCGCGAAGAAGGAACCCAAGCCGGAGCAGAAACCGCGTACAGGTCTGTAGTCAGATGGTTGCGATTATTCACAAACGCAGTTGGCGTGATTTCGATTGGATCCTGGCGTTCCTCGCCATCGGCATCGTCCTGTTCGGCACGATCCAGATCCGTAACGCGCAACCGACCGAGACGTACTGGGTCAAACAGCTCATTGGCCTTTCAATCGGTCTCGTCGCGATGCTGGCGATTGCCTTCACCGACTACCGCAAACTTCTCAATCTCGCGCCCGCGTTTTATGTCTTCGGTCTGATCCTGCTGGTGATCGTGCTTGTTCCCGGTATCGGGTTGAAGATCAACGGGCAACGCGCGTGGATCAAAGTGCCCGGTATCGGCCAGTTTCAACCTTCCGAGTTTGTGAAGGTGACAACGGCGATGATGCTTGCGCGTTACTTTGGCAAGAACCGCGTGCAAGCTCTCACGGTTAAGGAAATGATTGTTGGCGGGTTGATTCTCGCCTTGCCGATTGGCCTGATCCTGCTCGAGCCCGATGTCGGCTCGGTGCTGACGTACATGCCCATTCTCGCAGTCGTGCTGTTTCTTTCAGCGATCAGGTTACGACTGGTAATTGCGAGCGCTGTGATCGCGGTGGTCCTGATTCCTGCGTCCTACGTGATGGGCGTGAAGACAGGAATGGTGAAGGGCTATCAACAGGAGCGGATCAACGTGATTCTCGATCCGGAGAACGCGGATCGGCGTCGTATCGGTTATCACACCTGGCAGTCAATCCTGACTGTCGGCGAAGGCGGCTTGTTCGGATCGCGCTCCTCTGTAGAACACTCGCAAAGTGGTTTGAAGTTTCTGCCTGAGCCACACACGGATTTCATCTACGCAGTCACGGCTGAAAACGCGGGTTTCGTCGGCTGTGTGCTGGTGCTGCTTGCTTACGTGGTGTTGCTCTCGCGCCTGATTACCGGAGCGCGCCGTGCCTCCGATCGCATGGGCATGCTCTTCATCATGGCGTTCGTCGGCGGCTTGACGTTTCAGATCTTCATCAACATCGGCATGGCGCTCGGCATCTCGCCCGTTATTGGTGTGCCATTACCGTTGATGAGCGCGGGCCTCGCCTCCCTCATCGCCACCTTCACCGCCATCGGCTTCGCGATCAGCGTGCAGCTCCGCCGCTTTGTAAATTAATTTCATAAAGAGCAGCCACGAAAAAGCACATAAAGCACAAAAATGATTTTGTGCCTGTTCCTCAATCTTCCTTGACTCTCGGCTTGGGAAGTCACTAGTATTCGGCTCTAGCTCTGCAGAATTCCTTACGAAACTCGCCTTCGTATTTTCGTGTACATCCGATAAACCGGCGAGCTAAGTCCAGAACTAATGAAACCATGCGACGAATTGGAGGTGTCAGATGTTGGATATTGCCCTTCTAGCAGGTACCGCAATCGGACAAATTCTGGTCCCGTACATAAAGGACGGAGCGGTCAAATTTGTGAAGACAGTCGCCGAAAAGAATGGTGAGGCGATGGGAGAGTACGCCGGGGGTCTGGCGAACAAAGTATGGGACAAGGTGAAGTCTGTTTTTAGTTCAGAGAAGGACCAGGCGGTCCTCGAACAATTTGAAGAGGAACCCGAGGCCGCAGCTCCACTGGTTGAGGCAAAGCTCAAGAAAAAACTCGAGGCAGATCCCGGTTTCGCCGAGGAGTTCGCCAAGCTCGTTCAATCAACCGCGCCAAATGGCGGCACTGGCGCCCAAATCATTGGCTCCTCGTACGTCGGACTGCTGGATATGCGGGGTGCAAATGTCACGGGCGGCGGCACATTCACCGGCGGTACATTCAATTTCGGCGCTCCGCCTGCCAGCGTTGAAGGCCCGGGACAAAGACCGATGCCTCAGCCCAAAACCAGAAACGAAAGCGATCAGGACTAATTCGCATCTATAGTGGATGACCCGATAAGGGAAGTTGCGGGCTTGCGCCGGACTTGTGCAAAGGAGCATGTGTGCTGTGGCGACGATTGACGACAATACCGCCACTCCGCCTACTGGCGAGCTGCTGGTCGGTCGAGATCAGGAGTTAGCTTCTTTCGGAAAAATACTTCGAGATAAACAAGCTCAACTCGTGGTATTAACCGGTGGGCCAGGAGTGGGCAAGAGCAGTCTGCTGCGTAAATTCCAGTCGCTCGGGGAAGAAGCCGGATGGAACACAGCCAAACTCCCCGATTCAATTCGCATTAATCAGGAAGCGACTCCCGATTCTTTCAGCACTCAATTGCAAGCTGTCCTTTCTGTGCCGACCAGTAAGAGCTTTATTGAAAAACGCAGTACGTCTGCAGTCGATTCCGCAACTGGTCACCCGTTGTTACCGATCGTCGAGCGATTGTCAGGCCTCGCACCTTTTCTTCTGACCATCGATGGTTACCGGCCGGGGCCCGAGTTTGGAGAGTGGTTTGAAAAGGTTTTTCTGAACGATGTAAAACGGTCGGCGGCCGCGATCGTGATCGTGCTGGCGGAGCGCCCTCAGGCGGCGACCAAGATGACGCCCTTTGCCGATCAAATAATTCAACTGGGCCCACTCGACGACAATTCGATTCGCCAGCACTTCACAGAACTCGGACGTAAAATCAGCCCCCCCATGAACGAAATGGAAATTCAGGAATACACAAAGGCGGCGCAGGAAGATACCGAAGTGCTCGAGCGTCTGACGCGGGTCCTCAGGCTCGCGCTGCCCGCGCCAAATGATGCGGATAGAAGTACCGTAACCACTGTGGAGTAGTTATGCCCGGTCGAGAGATTAGATTCCCAGGCGATTTTATCAATCGAAAGGCAGAGCAGGAGATCTTCGACAATCTCGTGCTCTCCAACGATGACGCACCTCTGCTGGTGATTAAAGACAAGCGAGGCACAGGCAAAAGCACCCTGCTGGAGATGCTGCACTACAAGTGTAAATACACAGTGGGCTGCGCGGTGGGTTCTGTGCAACTCGATACGCCGGAGATCAATAGCCCGTTTGTCTTCATCGAAAGGCTGAGGGAGTCCATCGGGATCAATCAGACCTTCGAGCAGTTCGACAGATTTAATGAGGCACGCGTAGGCAAAGTTGCATCTGTGTTTTCCTCCGGCCCTCCTCTGAGTGTTCACGGGATAGTAGCTGCCGGCCAGGCAGCGTTCAGCGGTGCAAGCACTGAGATCATTGGCGCGCAGGTTAATTATTACGGCGGCGGCGAGTGGAGTTCTAACCAGGAGGAGCAGGCGAGACGTCGATGTATCAAGGCCTTTTTTGACGACTTGAAATCCACCTACGACCAGACGCAGCTCGTGATTCTGCTGGATTCGTATGACCGTTGTACCGTGGATCTGAAGTCATGGGTCATCGATGAGTTTGTCCGTACCCTGTGCTTTGTCAACAACCGGCCCCAAAAGCTGCTGATGGTCCTGGCAGGCCGCGACCTGCCCGATTTCATGGGCTTGTTGCAAGACAGATACGTCAAGCTCGTGCGATCGAGTTGTCCGTTGAGTGGGTGGAAGAAGGAGCATGTTAACGACTTTTTGCGAGTTCACGGATATGACAACCTCAACGACACTGAGGTGAATATCGTTTGGGAGAAGATCCAGAACGGATTCTCCATCCAACAGGCATTACTGCTGGCTGAAGCACTGGTTGGCGGGTAGCGAGAGAAATAGATTTATGTCACTGAAAAGCGCTTCTCGATCTGAATCGCAACTGGCGGATGTGATTGCAAGCACCGCCGCCGGAGAGAACGCGGAACAGGAAATCCTGAACCTGCTGATCGCGCGTGCCAGTGAAAAGGATCCGGTGTTGGGTGAAGTAATTCGTTACTGTGCGATCCCGCGTCGCTTCAACGCCGAAAGTATCGGCGCACTTCGGCAAGCACCGGATGATCGGCAGACGAATGAAGACCTGCTTGCAAGAGTCGTTAGCTTCAGCTTTGTTCGCCGTCGATCGGACGGAAGCTACAAATACAACGACGCAATCCGCGAGGTCCTTCTACGCGACTGGCGCTCACCCGAAAAACGCGAGCAGTTCGATCAACTCAATCAGCACCTGGTTGACTTCTACAAGGGCCAATACGAAAAAATCGTGGCCCTCGAACCGGACCTCTATGCTGCCGCGCCCATAATGCAACGGGCCAACTCCGCTCGTCACGTTCAGATCACATCAATCTTTCAGCGGCGACTGGTTGCTCCACTCCTGGAAGCCATCTATCACAAATCCCTCATCTCAGCCGAAGCTTGCTACAAGTATTTTGAACGACTTTATCAGGACTACGAAGCAAAAGGTCGCCTCATCGTTTGCGAGTCGTTGTTGACCGGCACTCGCGACTGCCTCGAGCGGCTACCGCCGGACAGCGATACTGAAGGTTGGCTCAAGTGGCTCCAGTACTGGAAAGCACGGTTGAAGCGTGAGTTTCGCGAGGACGGAGTTGCCGCCGATATACTGCGCAAACTGCTCCCGGAAACTGAAGGCGACACGATGCTCAAGTTGTGGGTCCTTGGTGATCTGGGCGCCGCCTACTATCAGCAATCAAAACTCCACGAAGCGGGTGAGACATACAAACAGGTAATTGCGCTGGCCGCCGAGACCAATGAAGATCCTCACAATTTACCAGTCTGGTATCAGCGTGTGGCCCAGCTACATTGGGCCCTCGAGGAATTCGAGGAGGCCGAGGAGAACTATCGCAGGGCCATCGATCTCGCCAAAGACGACGTCGGTATGAAAATCGCTGCTCAAGTCGGTCTCACCGGCGTGTTGCACGGGCGCGGCCGTTGGCAAGACGCCCTCAATACGATCATTGAGACTCTCCACTTCGCCCGCACAAATTTGCCTTCTGACGGGCAAGTGTATCGAGCGGTGCTGGAACAACTAATGAACTTGCTTGCCCGCAGGCACCCGCAACTCCTCGATACGATTTTTCAGGAAGCAAAAGCGTTGACCGACACAGCCGATCCGTTGGCCATACTGAGATTTGACCGGCAGTATCTCGGTTTGTTGCGGCAAAGCGGACAGCTGGCGCGAGCCGATGAGCAGTTCAAATCTGTTTCGGCTGATACGAAGTCACAGGATAATCAGCTACTCAACATAGAGCTCAAACTGGAAGAAGCGCTGCTGTTGGAAGAGCAAGGGCGGCTTCAGGAGGCGATTGACGTCTACAACCAGCTTGCTGTCGAGTCGGCAAATCATGAGAGTGGCGCCTGGTACTGTGCAGCGGCTCTTTCAAACTGCGGGATAGACAAGACGAGAATGGGTCTTTGGGACGAGGCCGAGAATGATCTACGCCAGGCGATCACAAAATGGCAAGCGATGGGCCATGATATGTTGGAGGCATTTATCGTAAGTAGTCTGGCTACCGCGCAACGAAAGCGGGGCGACTTAACTCAAGCACAACAATCTCTCGATCATGCCTTCACCATCCTGGGAAACACGCAGTCGGGCTACTTGAACGACGTTTATGACGAGCAGGCTGAGGTGTTCAGAGCTCAGGGAAGGCGTGCAGACGCTCGCTCACAATACAAGAAAGCGCTGGATCGCTACGTGCGCCTGGACTCGTTGAAACCGGCCGCGCGAACTCTTGCTCATTTGGCAACGCTGTCATCCGACGAGGGCGATTGGAAGGAGGCGGCACGGTGTGCAACTGAATCAGCGACGCTTTGGCAGGAGTTGGACAAGGCAAACAGTTATTACCCAACTGACGCTGCACGGCGCGCTGACAGAGAAAACGCGGAAGGACTTCAAGCATTTTTCGTAACCGGGGATGAACGGCTGAATAAGATCAGCAACTCCCGCGATGTCCTGCTCGTGGCGTGCGAGGAGGTACCGGAAAACTTTTGGTATCGCCTCAATCTCGCATACGCGTGCGCCGAACTCGAAAACTGGTCCGACGCTTCCGAGGCGATCGCGCGCGTGTTGAGTGACGCGCCGCCATGGCTCCGAACTCGGATGCTGTACGAACGATTGGCAGATTACCGCGCAAACCAGGGCAGAGAAATATACAAGGCGGGGAATTATGCAGAAGCGGCCGAATTCTACGAGCTCAGCCGCCAGGAACTCGAAGGTCATATCGACTTCGAGCGGCTCGCTGATGTTGATTTGAGAACGGGTGACAGTCTTTTGCGACGCGCAGACCTCGAGCGCGCTCAAGCCGAATACGAGCGAGGGCTGGCTCGTGCCGAAAGCGTATTTGCCGCCGAGAATGACAGCAGTCTTCAATTCCAGGCAACTTTCCGCGGCCGCCTCGGCTTCGTCGAAGCCCTCCGTTCGACAGCGCCGAAAGTGCTCGATCATTTCCGCGCCAACATTTCACTGCAGGCAAAGAGAAATAGTGCAACTGTAGTTGACGATCTAGTTACGCTGATAAATGAGTTCTCGGATCTAATTAAAACGACATCACAATACCGCACCCTCGGCGAAGCGCTACGTGCCGTGTCGGATGATCCTTCAATCGAGACGGCGCACCGGCAACGCCTCATCGGGGCGCAACTCGATCTCAGCCTCAATCGTTACCGGCAAACACGCGCTCCCTCTACTGACACGAGCAAAAACACCGTCGCCGATCTTCCGGTTTTCACGCCCGTCGTCGTCGAGGCCGATGCCCGGTTGTTTCCGCTGGACGAAGCAACACCTGAAGTCAGTCGTATGCTTCAAATAGATATTCCGGCGATGCGCCAGGACATCACCTTGAATACTGGGGTAAGTGTTCCCGGGGTTCGTGTCCGTTCAAATGCAGAATTTCCACCGGGCCTGTACCTATTGGCCCTGGACGAAGTTCCCATAACCTCAGGGGTGGTCTACGCGGGAGAAAAATTTTGTCCGGACAGTGCGCAATGCACCCTACTGGGAATCGAAGGCCGCACTACATTGAATCCCATCGACGGCACGCAAGGAGTATGGCTGCCTGAATCATCGTGGGGACAAGCAGAGCAGGCTGGTCTGCCACTACAAGATTCTTACCAGTTCATGATTCTCCATCTGGGGCATTTGCTGCGCAAGCACCTTCAGAGTTTCCTCGGCGTGCAGGAAGTGGAGAACATGCTCGAGCAATGGAACGCGGAGAATGACGAAGAGAAACGAACCCTTTTGCAGAACGCAGTGCCTAACGATGCGGCGCTCGTAAACCTGGCGGAAGTTCTACAGCGTTTAGTTAAAGAAAATGTCCCGGTGCGTAATCTTCTGGCTATCTTGACAGCTTTTGCAGACGCGAATCCGAAGATACCTGAGTTGATCGACGTTACTGAAAAGGTCCGCATGGCGCTGCGATCTGACTTGCCGGTTAACAAACAAATCTACAACTTGATCGGATTCCCACAGGAAATCGAATCCGGCATTGCGCGCTGGGTCCACTCGCAAGACGGGAAGCGATTCCTGGCCTTGCCCGTAGAAGAAACCCGGCAACTGATGGATGATTTGAAAACCTTTATCGGAGATCGAGCCGCCGATCGCCTCGCGATAATAGTCAGGACGCCGGATTTACGACCTTTTGTTTGGCAGTTTGTCTATGTGAACTATCCGTCAATAGTTGTAAGCGCGGAAAAAGAATTGATCGATCCGACGAGATTGCCTGACGAGCAAATTGAGTAGGCGTCGATCACATTAGCATCGTCTCCTTGCAAGGCGGTTGTTAGCTATGACCCCAGAATCAACGATCCCGATCAGTGTTGAGCTAAGCCAGTCTTTGGTCACTCTGGCAACCGCAAAGGGCTTGTCGGGGTTTGAACGTCGTTTGGGTTCGCAGTTAGGCAAGTTGGCGAAAGACCTGGGCTTAAGCGGTGCACCAACGGTAAAGGTAGAAAGTGGTGAGTCCAACCGCGCTGTGCGTGTCCGCGTGCATGGCAAACTTCAGCCTTATGATCCGAACCTGCTGAAGACGATTTGGATACTCGTGGCTCCGCCGGTCTCACGAAACGCAGTTACAACCGCAGTTGAGAAAACTGGGTTCCCCGACGGCTGGCTAACTGCGTTTGTTGCTAACTTGACCGGCAGCAGAGCCGATCTCGGTATCGTATTTGAGTTCCTGAGCCGCGTAGTAATCGAAATTATTTCAGAGCGTCCTTCGTGCCTCGTTGGGCCGAATCAGGTATCAACGTACATGGCCGAGGCACA
>DASSEB010000440.1:0-13064 GCA_035696765.1 Pyrinomonadaceae bacterium | reverse complement strand
CCTGGGCTAGTGCCGAAACTGCGAGACAAAGAACCACGAGTAGCGTCTTCAATACGCGCATTGGTAAACCTCGATTGCTCCTTCCTTGTTGAATGGCCGCGGGTTGAAGGTGCCCGTCCACTGCTCGGCCGCTTCGGTCGCAAGCTCATGCAAATCAGTTTGGCTAATTCCAGTTGCGCTGAGTTTATTTCGCAAGCCGCCGGCCTCAGCCAGTTCCTCCAGTCGCCGTGCCAGTGCCTCGGTCGCGCTTAACTCGTGCGGCTTGTCCGCCACACTGGACCAGCGGAGAAGCATTCTGTATTGATCGGCGGCCACACTTTCGTTCCAACGCACTACCGACGGAAGCAACATCGCGATAGCGGCGCCGTGAGCGGTTCCATAACGCGCCGTCAGAGGGTTGGCGCAAGCATGCGTCGCGCCCAGCATCGAATTCTCGATCGCGAGTCCCGCATAGAACGCTCCCAACTGCATCGCGCCACGCGCTTCTAAATCATTCGGCTGCTCGAGCACTCGTTCATAATTAGGCTCGAGCAATCGCCACGCTTCACGCGAAAAGATCTCGGACAAAGGATTTCGTTTGGTTGTGACAAACGTCTCGACTGCGTGGGCGATCGCGTCGAAGCCTGAAGTCGCAGTGATGCTTCGCGGTTGCGATACCGTTAACGCCGGATCGAGGAGTGCAACTCGAAACGCCGCCTTCGGATCGCCGCAAGCCATCTTGACGTGGGTTTCGGCGTCGGAGATTAAGGCATAGGTCTGAGCTTCACTTCCTGTCCCGGCTGTCGTTGGTATCGCGATCATCGGCAGCATGGGACGCGTTGCTTTGCCGTAGCCGTGATAGTCAGACATGCGTCCGCCGTTGGTCAGCAGAAAGTTAATGCCCTTGGCACAGTCCATCGAGCTGCCGCCGCCGAGCCCAATAATCGAATCGATCTGCAACGGCGAGACGAGAGCAGTTCCGGCCTCAACCATTCGCGTGTCAGGATTGCTTTCGAAATCGTGAAAGCGAAATACCTGGACGCCGGCCTTTTGCAAAGGCCCAACTGCTTCGTCCACGTGTCCGGACGCGACGAGTCCCTCGTCGGCGACGAGCAACGTGCGCTGAAAGTTCAACTCGCGCGCTAGCTCGCCGAGACGCGCGACGACACCTGCGCCAAAGATCACGCGAGTACGAGGTTGAAAATCAAAATCCTTCATAAGTTCTTTCATGCAAAGGCGCAAAGACAGCAAGTAAAACTTTGCATCTTTGCGCCTTCGCGTGAAATCTCTTCAGTCGAACATTATCGATTACGTGCAGTGGCAGGTTTAGCCGCGGCAGCTTCCGACAATGCGTAAAGTTGATTGCGGTTGGAGATGAAAAGCGTTCCGTGGGCTGGAACAGCGCTCGAGTAAACAGAGCTACCCATGTTGATCTCGGCGATTACCTTTTTGGTTTTGCCTTCCTGCATGATCACGACGTCGCCGTCTTCGTCGCCAAGATAAACCTTGCCGTCAACTAACATCGGCGAGCCCCAAACAGCCGCGAAGAGGTCGTGCTGCCAGTAAGGCTCGCCTGTCTTCGCATCGAGCGCGTAGAGGAAGCCGCTGAAATCAGCCTGGTAAACGATGCCGTCCTTGATGGCCGGCGTCGAGATGGAGCGACGAATCTTGTCGAAGTGCCAGACCATGCCGGTCTTCGTGATGTCGCCGCGCTTAGTGGCGTCGATGCAGTACATGTGGCCCACGCCTTCGCCGTGTTCCGGATCCTGGCCGTTCGCGATGTAAACCTTATCTTCATAGACCACCGGCGTGCCGATGAGTTCATTGCGTGTCTTGGGCCAAACTGACTCTTTCGGATTGGAGTCAAACTCCCAAAGCTTCTTGCCGGTCAAAGCTTCATACCCGCGAATCCAACCGTCGCCTTGCGCGTGGACCAACTGGACCACACCACCGATTGTTCCGACCGTTGGCGAAGACCATTGTCCGTGCAGGATTTTGTCAAAGACGGAATTGTCTTCCCACACCAGCTTGCCGGTCTTTTTATTGATGGCGATGATCGCGGGCGCTTTCGGTGAAGGAATGTTTACATGGCTCTCGTCCTGGCCGTTCGACGTGCTGACATAGATTAGGTCGCCGTACATGACGGGCGATGAGTTCGCCAGATTGTGCGGCAGCGACCCGACCTCTTCAATCATGTCGAACTTCCACACGACATCGGCGTTGGTATCGCCGGTCAGTTTTTCGTCAGTGACTGGTCCATCATTCTCCTTGTCGCGAAAACCCTGCGTGTCGAGACACATGAGCTCGGCGCGATTGGAGACGTAATAAACGCGATCGCCGTCGACTAACGGCGAGGAAGCAACGCCCTGGTATGGCCAATCGTTTACGCGTCCGGCGGCGAGCTTGTCATGTACCATCTGCCACATGAACTCGCCATCCGACTCACGAAAAGCCATCAACACGCCTTTATCGCCGGTGATCTTCGGATCGCGCAATCCTTCATTATTGGTGCCGACGAATACCATGCCGCCGGCGACAACCACATTTCCGTAGCTCTGCGAGCCGAGTTGTGCCACCCACTTGACGTTCTTCTTGCTCTTCACATCCCAGGACGTCGGCAAGCCTTTCATGTTTGAAACCATGTTGCGGTCCGGCGTTCCTCCCCACATGGGCCAATCGCCAGAACCGGGATCGGATGCCGAAACAGCAGGCACGAGGCAGTAAGCAGCAGCACTCAGGATGATGAGCGCGCAGGCCAGAATACCGGCTCGAGAAATTATGGCGTTGGATTTTGTAGTTTTGGATCTCATTTGTTCGCGTACACCTTTATGTTGTCGAAGTAGAGTTCAGCCAGACCGTTGCCGAATATTCCGGGCGCTCCCTGCCGGTTAGGAATCGGGTCGATGCGTTCGATCATCCACGCGGCAGGCTCGGGTTCGCCGACTGCCCACGCTTTTCCGCGCGCGCGCGTCGTTCCATCGGGTAGATTCTCGACCTGTAGCTTGAGGCGATACCACGTGTCTGGTTTCCAGGCGAAAGGGATAGCCTTTGTTCGAGCAATCTCGGGTTGCCACGGCTCGATATGCAGCATCTGGCTGTTGCCATAAAGAGTCAAGCCGTAGCGCTGAGCGATTACGCCTGCGTCGCCCTGCTGGCGTCGTTTCTGAGTCGCCGAAACGTCGGCTTCCACAGTGTAGTTGGACCAATCGGAAGGACCAATGTAAGCACGTGCGCGGGTGAGTAGGGATGAGCCGGTAGTTAACTTGGTCAACACCTTGTTTCCATTCTGATCCTGAACGCTAAACTTGAGCGTCGTATTTACCCAGCCTGGCGGAAGCGTGTTGACTGCAAATGAATCGAAGGTTTCGCTCCATGGAAGTGGAGGAAAGACGCGGACGTTTGCGGTTCCGGTCACACCGTCGACCGTGGCTTTGACCCAGCCGGCTTGTGTAACCGAATCAGCGCCGGCGGTGAAGTGACCATTCTCGACCGTGCCTTTCAGTTGATCGAGTGACCAGTTTGCCGCCGTCTCTTCACGGATGAAATTACCTTGCGCGTCAAAAAGCCGGGCGCGGAAATTTACTTTGTCGCCTGCTTTCAGGATCAGTTCCGTCGGGACGACTTGCACGTGAGTCACGGGATTTGAACTCACCGTCGTTCCCACGGCCGCGGCCGTTGTCCTGTCAGATGAACTCTGGTGTGACTTTTTACCGATGCAGTAAAGATTGGAGTCGCTCGCGAAAAAGATGCGACCATTGGAGACAGCAGCAGATCCGATGATTGCTTCGGGCTGCGCCTCGGTCCCCAACTGGTCCTGATCGAGAATCTCACATCCGGTCGCACTCGGTTTGAGTATGAAAAATTTCCCGTTTTCCGTGCCGACGTACAGCTTTCCGTCGGCCAGCACCGGCGACGCCTTCTGGATCGTTCCGAGATTCTGTAGCCAAAGTTGTTTCCCGGTATTTACATCAAATGCGGCGATGTTTGCGCTGTTGTCGATCTGATAAAGGCGATCGCCGTCGAGCACTGGCGACGAGAATCCACCCTGCCAACCATACGTAGTCCACTTGATCTGCTCTTTCGTGATCGCGCCCTTCGCTGTCGCGTCAACCGCGACCATCATTCCCATCTCGCTTGACGCGAGATTCTCCTCGCTGTGCGTGAGAATGGCCGTCGTTCCGTGTACGACAACGCCGGTATTGAGCCCGCGTTTACTGATCTCATGTTTCCAGACCGGTTCGCCAGTCTGCGGCTTGATCGCATGGACCACGCCGTCGCTCGCTCCCTGAATGAGCAGCCGCATTCCGTTAACGTTGACGATGATTGGAGGCGCGTATGTCGTATCGTAGGGGCGACCTCCGGGAGCGCTGACATAAACGGTCTCACCGGTCTTTTTATCGAACGCCATGAACCGGTGCGCGCCGCCGCCGTGCTTACCCCACTGGAAGGTGACGCCGCTAATGATAACCAGATCGCCATCGATGATCGGCGAGACAGTGCGACCGCCGTGCGTGGTCAACAAGCCGAAATCCTCGCCGAGCGAGCGTTCCCATAAAACTTTTCCATCGCGATTCAGACCGATCAGGTTACCGCCCACGCCAAACACGTAGACGTTTCCCGTGGCCGGATCACCAACCGGAGACGCCCAGCCGACGCGATGCGGGGGCACGTCGCTAAGGTAAACGTTAAAGCGATGTTCCCACAGAAGCTTCCCCGTGTCGGCGTTGAAGCACATGATCCGTTCTTGCTCCGTCTCGCCCTTACCCGCGGTGTTTTGCAGGTAAACTCGATCGCCCATGACGATTGGCGCCGAGCGGCCGCCATACGGGGCTTTCCAGGCGAGGTTCTCTCCGGTGGGCGACCATTTCACCGGCAGGTTTTTCTCAGTGGAGATACCATCGCGAGCCGGTCCGCGCCATTCCGCCCAATCACTTGGAGCGACGACCACGAAAGCCAAACAAAGATTCAAATAAATGGAGATAAGGTTAATCATTTTGGAGGCCCGTCATCCGAAAGTGGAAAAGCGATTAGAAGTATATGCGCGCTTGCAACCTTAAGGATGTACAATACGTAAGCTCACGTTGCTGCGTTTACAAATTTTCTGAATTCTAGCAGGTTCCTGCTCATCCGTTAATCTGTGGTTCGTTTGGTTCTGTTCACCGCGAGGAGAAATCATGTTGCTGCTGCAAAAGGTCTTCCTCTTGTCGCTGCTGGCGTTGTTGTTTACACAAAACACGACCGATCCCAAACAGGAACTCAATAATCAACTTTTCGAAGCTGTTCGCAAAGGCGACGCAGCCGCCGTTACTTCGTTGCTGGACCGCGGCGCCGATGTGAACGCTAAGTTTCGCTACGGCATGACCGCGCTGTTCAAAGCCGCCGAGCGCGGCAATGCGGACGTAGTGAAAGTGCTGCTGGACCGCGGCGTTGACGTCAAGGTTAAGGACACCTTTTACCAGGCGACAGCGATGACGTGGGCACTCAACGGCAAACATTATGACGTCGTGCGTATGCTGCTGCAAAAAGGCTCTGATGGAGCCGAGGATGTTTTGACGCAGGGAACGCAGGAGAGTAATCCCGAACTCGTCAAGATGGCGCTCGACAGCGGTGCTCTCAAACCAGAACATTTAACAGTTGCGCTTGCTGTTTCAGAGGGGAATGAGAAGAATGCGGCGATTGTCGAGATGTTGAAGAAGGCCGGCGCGCAACCGCCGCTCGCGATCGACGCCGCTACGCTCCAGTCCTACGCCGGCAAGTACAAAGGGGAGCAAGGCGCTGAGCTTACAATCAGCACCAAGGACGGAAAACTGTTTGCTTCGGGATTCGGCCGGCAGAATTTGGAATTGATGGCGCTCGGCAAAACGACTTTCCGGCCACTCGCGTTTGGTGGAGTCACTTTCACATTCAATGTAGAGGGCGACAAGGTTACCGCATTGACGTTCAAGCAGGGACCAAACACGAGTCAAATGAAGCGCGTTGAAGAGGTCAAACCATGAAACGACTGATACTCCCTCTCATTGTCCTTGTCGCAGGTTTTACCACGACGACGCAAGCACAGAACTGGCCGCAGTTTCGTGGTCCAGGCGCGACCGGAGTAACTGAAGGTCAACCGAAGCCAGTGAAATGGGACGCGTCGAAGTCAGAGAACGTCCGTTGGAAAACAGCTATTCCCGGACTCTCGCACTCGAGCCCCGTAGTTTGGGGCGACAAGGTCTTCGTGCCCACCGCGGTCAGCAGTGCGCCAAAAGACGAAACCCGTTTCGGACTCTACGGCGACGTCGAGCCGGTCAAAGTCGATCCCGCGCATGCGTGGAAAGTGTTTGCTCTCGACAAGTCGACCGGCAAAATCCTTTGGGAACGCACCGCGTACGAAGGTATGCCAAAAGTTAAGCGTCATCCGAAGTCGTCGCATGCCGCATCAACGCCCGCCACTGACGGAAAATATTTGATCGTCAACTTCGGTTCCGAAGGTCTCTACGCTTACGACTTCAACGGCAAGCTCTTGTGGAAGCAGGATCTCGGCGTGCTTGATGCCGGATGGTTCTACGACGTCGACTATCAATGGGAGTATGGCAGCTCGCCCACGATTTACAAGAACCTCGTGATAGTCCAGGCTGACATTCAAAAGAATTCGTTCATCGCCGCTTACGACATCAAAACCGGAAAACAAGTATGGAAAACTGAGCGCGAGGAGCTGTCTTCGTGGGGCTCGCCGACAGTTTATGAAGGTAAACTGCGCGCGGAACTAATCGCCAACGGCACCAAAGCGATCCGGGGTTACGATCCCGCAACTGGAAAAGAGTTGTGGCGGCTCGGCCCGATGTCGGAGATAACGACCCCGACACCTTTCGTAGCCCACGATCTAATCTTTGTCACCAGCGGTTACCCACCGGTACAGCCGATCTATGCTATCCGGCCAGGCGGCAACGGCGACCTCACGCTGAAAGACGGAAAAGAATCGAGCGAGTTCATCGCGTGGAGCAAGCAGCGCGGTGGTCCATACATGCCCACGCCAATCGTGTATGGAGATTTGCTTTACACGTGCTCGAATCAGGGAGTGTTGACTGCTTACAACGCAAAGACCGGCGAGCGTGTTTACCAGGAGCGGTTAGGCGGCACTGGCGGCGCGTTTACTGCTTCGCCGGTCGCTTCTGACGGAAAGATTTATTTGTCGAGTGAAGACGGTGACGTTTTTGTAGTGAAGGCCGGACCGAAGTACGAGCTGCTATCGAAGAACCCGGTAGGTGAGGTCATGATGGCTACACCGGCCATTTCGGATGGACTCTTGATCGTACGCACGATCTCGCATCTGTTTGCGTTTGGGGAAGCGCCTGCGTCGAATAACAAATCTGGAAAATAGCCACGGATGAACACGGAAAGGATTAGCACTGTGAAACTATTACGCGGAATCACATTAACACTTGGTCTTGGGATCTTTTTTGCCGCGCTCAACTCGCTCGCGTACAACGCCTCGGCAGGGAATTGGCCGCAGTGGAGAGGCCCCGATGGCTCGGGTATCTCCAACGAAAAAAATCTTCCGACTGAGTGGAGTCCGACGAAGAATATCAAGTGGAAGACTGCGATCGAAGGTCGCTCGCATTCGTCGCCAATCGTGTGGGGCAACAAAGTATTTCTGACAACGGCGATTGAAGGGCCGGTGGTGCCGGGAGCTAAGGCTGTGAAGCACGTTCTCGAGGGCGATAAAGAGTTTCTTCATCCCGACAGCGTTGGCGCAGATCACAAACACACGTTCAAAGTGCTGTGTCTCGATCGGGACAGTGGGAAAATCCTTTGGGAGTCGACTGCATGGGAAGGTACGCCGTATGACAACCGGCACCGCAAGAGTTCGTACGCCGCATCAACACCGGCGACTGACGGCAAGCTGGTCTATGCGTTCTTCGGCACTGAAGGTTTGTATGCATACGACTACAAAGGCAAGCTGGCGTGGAAAGCGCAACTCGGAAAGCTCGGCACTGTCGGAATGGGAACCGGAACGTCGCCCATCCTTTTCGAAAACCTCGTGATCGTGCAGGCTGACGAAGAAAACGGCGCAGCGTCATTTATTGTTGGACTGGATAAGAAGACCGGCAAAGAGGTTTGGAGGACGCCGCGAAAGGTGCAGGTAAGCTGGTCCACGCCTTTGCTTGTCCGCACTGCGAGCCGGGCCGAGTTGATCACGAGCGGAACAGAGACAGTCATTTCATACGATCCCGCGACTGGCAAAGAATTGTGGCGTCACAAGGGCGTCGAGAGCAATGCGATTCCGTCGCCGGTCGCAAACAACGAGATGGTGTTTTTGGTTGCGGGCTTTCCGGCGAAGATCGCCCTCGCGATTCGCTTAGGCCAGAGTGGGGATCTCACTGGTACGCCGAATGTGCCGTGGAAATATGAGAAAGGCACGGCGTACGTGCCGTCACCGATCCTGTATGGCGACTATCTCTATCTAACAACCGACCGTGGCATTCTCACGTGCATCGACGCGAAGACAGGCGAAGTGAAATACGAAGGTGGCCGAATTCCGATCCCGGCAACGTTCACCGCTTCTCCGGTTGCGTTTGAAGGAAAGATTCTGATGACCAGCGAAGATGGCGACACGTTTATCGTGAAGTCAGGTCCGAAGCACGAGATACTCGGGACGAACTCGGTTGGAGAGCCGGTGTATGCGTCTCCCGCGATTGCTGACGGCCGAATCTTTATCCGCGGCGAGAAGAACCTCTACTGCATCGGCAGTTAGCCGCAAAAAGTATTGTTGGGCCACAAAGAGGCACAAAAGCACAAAAGTTCAGCCGAAAACGTTTTGTGCCTTTTGTGCCTCTTTGTGGCTAACTCTCACTTCTCGGAAACATTCTTGCCATTCCGTCGTCTAACAAGTAAATATCTAAAAGGGGTGTGGCTTATGTTTAGACGATCCATCTTGTTGCTCTCAATCCTTTTGATCATTGCGGGCTGCTCCAGCTCGAGACGGGCGCACGATGCCGCGGTGGAACAGCACCGCCAACAGCAAGCTGCACAAGCCGCATCCGCACCCGTTGCTGCGGCGAGCCCCTCTCCGCAAGCGAGTGCTACGGCGTCGCCGGCTGAAACAGCACCCGCTCAGCCTGCGACCGCGCGAAACTACTGGACTAACTTCCGCGGTCCCAAACGTGATGGCAAGTATGACGAAGCGCCGGTCTCGACGAACTGGCCTGCGAACGGATTACCGGTAGTTTGGAAACAACCGGTGGGCGTTGGACACTCCTCCTTCTCTGTTGCCGATGGAAAGGCTTACACGCTCGAGCAACGACGCAACCAGGAAGTCGTCG
Source organism: Pyrinomonadaceae bacterium (assembly GCA_035696765.1). Classification (GTDB taxonomy): domain Bacteria; phylum Acidobacteriota; class Blastocatellia; order Pyrinomonadales; family Pyrinomonadaceae; genus PSRF01. Next base: position 3,783 of record DASSEB010000440.1, on the reverse strand, counting down.
CGGCTTATGATCTCGGGACTGGTCGTGAACTATGGGCTCAAAAGTGGAACGCCGAATTCACCGATTCTACGGGCGATGGACCACGGTCAACGCCGACGTGGGACCAGGGCCGGATCTACGCGCTGGGCGCAACCGGCGAGTTGCGCTGTCTCGATGCCAACACGGGCGCCGTGATCTGGGGCAAGAATATTCTCTCCGACAATTCTGCAAATAATCTTCCCTGGGCGATGGCCGCGTCGCCGTTGATAGTTGACGACAAAGTCATCGTGCTTCCGGGCGGCGCTCCAAACAAATCGGTGGTCGCTTACAACAAGAACACGGGGGCGCCCGTTTGGAAGGTGCTCAACGATTCGCAGGCTTACGTTTCGCCGATGCTCGTTGAACTCGCTGGACGTCGCCAGATCGTTGTCGTGAGTGCGTCGCGCGTTGTTGGACTGACTCCGGAAAACGGATCGTTGCTTTGGAGCTATCCGTGGAGCACCGACATGGGCATCAATGTCTCGCAACCGATCATGGTCGATCAGAACCGTTTCTTTATTTCGTCAGGATACGGAAAAGGCGCGGCGCTGGTGGAGGTCAAGGGCAGCGGCAACAGTTACACCGCAACTACGATCTGGGAAAACAACAACATGAAGAACAAGTTCAACAGCTCAGTTCTTCATAACGGCTACGTTTATGGCCTCGACGAAGGAATTCTGGTTTGTCTCGATGTGAACACGGGCGAGCGTAAATGGAAAGAGGGGCGCTACGGATACGGGCAGATACTGCTCGCAGGCGGGCACTTGATTGTGACTTCGGACCAGGGCGACATCGCGTTGGTCAAGGCTTCACCGGACAAGTACACGGAGGTGGCGCGCTTCACCGCCCTTCAGGGTCAGACGTGGAACTATCCCGCGATCGCCGGCGGCCGGTTGCTCGTCCGCAACTCGAACGAGATGGCGGCTTACGATATCTCGGCAAAGTGAACCACGGATTGACGGATTTACACACACGGATTCACACAGAGCAATCCGTGTAATCCGTGGCTGGTTTTACGCTTTCTTGAATATCCGCTTGGCTTCGTAGGAGATGTTTGGGTTGTCGACGTACATGTCGATCACTAACTCGCCTTCGCTCGAAATGGTCCACTTCCTCACCACTTGAGTTGTAACCGGTCCCTTCGGCGTTTCAGCAGTCGTCACTTCCGTTATTTCCAGCCCCTTGTCGCCGGGCAGCCAGACGACGGTTCGTTTGCCTTTTGCCGGCGGCTGGTTCGGAGCTACCTGCGGCGTGAACTCGTGTTCCTTGCCGTCGAGAATGTAGGTGTCTTTCACGACGCGTTCGTTGTCAGGCTGAATGAGCTTTGTTTCCAACTCGATCTGATCGTCTTTATGTGTGATGGTGAGGGTCTGGTTCATATTTCCGGGCAGACCAAAGCTACGCGCTCGATCCATGTTCCACGTGCCGCTGAAGTTTGGTTTCGTTACCGCGAAGGCGAGGCCTGACAAAGTCAAAGCCATGGCGGCCATCAACAACATCTTTCTTGTCATCACTGTTCTCCTTTTCAATCGCGAGTCCTAACCAGTGAAAGAAGTGGTCCGGTCATAAACGTCGTTACGAGTGCCATCAACACCATCATTGTAAAAATTCGCCCCGAGAGAATACCAAGATCGTAGCCGATATTCAGCACCACGAGCTCCACCAATCCTCTCGTGTTCATGAGTACGCCGATCGAGAACGACTGCGACCAGTTCATTCCCGTCCAGCGACTCATCAACATGCTGCCGCCCAGTTTACCTGCAATCGCGACCAGGATGATCACCACGCACAAAAGCCAGTCTTGCCATTTGTTCAGCAGCCCGACTTGCGTGCGCAACCCGGTGAACGCAAAGAACAGCGGCAGCAGCGCATGAGAACCGAAAGCCTCAAGCTTGTCTTTGAGAAAGCTCCTGAACTTCGCCACCGGAGGCATCACTACTCCAGCTACGAAAGCTCCGAATAAGGCGTGTATGCCAATCGTTTCGGTCAGCAGCGCACAGGCCAAAACAAACGCCAGGATGATCGGAATCAGCCGGCGCCGGTGGAGTTGCGAGTCAGGTTCTTTGATTAAACGACCCAACTGCGGCCGCACGACAAAGAACATCGAAGCTGCAAAGATCAGTGTCAGAACGATCGTGATCGCGGAGATCCCGATACCGGTGGATTTCACGAGTGCGATCACCAGCGCCAGGATGCACCAGGCAGTGACATCGTCGACGGCAGCACATGTGATCGCGATCGAGCCGAGATAAGTTTGCGACATGCCGCGGTCTTCAAGGATCCGGGCGAGCACCGGAAAAGCGGTGATGCTCATCGCAACCCCGATGAATAACGCAAATGCGTTGAAAGAGGTTCCTGGCGACGCCAGTTCTCGATAAAGAAAAAGCGACAGCGCGGCGCCGAGAAGAAAAGGCACGATGATGCTCGCGTGACTAATCATCACCGCTGCCGATCCTTTTTCTCGTACGTGTTTGAGGTCGAGCTCCATCCCGACAATAAACATGAAGAGCACGACGCCGATCTGGCTGAGCAGTCGCAACGTCTCCAACGAAGCCGCGGGAAAGAGAAACGAAAGCGCCTGGGGGAAGAGTAGCCCCAGCACTGACGGTCCCAGCACGATGCCCGCGATCATCTCGCCCATCACGGGTGGTTGGTGAATAGCGCGAAACAAACGGCGAAACAGTCCTGCCAAAGTTAAGATGACGATGATCTGCGTGAGCAGAATACTGAGCGGCGTTCTAAAGTTTTCCCAAAGCGTGCCGGTCGGTGATACCGGAGCAGTTGTCGGTGAGACCGAACCGGCAGGATGCAGTCGTGAACCAACAGCGAGGATCAGCCACACGCCGGCAATAAAAATCAGGAGCAACAGCAAATACGGTAAATAGTTGCGGGCGTGCGAAAAAGTGAATCCGGATCTCGGGGGCATCGGGTTTCTATACAACGGCTCGTCACGAAGGCGCAACCTATCAATCGCCGGGCGCGTAGTACATCCGTGCCATCGTGGCTGAATTCACCCCGATTGCTCATTGCGCAGCATTGATGCTAAGTTGAGTTTGGAATGACGGTAGACATCGCTCAAACCAGAACTGAAGTAGGAAACTATTTTGTCTCGAACTATCCGCCCTTCTCGCAGTGGAAGCCTGAGTTTGTTCCTGCCGTCCTCGACGCACTCAATCAGCCGCCCAGAGTCGACGATCCGTTAGGCCTGTACATCCACATCCCCTTTTGCCGGAAGCGCTGCCTCTTCTGTTACTTCAAGGTCTACACGGACAAGAACGCTTCCGAGATCGAGGTCTATCTCGACGCCCTGATCAAAGAGAACGAGCTTTACAGCCGCATGCCCGCGTTTCAGGGACGCAAACTGCGCTTCGCATACTTCGGCGGCGGCACGCCTTCATACATCAGCGACAAACAGTTGCACTATCTCGTCGATGGATTGAATCGTCACGTGAGCTGGCGGAACGCGGAAGAAGTCACGTTTGAATGTGAACCAGGCACGCTGCAAAAGTCGAAACTCCAAACATTAAAAGAGATCGGAGTGACGCGGCTCAGTCTTGGTATCGAACATTTCAACGACGAGGTGCTCGCGGCAAACGGCCGCGCGCACCTCTCACCCGAAATTTATCGCGCTTACGACTGGGCGCGTGAAGTCAATTTCCCGCAGATCAACATTGATCTCATCGCCGGCATGATGGGCGAAACGGAAGACCGATGGCGCGACACGATCCAGCGCGCTATCGATCTCCAACCCGATTCCGTCACGAT
>DASSEB010000439.1:0-4151 GCA_035696765.1 Pyrinomonadaceae bacterium | reverse complement strand
AGTCGCATCAACTCGGCGAGCATCTCGGCGCGCGGGATGACGGGAATCGAGCGCCGAGTCGCTTCGACGATCTCGGGATTGTCATCACGCACGGCTGTCGAACGGACGACGACGTGCGGGTGTCCGACATTTTCCGCGGTGTGACCTTCGAAGATCTCAACACCCATGTGCTGCAGGCGATCGGTGACGTTCGAGCGCTTGAGATCGGAACCGGAGACGCGAAAGCCGAGGTTGACGAGCACCTCGGCAATGCCGGACATGCCGATGCCACCGATGCCGACGAAATGGACGTGTTGGATTCTCCGAAACATTTAATTTTTAGCCACAAAAAGGCACATAAGACACAAAAAAATATTTTTCAGTTTGCGCGCCTGAAGTTGCCAAGTGTTATGTGGTCCATGTTCAGTTCACTTTTGTGCTTTTTGTGCCTTTTTGTGGCTAAGCTCTTCGATCATGTCTACAGCGGCGGCGGCCGCGTCGCCGTGTGCCAATTTGCGGCTTGCTTCTTCCATTCGAGTCAACTCTTCCGGTGCTTTTACCAATCTCTCAATTTCCGTAACCAACCTTTCGTGGCTCAACTCGTGCTGCAAGATCATTCGTGCGGCTCCGGCAGACTGCAAAGCCTCTGCGTTCTTTCGCTGGTGGTCGTCGGCGGCTTGCGGAAACGGGACCATGATCGACGCCTTACCGGCTGCGATTAGTTCCGCTGTCGTCGTTGCGCCTGCGCGACAGAGCACAAGATCCGCTTCAGCGAAATCCGCCACCATGTTGTCAATATAACTGCGCACCTCCCCGTGTTCGTTCCAGCCCGCGTCCAGATAAGCAGCCTTTACCTTCTCAAAATCAGCAGCGCCGGTTTGATGCTTGATGCGAAGTTGCACCGGCAACTCTCTTAACCTCGGCAGCGCCGCCACCATCGCTTCATTGATCGCCCGCGCGCCTTGCGATCCACCAAACACGAGGAGCGAAAACTTCCCCGGCTCGCGCCGCTTTGGTGGTATTTCAAAAAACTCTCGCCGCACAGGATTGCCGGTCACTTTGGCCTTGCCACGAAAGTAAGGCACGGCCTGCTCAAACGAAACTGCCGCACGATCGACGAAGCGCGCCAGCACCCGATTCGTCAAACCCGGCAACGCGTTTGACTCCATCACGAGTGTCGGCCGGTTCGTGATGGCAGCCGTCAAGACCACCGGACCCGACACATAACCTCCAGCCCCTACAACGACGTCCGGCTGAAACGCTCGCATCACCCTCCGCGCCGAAACAAAACTCTTCGGCAGTACCGCGACTCCCCTCACCCGTGCGCCGAGACTCACATTCTTCAGCCCGGCACTTTCAATGAGCGACAACTCAAAACCCGCTTGCGGCACGAGGCGCGTTTCCAACCCGCGCGCGGTGCCGACGAAATGAACTTTCGAACTGGCATCGCGCCGCATGATCTCCTGGGCCACCGCGATGCCCGGATAAATGTGTCCGCCAGTGCCGCCGGCAGCGATCAGTACGCGCATGTCAATGAACAAAGCGAGTGGTTCGTACGTTACCCGGCGGCGCGACGGTGAGACTCTTTCGCTCTCGCAATTTCGTCGCCGCCTTCTCGAGCAATCCTCCACCGCCACCAATCGATCCGCTCGCGTGTTGCGAAACGTTTAGTAGTATTCCGACAGCGGCGAGTGTCGGCACCAGAGACGAACCGCCGTACGAGATGAACGGCAGCGGTATCCCTTTCGTCGGGACGAGCGAAAGCACCACGCTAATATTAAAGAGCGCCTGGGCCACGATGCTGGTGACGATGCCGATACTCAGCAACATCCCAAATCTGTCGGGCGCCAGCAAAGCCGTGCGAATACCACGCCAGAGAAAAAGTGCAAACACCAGAATCACGGCGACTGCGCCAACCAGTCCGAGTTCCTCGCCGACGACAGCGAAAATAAAATCTGAGTGCGCAAACGGAAGAAACAGCATCTTCTGCTTACCCTGAGCGAAGCCGAGTCCGTTGGTGCCGCCGGATCCGATGGCGATCAGTGATTGGACCACCTGAAACCCTGCGCCTTGCTGGTCCGCCCACGGATCGAGAAACGTGATGAGACGCTTGAGACGCCACGGCACGAAGATCAATAAGCCTGCGGCGACCACCAACGCCGGCGCAGCCGCCATCGCCAGATGAAGTACACGCGCTCCGGCGGTGTAGATCACTACCGTGAAGATCAAGACCAGCATCATCGCGGTGCCGAAGTCGGGCTCGATCACGACGAGCACCGCAAGGCAACCGGTCACGATCCCGCACGGAAGAAACGTGCGCCAGAAGTCTCCCTCTTCACCGGCGCGTTTCTCCAGAAAGTAAGCGAGAAAAATAATCAGCGACAGCTTTGAAATTTCTGACGGCTGTAGCGAAAAGCCGGGAAACTTCAACCAACGGTGCGCGCCGTTGATGCTGCTGAAAGCAAACACGCCGAGCAGACCAATCGTGCAAAGAAACAAGAGGGTGTAGACAATGCGACGGCTTTTGAGTTGCTGGTAGTTGAACTGCATCGCCAGCAACATGACGATGAAGCCGAGCGCCACCCAAACGCTTTGCTTGATCACGTAGTAAAACTGGTTGCCGTTTTCCTTTTGCGCCAGGATGGCTGAAGCGCTGTAGACCATAACCACGCCGAAAAGCGCGAGGCCGGTGGTCGCCGCGAAGAGCCATTTGTCTGGAGCAAGTTTTCTAGCCATTCCAGTTCACGCCACCAAACAGTAACAAAAGCCCTCAACTGATCTTTTGTGCGTTTTGTGCCTTTTTGTGGCTCACTTCGTCTTTGAACACCTTCCCGCGGTGTTCGAAACTCTCAAACATATCGAAGCTCGCACACGCCGGGGCGAGCAGAATTACATCGCCCTTGTCCGCCGCGTTGAATGAACGCTCGACCGCGTCCTTCATGTCTGACGCACGCTCGTACGGCGCGCTCGGCCCCAACTCGTTTGCGATCGTCTCCGCATCTTCGCCGATGAGCACCAGCTTTCTGACTTTCTCGCGAACGAGCGGTTCAAGCGGCGCGTACGGAGCTTTCTTCCCGCGACCGCCAAGAATCAAAACAACTTTCCCCGCCTCTTGCGCGAACGCTTCGAGCGCTTTCAACGTCGCATCAACGCTCGTCGCTTTCGAATCGTTGTAAAACTTGACTCCTTCGATCTCAGCGACAAACTCGAGCCGGTGCTCGACCGGATTGAATCGTTTCGCGGTACCGTTCATCGACTCGACGCCGGCACCCGCTGCAATCCCTGCCGCGAATGCTGCCGCAACGTTTTCGACGTTATGCAGTCCGCGCAGTTTCATCTCGTCGACGTTCAGCAAAACCTCTCCGCGATAAATCAGTTCGCGACCGCGCAGGAACACGCCGTTATCGAGCTCTTGCTTGACGCTGAAGTTCATCACGGTGGCTCGCAACCCGCTCGCCCAGGATGAAACAGTCGGATCGTCCGCATTCAGCACCGCCACGTCTTCACTCGTCTGGTTCATGAAGATGCGATGCTTTGCGGCGGCGTAGTCGTTGAATGTTTCGTAGCGGTCCATGTGATTCGGCGTCACGTTCAGCACGATTGCAATCGTCGGGTGAAACGTCTTGATCGTCTCTAGCTGAAAACTCGAAAGCTCCGCGACTGTCCAACCGTCCTCGCGCGAAGTCTCGACCATCGAGATCAACGGCTTACCGATGTTTCCGCCAACCTGCACCGTCAACCCGGCATCGCGCAGCAGCTCGCCGGTGAGCGAAGTTGTCGTCGTCTTGCCGTTGCTTCCGGTGATGGCGATGATGCGTCCTTTCAAAAAGCGCGCTGCGAGTTCGACCTCGCCGATGACTTCCGCGCCGGCGCGCTCGGCGTAACGAATCGGAATGATGTTCGCCGGCACTCCCGGACTAACAATTACGACGTCAAGTTGATCGAGCAACCAGCTCGGCGGCTCGCCGGGCAACAAACCGACACCGGAATCTTTCAGCGCCAGTGCTTCCGGCGTCCATTTTTCAATCGGCTTCTGATCGCTGAGCGCAACCACCGCGCCCTGGCCCAACAAGAACTTCGCGGCCGCAATCCCACTGCGCGCCGCACCGATGATCAAAACTTTCTTACCCCTAAGAACCACACTCACCTGAGCTTCAACGTCGACAGGCTCA
>DASSEB010000438.1:0-26918 GCA_035696765.1 Pyrinomonadaceae bacterium | reverse complement strand
AACCTCGAATTTCTTGGCCGCGCGGATGAACAGGTCAAGATTCGCGGCTTCCGCATCGAGCTTGGCGAGATCGAGTCCACCCTTCGCCGGCACCCGGCCGTCCGTGACGCCGAGGTAATGGCCCGCCAGGACCTGTCGGATGAGACAAGGTTGGTCGCTTATGTGGTCCCTCAGCCATTGCCGCGGATGAGTGACTCGGAAGTTCACCAGCAAGTCGAGCAATGGCAAGCTCTCTTTGACGACTTGCAGACCCGCACGCTCCCCGGTCTCGATCCGACTTTCAATATCATTGGGTGGGACAGTAGTTATACAGGGCAACCTATCCCGGACGAGGAAATGCGCGAGTGGTTAGACTCCACCATCGCGCGCATTCTGGATTTGCAGCCGCAACGGGTGCTCGAAATTGGCTGCGGCACAGGTCTTCTGCTCTTCCGCATTGCTCCAATTTGTACACGCTATTGGGCCACTGACTTCTCGTCCGCCACCCTTGCACAATTGAAGGACCGGCTCTCCGCGGAAAACCGGGAACTGCCTCCTCAAGTAAAGCTCCTGCCGCGCAGGGCCGACAACTTCATGGAGATCGAAGCCGGGACTTTTGATACGGTCATCATCAATTCCGTCAGCCAATACTTTCCGAATGTCGATTACCTTGTGCGCGTACTGGAAGGGGCCGTCAAGGCCGTGGCAGCGGGCGGCGCAGTCTTCATTGGAGATGTGCGCAGCCTGCCGTTGCTCTCGGCCTTCCACGCTGCCGTACTGATGAATAAGACGGCGCCGTCGCTCTCTAAAGCTCAATTCGCACAGCAACTGCACAAGCAGGTCCGGACCGAAAAAGAGTTGTTAATAGACCCCGCTTTCTTTACTGCGCTGAAGCAGCGCCTGCCTGAGATCAAGCGCGTCGAAGTTCAACTCAAGCGGGGACATCATCACAACGAGCTGACCCAGTTTCGCTACGACGTGACATTGCATGTTGGACCTGAAGCAGCGGGCTCTGCCACGGATATCGAATGGTTGGATTGGCAACAGCGATCGCTGACTCTAACAAAAGTCCGAAAACTCCTGGAGCAGACCAACCCACCGGCACTAGGCATTGCCAGTGTTGCGAATGCACGTCTTCACTCAGCCAACCAGATTCTTGCCTGGCTTAATAGTGACGAGGGGCCGGAGACAGCCCGCGAGTTTCGAGAGTCAGCTCCGCACGACTCCGCAATAGATCCGGAGCAGTTCTGGGCCTTGAGTCATGACCTGCCTTACGACGTGGCGTTGAACTGGTCCGCGGATGACTCGGAAGGACATTATGACGTTTTATTCACTCGCCGCGACACCCTCACACCGGTGCTCGTCCGTTGGCCGGCCACCGCGACTGCTTCCCGGCCGCTTAACACTTACGCCAACGATCCCCTCCAGGAAAACTCCAACCGTCAACTGGTAGTCGAGTTGCGCCGCTTCCTCCAGGAGCAGTTACCGGATTACATGGTGCCGCCGTCCTTTATGGTGCTGGAGTCGTTACCCTTGACGACGAATGGGAAGATCGATCGGCGGGCGCTGCCGCCGCCCGATCGAGCTCGCCCCGAGTTGGAGAAAGCTTACGTTGCGCCACGCAATGCGACTGAGGAGGTCTTGACCGCGCTTTGGGCCAATGTCCTGGGCCTGGAGCGGATTGGCATCCACGACAATTTCTTTGACGCAGGCGGACACTCACTCCTCGCCACCCAACTCATTTCCAGAGTGCGCAACCTTTTCCAGATTGAAGCGCCACTCCGCTGGCTATTCGACGCCAGTACCGTGGCGGCATTCTCACAGACGCTCATCGCAAACGAGCCCCGACCGGGACAGACCGCCAAGATCGCCTCGACATTCCAAAGAGTCAAAGCAATGAAGCTAGAAAGGAAAAACGGATTACCGCAGTAGCACGGTGATCTGTTATTCGAGAGTATGACAAACCCGGTTAATAGCACGGATCTCTCCGCCGAAGAGCGCTCGCTTTTTTTGAGTCTGCTCGCGGAAGAGGACATCACCCCAATCCAGGTAATTCCCAGAAGAGCAAACACTGACAGAACGCCTCTGTCCTTTGCTCAGCAACGACTGTGGTTCCTGGACCAGCTGGAGCCTGGCAACGCGTTCTACAACGTGCCGGCCGCAGTGCGGCTGCAGGGACAACTGAACATCGACGCACTGGAACGAACGCTGACTGAGATTGTGCGACGGCACGAAGTACTGCGCACCACTTTCGAGAGTATCAATGGCGAAGCCGTGCAGGTGATTGGAGAAGCGCAGCGGCTGGGGATTGTGGTGACGGAGCTGAGCGAGTTGGCAGCAGCCGAGCGCGAGCAGCGAGCGCAGGAGTTGATCGATGCGGAGGCGCAGAGACCGTTCAACTTGAGCGCCGGGCCGCTGCTGCGCGTGCAGCTATTAAGGTTGGGAGCGGAAGAGCACATCGCGCTGTTTACCATGCACCACATTGTCAGCGACGGCTGGTCCATGGGCGTGCTGTTGAATGAGATTGCAAGTTTGTATCGCGCCTACAGTGCGGGCGAAGAATCACCACTGCCGGAGTTGCCAATTCAATACGCAGACTACGCGGTATGGCAACGCGAATGGTTGACGAAGGGAAATCTGGAACGCCAGCTTCAATACTGGAAGCAACAGCTCGGCGGCGAGCTTCCGGTGCTGGCGCTGCCGTTTGATAGAGAGCGTCCGCCGCGTCAGAGTTTTCGCGGCGCCGTACGACGATTCACGCTCTCCGAAGAGCTCTCGACGCGTATCAAGAACTTAGGCAGGCAGGAGGGCGCGACGCTCTTCATGACCTTGCTGGCGGCATTTCAATCACTGCTTCATCGCTACACGAACCAGACGGACATCCTTGTCGGGACGGGCATCGCCAACCGAAATCGCGCCGAGATTGAAACTCTCATCGGCTTCTTCGTCAACACCCTCGTACTGCGCACGGACTTCAACGGTCGTCCGACATTTCGTGAACTGCTCCGGCGTGTTCGTGATCTGACGCTCGAAGCATATGCGCATCAGGACTTACCCTTTGAAAGACTCGTCGAAGAGTTGGCTCCCGCGCGCGACCTCAGCCGCAACCCGATTTTTCAAGTCTCTTTCGCTCTGCAGAATGCGCCCATGCAGGATCTCGAGCTCCCCGGGATCACGCTCAGGACGCAGGAGTTTGAGACCCTCACGACAAGGTTCGATCTCGAATGCCACATGTGGGACGCGGCCGGCAGTCTGCAGGGCTTTCTCTTCTACAGCACAGACCTCTTTGACGAAGCGACGGTGGAATGTCTCATCGAACATTACCGGAAGTTTCTCGAAGACGTCGTCGCCAATCCCGACAGGCGTGTGTCAGAGCTCGAGTTTTTAACTGAACACGAACGGCACAAGCTGCTTTTCGAATGGAACGACACGCGCGCCGATTTCCCGTCAGAGATTTGCATTCATCACCTCTTCGAAGAACAAGCGGCGAGCCGTTCCGAAAGTGTTGCCCTCGTTTGTGACGGCGAGCGGGTCAGTTATGGAGAGTTGAACCGGCGCGCGAATCAGTTGGCGCATCACCTGCGCTCTCTCGGCGTCGGTCCGGAATCGCGAGTTGGCATTTGCCTCGAACGCTCGACGGAGATGATCGTCGCGATCCTCGCCGTAATGAAAGCTGGAGGCGCCTACGTTCCGTTCGATCCACAGTATCCGCAGGCGCGTCTCGACCGTATGTTGAGAGACTCCAACGTCGAGGTGCTGCTCACCACGGAACTTCTAACGGCGAAGCTTCCGGAACACCACACTCGCGTAGTCTGTCTCGACACGGAATTAGAAACGATCGCGCGCCAGAGCACGGCGAACCCGTCGAGTGGCGTGACGCCCGATAACCTGGTCTACATGATTTACACTTCCGGCTCGACGGGCAAACCCAAAGGCGTACTGGTGCAGCACAGAGGCTTGTGCAACCTGACGGAAGCGCAAGTTGCCAGCTTCGACCTGCACGCAAACGCGCGAATGCTTCAGTTTGCTTCGTTGAGTTTCGACGCCTCGATCTTCGAGATTGTCATGGCCTGGAGATGTGGCGCCACTCTTTATGTAACTGCCGGAGAGACGGCCTTGCCGGGTGCAGCACTCGCCAGGTTGTTGCGCGACGAAGCCGTGACGCATGTGACCTTGTCGCCTTCGGTCCTGGCTGTTATGCCCAATGAACCGATCGACTCGTTGCAAAACATCATCGTGGCAGGCGAAGCGTGTCCGGCCGAGCTGGTCCAACGCTGGGGCGCGGGCCGGCGATTCTTCAACGCCTATGGACCAACGGAAACGACTGTCTGGGCCACCGCTGGCGAATGCCAGCCTGACGGCAAGCAGCCCACGATTGGCCGGCCGATTATCAATGCTCAAATCTACTTGCTGGACGCCAATCTCCAACCGGTGCCCGCTGGCGTGCCGGGTGAGCTGCACATCGGCGGCGCTGGTTTGGCGAGGGGCTATTTGAATTGTCCTGATCTGACGGCGGAGCGTTTCATCCCGAACCCGTTCAGTGTTGAGCCGGGCGAGCGTCTGTACCGCACAGGCGATCGCGTGCGCCTGCTTGGCGATGGGCAGATAGAGTTCCTTGGTCGCGTGGATGAGCAGGTAAAGGTGCGTGGGTTTCGCATCGAGCTCGGCGAGATCGAGGCGACGCTCGCCGAGCAGGAGGACGTCAAGGAAGCGGTTGTCGTCGTTCGCGAAGACAGCGCGGGCGAGAAACGGCTGATGGCCTACGTCGTTCCTCGCGCCGAACGTCAAGATAAAGCGCAGCTGGAGCAACAGCATATCGAGCAGTGGCAAACGCTTTACGACGACACCTATGCTCATCACGAGACGACGGTGGCCGACCCCCTCTTCAACATCGCCGGATGGACCAGCAGTTACACAGGTGAACCAATTCCGCCGGAAGAGATGCGCGAATGGCAAGCAGCGTCGCTCGCGCGCATTCTCGAGTTGCAGCCGCGGCGAGTGCTGGAAATCGGCTGCGGCATGGGACTGCTACTGTTGCAAGTTGCGCCGCATTGCGAAACCTACACGGGCACCGATTTCTCCCCAGTCGCACTCGGCTATGTGCGGCGGCAACTGGCAAACGCCGGGCTTGAAGAGTCGCGGGTGAAGTTATTGCAACGCATGGCGCATGAGTTCGAGGGGATTGAAGAGCACTCGTTCGATGCCGTCCTGCTTAACTCAGTCGTGCAGTACTTTCCCGATCTGGATTATTTCCTGCGGGTGCTCGAGGGCGCACTCAACGCAGTCACGCCAGGAGGCTTCGTCTATCTTGGAGATCTGCGCAATTACCGGCTGTTGGAAGCCTTCCACACTTCCGTGCAGATGTATCAGGCTACTCCATCCACTGACAGCGCGACGCTCAGGCAGCGTGTGCGTCGAAACATCGAGATGGAAGAGGAGCTGCTGCTCGACCCGGCGCTCTTTGCCGCGCTCAGAAATCGTTTCCCGAAGATCGGCGCAGTGGAGGTGCAGCTCCAACGCGGACGAGCGCACAACGAATTGACGCGCTTTCGTTATCAGGTTGTGCTGCACGTCGGCGAGCCGGTGCATTCGGCTGAGTGTCCGACTACTGACTGGCAGAATCTGGATGCGCTGCGGCAGTTATTGATGGAAGACAAGCCTGAGCTACTCGGTGTGCGGCGTGTACCGAACGCACGTGTCTGGTCTGACGTGCGCCTCGTCGAGCTGTTAAATCAAAGTCGAGACTCGGAGACAGTGGCTGAGTTGTGTGAGGCGGCGCAAGCGGATGCAATTGATCCTGAAGACGTTTGGAGCTTGAGTGAAACGCTGCCGTACGAAGTGGATGTGCGTTGGTCGGATGCGGGCGCGGGCGAATACTTCGACATCGTGCTTAGAAGACGCGCGGAAGCTTCGCAGGCTGATTCGCGCGAAACGTTCCTGAGCTTACCGGAAGAGGCGCACACGCCGAAGGCGCTCGCTGTCTATGCGAGCAATCCACTGCACGGCAGGCTCGCGCGCCAGTTGATTGCGCGCCTGCGCGGGCATCTCGAAGAAAAGTTGCCGGACTACATGATTCCAGCCTCCTTCGTATTGCTCGATGCGTTGCCGCTCACGCCGAACGGCAAAGTTAACCGGCGCGCGTTGCCTGCGCCCGACGAGGCTCGACCGGAGCAAGCCGGTGCTTTTGTCGCGCCTAACACTCCCGTCGAAGAGTTGCTGGCGAGTATCTGGGCGGGAGTGCTGCGCGTCGAGAAAGTCGGTATCACGGAGAACTTCTTCGAGCTGGGCGGGCATTCACTGCTAGCGACGCAGGTGATGTCGCGAGTGCGGGAAGTGTTTGGCGTGGAGGTGCCGCTGCGGAATTTGTTTGAAGATCCGACGGTGGCGGGACTGGCGAAGAGTATTGAAGCCGCGTCGCGTGGCGAGCGTGGAGTAATGGCGCCACCGCTGGAGCGAGTGAGCCGGGAGCGAGAGTTGCCGCTGTCGTTTGCGCAGCAGCGGCTGTGGTTCCTCGATCAGTTGACGCCGCACAACAGTGCTTACAACATTCCGGTTGGTTTTCGAATCAATGGCCCACTCAAATTGAGCGCGTTGCAGCAGAGCCTCAACGAAACTGTCAAGCGTCACGAATCGCTGCGGACAAACTTCATTAATATCGACGGACAGCCGGTTCAGGTCATCGCACCTACCCGAGTGCAGAATCTTCCAATAATAAGTCTCGAGAGATTCGCAGAAGCGGAGCGGGAATTTGTAGTCCAACGATTGGCTAACCAGGAAGGTCGACGAGCTTTTGACTTAGCGTCGGACTCACTTTTCCGCACTGTGGTATTTCGTCTCGGTGAGCAGGAACATGTCCTTTTGGTGGTAATGCACCACATCATTTCAGATGGATGGTCCATGAACCTTCTGATTCGCGATGTGCCGCTGGTTTATAGAGCGTTATGTCAGGGAGTGCCGTCAGAACTACCGGAGTTACCAATCCAATATGCTGACTATGCTAGTTGGCAGCGCCAGTGGTTGCAGGGCGAAGTGCTCGAGGGCCAACTCTCCTACTGGCGTAATCAGTTGGACGGCAGTTTGCCGCAAATCAATTTGCCCACCGATCGCCCGCGCCCGTCCGTGTTGTCACTGAAAGGAAGTACTGTCCTTGTCGAGGTGCCCGAATGGTTGACTGAAAAACTCAGGGCGCTTAGCCAGTCAGAAGGCAGCACGCTTTTCATCACCTTGCTCGCCTCGTTCCAGGTATTGCTCGCTCGTTACAGCGGCCAGGACGATATCTCAGTCGGAACACCGGTCGCGGGCCGTCGCTGGACGGAGACAGAGGATCTGATCGGGTTCTTCGTCAACACGCTGGTGATGCGCACAAGATTGTCTGGCAATCCAAGTCTTCGCGAAGTGCTCGGTCGCGTGCGCGAAGTGGTGCTGGAAGCACAGACACATCAGGATGTGCCGTTTGAAAAGCTGGTAGAAGAACTACAGCCGCAGCGGACGCTAAGCCATGGGCCGTTGTTCCAGACTATGTTCGTCTTTCTAAACGACGCCCAGGAATTAGAAACACCAGAGAACCTGACTTTCTCCAGCCTGGAACTCAACCACGGAACCGAGAAGAACGATTTGTCGCTTCAGATCCTCGCGCGGCAGAACAGACTGGCCGGTTCACTCAGCTACAGTACTGATCTATTTGATGAGAGCACGATCAGCCGCATGAGCACTCATTGGCTGAGAATCCTGGAAGCTATCGTTGCAACTCCGGAGCAACTGCTGCGAGACGTCGAACTGCTCGGCAAAGACGAGCGGAAGCAGATGCTGGAAGTATGGAATGCGACTGAACACGAGTTTCCGGAACACATTTGCCTGCACGAGTTGTTTGAGCAACAGGTTGCGTTAACCCCCGATTCAATTGCGGTCAGCTTTGAAGATCAGCGCCTTTCGTACGCTGAATTGAACCGGCGCGCGAACCAGTTGGCCCACCATCTGCGCGAAACGGGAGTTGGCCCAGAATCGTCAGTAGCGATTTATCTCGATCGTTCAGTGGACATGATCGTTGCCCTGCTGGGTGTTCTTAAAGCCGGCGGGGCATACCTGCCGCTTGAAACGACCCACCCCAAAAGGCGTGTGCAGTACGTCTTGGAAAATGCGCAGGTCCGGGTAATCCTGGCGCACGAGAGAACGGCTGCCATGCTGCCTGAGCATCGCGCGCAAGTAATTTGCCTCGATGCTGATTGGCCCAGCGTGGCGCAGCAATCCGCCGCGACTCCGGCGACAAACACTACCGCCGAGAACCTGGCCTACGTGATCTACACGTCTGGCTCGACCGGTGGCGCCCGGGGCGTCATGGTCCAGCATCGCTCCGCCGTGAATCTCGCTACTGCTTTGCGCGGAAAAATTTACCGTGCGGATCCGTCTACGCTTCGCGTCAGCATTAATGCACCACTGATGTTTGATTCGTCCGTCAAGCAGGTGATCCAACTGCTCTACGGGCACGAGCTGATCATCATCCCTGAAGACATTCGCACTAATGGTGATGAACTGGTCAGTTACATCAAACTGCACGGAATCGACGTCCTGGATTGTACGCCTTCACAGTTGCGACTGATGTTGCCCACCGGATTCTTCGAGAACGCGTGCGCAACTCCGCGACTGGTGCTGGTGGGTGGCGAAGCCATCGATGATGAGGCCTGGCAACGACTCGCCTCAATTAAGCGGACGACATTCTTTAATGTGTATGGTCCAACGGAATGCACCGTCGACACGACTGCGAAGCGCATCGACGCTGCGTCAACCGAGGTTTTAATCGGTCGTCCATTGGGCAACGTGAAAACGTACTTGCTCGACTCTGACAATCAGCCAGTACCGCCTGGCGTTCCCGCCGAGCTATTCATAGGCGGCGCTGGTGTGGTTCGTGGATATCTTGCAGAGCCCGACCTCACCGCGGAGAGATTTGTGCCGGATTCCTTCAGCGGCGCAGCCGGCGCCCGCTTGTACCGATCCGGTGATCTCGTGCGCTATCGAGCCGGCGGAGAGATCAGCTTCCTGGGGCGACTCGATCATCAAGTGAAGATTCGCGGGCACCGTATCGAGCCCGGCGAAATCGAAGCAGCGCTGCGAAAGGATCCGCAGGTTCGCCAAGCCGTTGTTGTGGATCGGGAAGACCGGCCTGGAGAGAAGCGTCTGGTTGCTTACATCGTCGCTAAGCACCAGGCTGACCTCTCGTTGCGAGGGCTGCAAATCAATTTGCGAGAACAACTGCCGGATTACATGATGCCAACCGGCTGGGTGCTGCTCGATGAAATCCCGTTGACCTCCAGTGGAAAGGTTAATCGTGCAGCATTGCCCGACCCTGGAAGGACACGGCCTGATACAGGTCAAAGCTTTATCGCACCGCCTACCATGATTGAGGAAGTACTGGCGGCAATCTGGCGACAGGTGCTCGACCTGGAGCACGTTAGCGGCAGCGACAACTTCTTCTGGCTTGGTGGTCACTCGCTTCTGGCGACGCAGATCATTTCACGCATCCGCGAGAGTTTTCAGATCGAGCTGCCGGTGCGTGCTCTCTTCGAATCGCCGACATTGGCGGAGTTGTCTGAACGCGTAGAGGCAATAATGCGATCCGGGGCCAGCCTGGCTGCGCCTGCACTCAAGCCCCACTCGCACGATAGCGAAACACTTCTCTCCTATGCCCAGCAGCGCCTCTGGGTCCTGGACCAGTTGATGCCGGGTAGCAACGCCTACAACATGCCGGCCCAGAAGTCCTTAGAGGCCGGGTTTAGCGTTGCGGCCTTAGAGCAATCGTTTAGCGAAGTGATCCGCCGGCATGAAGCTCTACGGACCACCTTCGTTCTCACCGGCAACCGCCTGGTGCAGCGGATCAATCCGCCCATGTCGTTGAAGTTACCTCTGGTTAACTTGCGCGGCCTGGACCCCGGTGAACGCGGCGTAGTGGCAGACCGTTTAAGACAGGAGTCGGCGCTGAGGTCGTTTAATCTTGCAGCCGGGCCATTGATGCGGGCCACGTTAATCCGTATAGACGAGGAACAGTCGTTGTTCCTGCTGAATATGCACCATGCCGTTAGCGACGGATGGTCCATGCGTGTGCTGCTGCATGAGGTAGAGGCGCTTTACGAAGCCTATTCGGAAGGTCTGCCCTCGCCGCTGACGGAGCTGGAAGTGCAGTACGCCGACTATGCGGAGTGGCAACGCGAATGGCTACAGGGCGAAATTCTGAAAGAAGAGGTTTCCTTCTGGAGGCGTCAACTTGAAGGTGCGCCAACGTTGTTGCAGTTGGAAACGGATCATCCCCGTCAATCCCTGCGTCCGCTCCGCAGCGCGTACCAAAAGGTGGCTTTCTCGGCTGAAGTTTCTCAATGGTTAAGAGAGTTTCACCGGCAGGAAGGCGCGACGCTCTTCATGACACTGATGGCCGGCTTCCACGCTCTCTTATGGCGTTACACAGGACAGAACGACATTTTAGTCGGCACACCTGTAGCTGGTCGCAGCCGCGTCGAGCTGGAGCCATTGATCGGGTTCTTCGTCAACATGATTCCAATCCGAACCAGCTTCAGCAGTAATCCAACTTTCAGGCAATTGGTCAATCAGGTAAGGGACGCAGCACTAGCCGCATACACGCATCAGGAGTTGCCGTTTGATAAGTTGGCGGAGGAGTTGCAGCCCAGCCGCTCACCGGGCCGAAATCCGATCTTCCAGGCCATCCTCGCTTTTAAGAATGCCGCGCCACAAACGTCAGCGAATATAAGTCTGCCGGCCGGAGTTCCCGTGAGTGCGGACATTAAGTTTGACCTGGAAGTTCATCTTCAGGATACGTCAAGCGGCGTCGTTGGTTCGTTTGTTTACAGCCCTGAGTTATTCGAGCCGGCTTCCATCGCGCGGATGGTCTATCACTTCCAAAGATTGTTTGAGAGTGCGATGGTTGAGCCCGATCGCGAGTTGTCGACGCTCTCATTGCTGGACGAGGCAGAGTATCGCCAGGTAGTGGAAGAATGGAACGACACAGCAGTGCCGTTGCCGGAAGCGTGCATCGATCAGATCTTTGAGCAGGAGACAGCACAACGTCCTGATGCTATCGCTGTCGAGTTTGAACAGGAGCAGCTTAGCTATCGCGAGTTGAACCGGCGTGCTGACAAGCTGGCGCGACGGCTGCAACGTGAAGGTGTGGGACCAGAGGTCTTCGTGGGCGTGATGCTGGAGCGCTCGGCGGAATTGATCGTGACGCTGCTGGGAATAGCAAAGGCAGGCGGCGTGTACGTTCCGGTTAATCTGGCGGATCCGCTGAAACGCATTCAGTTCGTTTTGGAAGACGCAGGCGTGCAGGTGCTGGTCACGAGCAAGCAAATCGGGACGAACCTTGGAAAACCGGATCTCACGCAGGTGTACGTTGACGACGATAGCCACGCGACGATTGAGGAGCCTGCGGTCATTCCGCTTAGCCGTACAACACCCGACAATCTTGCTTACCTGATGTACACCTCGGGCTCAACGGGAACGCCGAAAGGCGTTGAGATCACGCATCGAAATGTGCTGCGGCTGGTAACAGGCGCCAACTATGCTGACTTAAATTCTGAAGAGATCTTCATGCAGTTTGCTCCGGTCTCCTTCGACGCTTCTACGTTTGAGATCTGGGGCTGCTTGCTTAACGGCGCACGCTTGGTAGTATTCCCGCCCTACTTGCCTTCTCTCGCCGAGCTGGCGGAATTCGTCAATAGAAAGCAGGTGACAACGTTATGGCTGACGAGTGGACTGTTCCACCAGTTAGTGGACGGAGTTGTTAGTGGGCTGGGCGCGCTGAAACAATTGCTGGCAGGAGGTGAAGCACTGTCTCCAGCCCACGTTCGTAAAGCGCTGGACCAGGTGAACGACTGCAGGCTGGTTAATGGCTATGGACCAACTGAGACGACTACTTTTGCCTGCTGCTATCAGGTCCCCGCTGATTTTCCCGGGCCTTCAGTGCCGATCGGTCGCCCGATTTCCAACACCACTACGTATGTGCTCAACGCGATGCAACCGGCCGGAGTTGGTGAACGAGGGGAGCTGTTCATCGGCGGTGAGGGGCTGGGACGCGGTTATCACAATCGCCCGGACCTAACTGCCGAGCGCTTCGTGCCCGATCCTTACGGTCCACGACCAGGCGGGCGCCTTTACCGAACAGGTGACGCGGCCCGATCCCTGAATCAGGGAGTTCTAGAATTCCTTGGTCGCCTCGACGATCAAGTTAAGATTAGTGGATACAGAATCGAACCGCGCGAGATTGAAACCGTGCTCTCAAACCATCCAACGGTGGCAACGGCGGCGGTCGTCGCAAGAGAGAACAGGCCCGGTGAAAAGTTCCTGGTCGCGTATGTCGCGCCCAATTCCGAAGCAGCCGCCAACGACGAGTTGCGAAGTTATTTAAAAGAGCGTCTACCGGAATACATGGTTCCCGCGGTGTTCATCAGGCTCAAAGCCCTACCGCTGACCCTGCACGGAAAGATAGATCGCGCCGCATTGCCTGAGCCGGAAATCTCTCTCGATCGTTCCGGCAGAGAATACGTTGCCCCGCGTAACGATTTGCAACAACAGTTGGTCGATATCTGGGAGGACTTATTCAAGCTTCATCCCATTGGTGTGACGGACGACTTCTTCGAGCTGGGTGGGAATTCTTTGCAAATGATCATGCTCCTCGCCAGGGTCGAAGAAAAGTTGGGTAAGCGAGTGCCAATGGCCGATTTGTTCGCTGAACCCACGATTGAGCACTTGTCGGAGTTGGTCGGCCATGGCAAGGAGAAACTTTTTCAATCGCTGTTGGTGCCGCTGCAAACGGACGGAACTCGTCCGGTGTTGTTCAGCCCGCACGCGAGCGCAGGACATGTTTGGTGTTACAAGGAACTGGCCCAATACCTCGGCGACGATCAACCTTTCTACGGCGTGCAAGCGCGCGAGCCGGAGGACGGACTGGTTTATCACACCGAAGTCGAGGCGATGGCTTCGGACTATGTCCAGGCTATTCGCGGGTTCCAACCCTCCGGTCCTTATTGGTTGGCAGGGTGGTCCATGGGCGGAGTGATCGCTTTTGAAATGGCGAGGCAACTGCAACAGCAAGGACAGCAAGTGGCGATGCTCGCGATAATAGATGCAGGCACACCCGAGACGGAAGGAACAGAATTTAATTGGAGAACTCTGCTCGCGATCTTTCTCCTGGATCTGGGACTGACCTACGAAAACCCCAGCACACCCATCGAGAAGACGGCTGCGCTTCCGCAGATGACACAGCTTCGCCAGGTATGGGCAGATGCGCGACGGGCGAGTCTCCTGCCCTCTGATATGACGCTGGTCGAATTCCGCAAACTGTTCGATACCTTCAAAACCTATGCGAACACCATGCGTCGCTACCGGCCGGGAGAGTTTGAGGGACGCATTACGTTGTTTAGTGCCGAACAGGATCACCAACAACCCCCGGCCAGACAGTCGCTTCTTTTGAAAGGATGGGACAAGTTGGCTACCGGAGGCGTGGATCTTCACGTCGTCCCTGGGGATCACTTCTCGATGATTAGAGAGCCGCACGTCCACGTTTTGGCGGAGCGTTTGCGCAGTTGCATTCACGACACATTACAAAGAGCCAGGCACTAACTCACGAGATGGAACGTCCGCCTGAAGACTTGAAATCTTTTGCGAATCGCATTGCCAGGGCAGCAGTCTCGAGCGATGCGGCACAATTAGTTCGTCTGCTCAAGCTCTGCGGTTTGGGTGGACAAGTAAATCACTACGCAAAAACCCTCGTGAGTAATGGCCCTGGCGTGAGCTACGTAAGCGAGCCAGGGGTGCCGCCAAGGTCGTCCAAACACATCGGGATCTGGGAGCGCAAGATCGAAAACGGCAAGACCTGCTTTGTTCGCCGGGCGGAGCGGGTCGAGGAGTGGCGTTTCTGGGCGAATGTCGGACGTATCGAGCCGAAGGGATCCAGGCGCCGCATACTGTTCATGGGCGAGTCGGTGGCTCGGGGATATCTCTACGACCCAGCTTTTACTCCAGCGTTAGCGTTGCAGATGATGCTCGATGAGCAATTCGGTGAAGGTTCGGTCGAGGTCATCGACCTGGCGCGGACCAGTATGGAGTATGAGGTGAGAGAACTTGCCCTTGCTGCTCTGCAGTTAGAGCCGGATATGGCAATCATCTTCGCCGGCAATAACTGGACTGCTAACCTTGTCAATATCGCTGAAATGGACAAGGCACTAATCAGCGAAGGTATGAGTGGGGTGAAGCGGGTTAGCGATGAGCTTATGGTTAAGACTGGTAGAAGCGTCGTGAGTGACCTGGCCTCAGAGTACAAGAGCCTCGGCATTCCACTCGTCTGGATCATTCCCGAAAATAACCTTGGGGATTGGCGCGATCCGGTGACCAATGCGCCGTACCTCTCCGGAGATCTGAACCGGGAGTGGCTCAACCTTTACGAAAAGGCCCAAAGCGCATTGGGCAATGGCGATCCTGCCACGGCCGAAAAAATCGCGCAGAAGATGATCGAGATCGATCAGGGCATCTGCGTAGCGGGATTTTACATTCTCGCGGATTGCCGTCGACTGGCCAACGACGTCGAGAGTGAAAGGAAATATCTGGAACTGGCCCGTGACGCGCAATGCTGGGACACGTCCATATTGTACATGCCCAAGCCTTACTCAGTGACGCAGCAGATGATGCGCGACGAAATGGCGAAACATGGCCAGCAAGTAGTCGACTTGCCCGCTCTCTTTAAGGAGTATCTGAATGGTGGCATACCCGACAGGCGTTTGTTCCTGGACTATTGTCACCTGACTACGGAAGGGATCCAACTGACGATGGGCGCCGCTGCCGCATGTGTGCTGCGCTCATTAAAGGGAGTTGAGGTGTCATGGTACGCGCTGGTGGGCGAACATATCGCACCCCCGCCAGAGATCGAAGCAGAAGCCTCATTCTTCGCTGCGATCCTCGACGCTCACCGGTGGCAGTCGTATGACATGGTTCGCCATTTCTGTGCGCGTGCGCTGAGTTACTCGCCACACGTCGCCGAGCTGATGCTCAATTACATCGACCTTCAGACCCAAAAGTCGGTTCCGCTACGAATGAGTGAGGCGAAAGAAAGGATGTCTCGTCTGAAGTCGCCGCTGATTCATCGTTACTTATCCCGTCTTAACGACAAACGGCTCGACAAAGTTCTCCTGGGGGCGATGGTCGATGCACTTGAGGAGATTGGAATCGGAGCTCAGAAGCGGCTCAAGCAGCTCCGCCGGGATGAACACAGCGTTAAGCTTGGTGAGATCGATCTGCTGAGTTACTACTATCACTCTGCATCCCTGCAACCTAAGGAGTTGGAAGCACTGAATTGGCCCAGCTATCGCCTGCCATGCGATACACGCTACTTCAGGGCCTACTGGCCCGAGTCGCGGTTTATGTTTGTCAGTGAGGCGGGTTGCGCAGTCAACCTTTGCCTGACGTGCCGCTTACACAAACCCGGGCCTGGAGAAGGAAAGCTCACAATCGCATTAAACGGCGAACCACATGTCGAAATAACTATCGGTACGGAATGGACCACTTGGGATATTACTTTTCCGGGTGAAGCCGTCCTTGACGACTTGAATGAAATTGCGGTGCGTTGGCCCATGCCTGAGTTTCAGAGCGCTGAGGCGCTCAGCAAAGTGGCGATGAGGTTGTACCAACTGAAGTTCCCGGACTTCTTTCCCGTCTTCGGTGAAATACATTCGTTCACCGCGTCGACCTATAGTGGCCCATATCTGGAATGAAATACTTCTTTAGTTCGTAGCGCTCCGCGCATGGCGATTCAGACATTGAATGGATCACTCCGTTTATAGATAGGTTGTTCACGACACGGCATGCGGGCGACTCGCCATTGTGGCATATACCTCAGAGTTGACCGCGCGGCGCGAAGCTGCGCTACCCATAGCGCCGCCTCACGTCAGCGACCGAGTTGGTGACGAGTTGCTTGAGCACCGACTTGTCGAGATCGGCCAGTTGCTTGAAGTAGAGGCAAGCCTTGCCCATCCTGTGTTTGCCGAGCTCGGACAACAGGACCTTCTGTCTGTCTCCTTCGGCAACCAGATACACCACCAGTTCGCGGCCACGGATGGCGAAGCCCGTTAGAGGAGCCTCGCCGGTGCGTCCGCTCTCGTAGGTGTAGCGGTAAGAGCCATAGCCGACGATGCTTGGACCCCACATTCTTGGCGATTGCTTGGTGACCATCGCGAGCAAAGCCATCAGTTCTTGGCAATCGGTTCGCTGCTGCTCATTGGCTCTCGACGCAATATAGTCCTCGACATTGGCGTCGGTGGGCTTGGTCTTGTTCTCAGGCATGGCTGCTACCTCTCACAGTGCTTTGGGGGAGCTTTGCGTGGACACCACAGGGTTCTCCCAAAAAGGGCTTCGTCCTGACCACTGACGAAATCATGTCATGTTCACGCCTCTATTCAACGCTGCTTTATATGAATCGGTCGATCGGCACGACCAAAGGCCAATCCTGGTTGATCCGACCTTCGTTGGTTAAGCCTAATAGTGCTGCCGAAGATTACGGCGCTGTGCGACTGGCGAGGTCCCGGATCGCTTCAAGGTTCTCTGGATCGAGTGGAAATTCCCTATGACCGATCCTTAGCTTTACTTTCCTGGCGTTCGCGATTGAGAGGAATTCTTCGTAAGGAATAGAGGCTTCGAGCAGTTGAATCTTGACAGTTGGGCGCTGCGGACTGATTCGTATTTCCCCTCTTTTATGCACAGTCATCCTTCCGACGTTGATTGCGTGATTGTCGCGCACTATGGTGAGTGTGTAATCGCCGTATTGTTTCGGCTCGTATATCGAAGATTTGATCCCCATACCCACCCATTTAGGTGTTGCCAATTTTTGGCCGGGATACGTGAAATACATCGACACATCTAATCGCTCGTCCGACACAACGGTTAACCCTTCCCAGTCCAGATTTCTGCCTGCCGAAATAGGCATGAGCCTAAAGAAAACCATTGTCTCGTCTTTGGATTTGTCATACGTAGATTCAATCTTTCCAGGATAATTATATTTACGCTTAGCGGGCACGCTTTGAGAAGATTGAGCAAGACCAGGTAGACAAATAGCTAAGGCTAGGATTAGAAGAGGTATCATCGTTTTCCCTGCACCTGAAGTGTGGCAGCGCGGTGCAATTATGAACAGCGCTGGTCAAGTAATGCAACCTTCTTTTTTTCCACAGATACTCAGTAACGCCAGCGGCTATTGGTGAGCTGATAATCACAAATCAATTACTCTAAAACGAGGTAGAACCGTGTTGAAAAAACTGATAGTCGTCGCACTCATGCTAATGACGGTGCCTCGTTCGGCGCCTCCAGGTATTCGAGGACCAGGCAAATATGCCGGTATCGTTCTATTTGATCGCTGGGATACATGCTATCTCTATAGCGGGATCTACCTAATGTATATCTCCGAGAATACTAAAGAAGCGCTTCGAAAATATGAGGGACAATCAATATTGCTGGATGCGAAGGACGTTTATCAGCCCGTGAATCCTGGCGACGGCACGATCCGTAAATTCAAAGTATTAAAGATTCTGAGTGCAGGCAATCAGACACCGGCCAACACTGCGCTGAGGTTTACCGTTAAGCCACAATTTCAGAGTGGGAGCTCAAGGTTTGTAATTGAGATCGAGAACACTGGCAGGGTTAACACTCACGTTTCGACGGGTGCGCTTGCCATAACCTTACTGGGAATCAAACGGCAAAGCATGCTCTCCCCATCCGATGGTAAATCGGATGCATGGCTTACACGTCAACCGTTGAAGTTTCCTTCCTTTGTCGAAGATTTAATTCCGGCTTCGGAAAGAAGCACGAAGACTCATCCCATTATGAGGAAAGATGGTGAGGAGTATTATTTTGATGTCGAAGAGAGACTCCCGGATTCGATCGAATTAATGCCACAGGAGAAGCGGAGTATCGGGTTGTCATTTCACCTACCTAACGGAGAGTATGATTTTCTCTGCGGTTACGGTGGAGGAGTTCACGAATCGAGAGGCTTGGTTAGCAACCGCGTATCCTTCGATATCGATCATGAGGGGAGAGCTTTAGAAGTGACCCTTCCACGCCATCCTCAGCGCGCAGCCAATACGCGTTTTGGGGCGGACTTGCAAATAAAAAGGAAGACACATTCCGGCGTTATGTGACTCAGGCTTCGCGCGCTTCGATTGGTTGTGTGATTTCTGCAGAGACCGGTACAAACGACCACGGTACAGCCATCGCATCAATTACAGGATCTTCTGACATCTGGTTATTTCAACTCTCGTCCAATCGATCCGATGACGAACAAGGCTGATTCGTCTGTGGAGTTTGAGCCATGCAAAGCTCAATCCGCTTCGCGGTTTCGAAAGGCGGCTTCTCCAGCGGTGGAAATCTGGACCCACTTCGGATCGGGTGATGTCTCAGCATCGTAGTTGTCGTGCCAGTTCCACCATTTGTACGGCGGCGTCTGCGGATAACCCTCCGGCGAGTCTTCCCACTCTTCCTGCCGGCCGAGCGCAGTTATGTCGAGATAGTTCCAGGTGTTCCCCATCTGCTCATCGCCGCGATTGTTGATGAAGTAGGTGCGAAAAATCCTTTCGCCATCGCGGATGAATGCATTCGTGCCGTGCCACTCGTCCACGCCAAAGTCTTTGTCGAAACTATCGGTGATGGTGTACCACGGCATCTGCCAACCCATCCTCGCCTTCACGCGCTCGATGTCAGGCTGCGGCGCACGCGAAGCGAACGCGAGCGTCGTGTTGCGAGCGTTCAAATGCGCGAGGTGTGCAACCTGGTCAGCCACGAAGGAACAGCCGCGGCAGGCATGCTCGGGCCAGCCAAAGACGCCAGGCTCGAAGAACGCGCGGTAGACGATCAGCTGCCGCCTGCCTTCGAACAGATCGAGCAGGCTCACTTTGCCCCTCGCCCCTTCAAACTCATACGTGTTCGGCACCGCCAGCCACGGCATTCGCCTGCGCTCGGCAGCAAGCGCGTCACGGGCGCGGGTCAAACTCTTTTCTTTCACCAGAAGCTGCTGACGCGCAGCCTCCCACTCTCCCTCTGATACGATTGAGGGCGTCTTCATTACCAATTGCTTTGCCATGTTTTTCTCGTTGCTCTGCTTCACGTTTCTCTCCTTGTTCTCTGTTGGTCTTGTCGACGTTCACGATACTTTTGAGTCGCTCATTGGTTACTCTTCTTTGAATCCAGTTCCGCTGTGCGTGGCTTACGACGATGCCGCCGTAAAGCCCGAACCTTCATCGCTACGAAACCGACCACGCCCGCACCCGAAGTAGCGCCTGCAACAACAAGCGCCGCGTTTGTCATACATAAAGGACACATGTTTTGACTCCTTATTGATTTCTCACAGTAGTGACGGGCGACGCGGATTGATTTCTACAGGTGGACTAACAAATGCTCACTGAGCCAAACGATTGCGACGCTCAGTCAGGAAAGCACGTATGGCGGGGTCGTCGCTGAGTCCAATAGCGCGGTCGTACGCCTCGGCAGCGGTTTGCGGACGGCCGAGTTGTCGCAGTAAGTGCGCCCGAACGGCCCAATACGGTTGGTAGGAAATCACGGCCTGCGAATCGATCTGATCAAGGAGAGTCATCCCTGCTTCAGGTCCACGAACTTCGGCATGCGCCGCGGCGCGCGCGACCGCACCTCCGATCGAAGGCGCGAGTTGCATGAGCTGATCGTAGAACGCTGCAATGGCAGCAGAGTCAGTGCGACCGGTGTGGGCACCTTCAGCGTGGACTGATTGGATGGCAGCTTCGATCTGATATCTTCCCGGTCGCCCCATTTGGAAGGCTACAGTGAGTTCACCTTCCGCTTCTTCGATCATAGGCATGCGCCAGTCTTTTGGATCCTGCTCCGAGAGCGGCACGAACCTCCCATCGGCACTGCGACGCGCCGGACGTCGCGCCTCGCAATAAAGCATCAACGCCAGCAGACCGCGTACTTCCGGATCCTCCGGAATCTGGTCACGCAGCACGCGCGCGAGCCAGATTGCCTCCTGACCGAGTTCCGTGATGCGTTGGTCGGCGCCACTCGCGTCCTCCCAACTGTTGCCGTACGCAGCGTAGATTGCGTTGAGCACTGCTTTCAGGCGCTCGGGAATCTGATCGGCGGTAGGAATCTCAAACGCGATCCGCGCCTGCCGGATCTTGGTCTTGGCACGCACCAGTCGTTGTCCGATCGTCTTCGGCGCGACGAGTAAGGCGCGTCCAATCGCAACCGCATCGAGCCCGAGGACTGTTTGCAACATGAGCGGCGTGTGTATGTTGGGATCGATGGCCGGATGCGCACACACGAACAGGAGCTTGAGACGCTCGTCGGGCCACCTGTCCGGATCTGCCGTCTCATCAAACTCGCGCGTCATGAGTTTTAAAGTCGGAGTGCTGTGTTCGTGTACCTGCTGGTGTCGCGCATGATCCAGGAGGCGGTTGCGCGCAGCCGTTAAGAGCCAACCTTGCGGATTCTTCGGAATACCATCGCGAGGCCACGTCGTCAATGCGGCCAACAGCGCATCGGCCAATGCGTCTTCACCACCTGCGACATCGCGGGTGCGTGTTGCGAGCAGCGCCACGAGACGTCCGTAGGATTCGCGCGCTACCGCTTCGACGGCGCGGTGCGCCGGCTCATCAGTTCGAGTTTCCAACGGTGACGCGCGGCTCCAATTCGACGGCTATTGGGCGCACTTCCACGGTACCGTAGGAAGCGGCCGGACATCTTGCCGCCCATTCCAAGGCGGCATCGAGCGAAGGCAGCTCGAGCAGCGTAAAGCCGCCCAATTGCTCCTTCGTGTTGGCATACGGCCCATCCTGGATCTCGCGTTTGCTCTCGCGCAACCGCACCGTCGTTGCGGTTTCTGGCGCGTCCAGTGGTTTGCCTCCGACGAAGATCCCAGCATCGAGCAAGGCACGGTGATACGCGCGCCAGGCGCCCGCATATGCTTCCGAGTCGACGGACGAATCGCGACGCGCAAAGTCGTCCGGTTTCTCATAAATCAATAAAACATAGAGCATCTCGTTCTCCTCTTGGTGGTTGAACCTCGCTCGTTAGTATGACGGACGACGCACAGCGATTTCGACAACGTCGCATCAACAACCGCGAATGACACGGATAATCCGGATTTTATCGGTGTAATCTGTGGTCATTGTCAAACTAAAGAAAGGGGCCACATCGGCGGCAACAATCGCGCGGCTGCGCGAACACCTGATTACCGGAACATCTTCTCTCGAACATCTGCGCGAGAATCTTCAGGCTTCGACTATCCAGCTTCCCCCTGAAGTGCTTGCCAGGCTTGATTCAATCGGTGGAAGGGACTCAGTACAATCGACTACTGCCTGAGTCATTGGCTTCTGCGAAAATCTCCTGAAGAGGCTGACGGGCCTTTCGCAATACGTCCTTTGCGATCCATCCATCCGGAAAGATTATCGGAAGCTGAGCGGTGTACCTTCCGTCACGCGAGTCGAAATCGTCTGGCGTGATTCGTTGAAACGCGTTCGAGCTGCCGGCGGCACGATACTAATCGCCGCCGGCAGCCCGAACAAATGAAATACCTTCTGGTCAAGAAGGTTCATGGTTACCTGAACATAGCACAGCGCGGTTTGCGATCGTTCACCCAATTCTGCTGAATCAAAAAATCGCGGCCACCCATTCTTACGTTCGCGCGTGCGCCATTAGCGGTCAGGTAGGTTGGACCGAAAGCAGGATGGCCCAGGGCGTCCTGACACTTATCGGCATTCTCCAAACCATAACGATCGTACCAACCAGTTCCCGCTGGATTCGTCACCACACCATTTAGTGCGTGCGCGAGGTTTGAGACCATCACATCCGTCGCATAACTGTCGTTTGGCGTTGGTCCCGCAGGCGAGAACTGTGGCCCAGCGACTGTGGGGCAGCGATTCGGATTGCCGAGAAAGATGTATCGAACGGGCGATCCGTTCACCAGGCCTTGTCCGTGAAATGGCGGAGCCGAGGGTGTACAGAACCCGGTTGCGGTGGAAGCGACGTCCGCCGAAGCGACAATCACGTAGATTCCGTTCGAGTCTTGCGGCAACTGGAAACTGTTTACCTGCTTGGAAATCACACTCAGAATATCTGCCTGCGCCAGGTCGGCGCCTTGCGAGTACGAGTCATCCATAACAAGTCCGCCAAAGATGAACGCGCTGGCCGCCGGCTGGCCGGACGCATCCGTGTAGGTAGAATTTATCTGTGCATACGGTGTGTTGCCGATGCTGATCATAAAATCTGTCATCAGCTCCATGGTCCTGGTGTCGCCGCCAGTACCGCAGTTGTTGGTCCAGCAACCGTAATAGATCGTGTAGATGTTCTGCGTTCCTGGTAGCACAGGACCACCGTGGTAGACCATCTTGCTCGTGAGCTTTGCGCTCTGTGCAGCGGCTGTGAACGCGAATACAACGATTATGGCAATGATGTTAAGTGCTTTTTTCATTGGTGCTTCTCCTTCAGGGTTATTGGCAGCCCAGGTCGGCTTTGACTTCATTGGCCGCGTCGACGAGTTGCTTGACTTGTTGGGAAGTTAACTTTTTGCCTGACTGCGCCTGGGCGGCGTTGATAAAGGCAGTAAGTGAAGCGCACGCGGTGGCCGTGTCGGATGAATTAATGGCCGCGAGTGCGTCCTGGAGCTTGGAGATGAGACTGGTTTCAGTGCCATCGTGCAGATTGAAACTGTTAACAACAGCAACGAGATCATTCACTTGATCGCTGGTGGACTCACTCAGTTGAAAAGTGAAGGCGTAAACTTCAAAGTCACCGAAGGTCCCGGGCACCGAGTAAACGATGCGATTGACGCCATTACATCCGGCAGCAATATCGCTCAACGTTTCGTCGACGCCAGGAGTGTTCGTAACCTGATAAAGCCGTGCAGTGCTCAGGTCATAAACAAACACGTCGTATGACTTGTCCGCGATCTGCGACTCAAATACGAGCAGATTGCCGGAAATGCGAACGTCGCGTTGATCGCCAGGAAGCGCCAGATGCATTTCGGTTGAGCCGGCGACGGTCTGGAAGTAGATGTCGTTCTCGCCATTTCTCGCAGATGTATAGACAATGAGCTGACCATTCGAATCCGGAGAGTCGTTTTCGCCCGTGCCGGAAACCAGGTGTGACCTGAAAAGCGTGCCCTCACTGTTCAGGACGGACGTGTAAATGCTGCAACCGGCGTGGTCCACCTGGCAGGTCTTCCATACCACAACGTGGCCGTCCGGACTTACCTCGGGGGACCAGTCCGGCACGTCGTTGTACGACAGTGGAACAACGACATGCGAGATGCGATCATAAACAAAGATCTCTCCGATTAGGCTCGAAAACTCGCCGTGGCGAAAGGCGATCAGATCACCGCCCACCGCCGGGTCGGAATTCCCATTACCTCCAATGAAAGTCGTGGTTTGCGACGCGATGTCGTAGACACCAATCTGGTCTCCGGTGGCGCTGAGCTGAGTGAAGACGATTTGCCGGCCATCAGTTTCTGAGAGCCGGTCCAAACCATTGCCGGGCACGACGTGGTCTGTGTTGGTCGCGAAGTCAAAGTAGTGAATTGACGATGTGCCCTCGAGATCATCGTTGGTGTAACTGGCGATATTGCACGTTACGCTTGCGTTAGTTTGGTTGCCCGGCGCAACGCCGATTGCCTGTCTGGTACCGGACAGCATCGGTATCGTCGTTGCCGTTGCTGACGATTGCGCGCTAAGGCGCGCAGCGCGTGGACTGACTGTCGCTGCCATGCTGGTCAGTGTTGCTACAATCAACAAAAGAATCAGTGTGCGAATTTTCATGATTACTCCTTTCAAAGTGTTTAGTTGTCGAAAAAAGACAGACCTCTCCCATCGCGCCGAGCGCGTGTTTTTACGTTTCAAAAACTGCTGGTTCAGTGCTGCGCGTGAAGCGCGGACCGGTCAGTAATGGAAGTACGGATCGAGGACCCTGACCTTCGTAATACGGTCAAGCGGCAAGTTGTTGCGTAGAGCCGTGCGCCGAATAGCTTCCGGCGAAGGCGCATCGTAAATACAAAACATTCGGTGACGATCGCTGCTTACGTAAGAATGAATCCAGGTGACGTTATCTTCAGTGTTGTTCAAAGCAACACCGCTACAAAACGTGGCGCCATCTTCGTTAGCTTGCAGATTCATACCGTCGGCGAATGTTCGTTCAACTAAATACCGTGGCATACCCAATCTCCTCACGTCCTGACCACATTCAAGCCGCGGAGAGATTAGTGAATTTCAGGCTAGCCCCGCATCGGGGGTATTCCCTATTTTGCGGAGGATGGCTCCCCTATTTTTATGAGATTGGATTGGAAGGCGATTGAGACTGCTTCGGCGCGGGTGCGTGCGTCGAGCTTGGCGAGAATGGCAGAAACGTGGTGATCGACGGTTTTGTAGGAGATAAACAGGCGGTCGGCGATTTCGGCGTTAGTGCATCCATCGCTCATCAAAGCGAGTACGTCCATCTGCCGTGCTGTCAATCCAGCCGAGTTTTCTTTTGTACTAAGTCGCGGGCCACGAGAAAGGCCGCGCACGCCGGTGGCACGTAAAGCGCGCCGGAGTCGCTCTGCGGCCGGACCCGCGCCGAGTTCCTCGAAGACGGCGAGTGCTTCAAGTTGCGCTGCTTCGTCTCCATCAACCAGAGCCATTGCTGCTTCATAGGGACAGCCGATTTTCTTCCAGACATCAGCGGCCGCGCGCCAATTGCCCGAGATTTGCAGTGCGTAAGGCTCGGCGATGCCATGCTCCACCGGTTGATCGACGCCCGCGCGCCACAACCAGAACGCACACTCGCCATTTAGCCACGGATCATTGTGTTCAGTCATTTCGAGGATAGCTTGAACTTCAGCAAGGACCTGCTCCCGATCGCCTGCGAGCCAGGCCATCTCGGCCCGAGCCGAAGTAATGGGACCGAAGCGTTGATACTCCTTCGTCTGCATCGCTAACTCATAAGCCTCGGTAAGCGCCTGCGAAGCATCAGGATCCCCACGACGCACGCGGACGTGGCCCAGAATGGTCAGAGCAGGAATACGCGTTACGTTATAGCCAACAGAGTGCTCAAGCACAAAAGCTGCATCGTCTGTTGCCGTGGTCCATTGTCCGACTTCGAAATGCACACGAGCCCTTGCCGTCGTCATATATCGTTTGCACGACTCGAGATCGTATTCGTTGGCATAGGCGATACCTTCGTCGAGGTAACGCAGCGCCAGCGAATACTCGCGGTTCATCAAGGCAGAGCCTGAAAGATTTGTGTAAGCACGTGAGGCGTGCTCTTCGAGATTGTGAGCTAGCGATAGTCGTAGACTTTCTTCGAGCTTGACTCGGCCTTGTTCGTCATGCGCGAGCAGTTGCGCCATACCTACATTATTTAACGCATGCACCAGAGTTTCGGTCGCACCGAACTTCTGCGCCAGCTCGATCGCTCGAGATCCCCAAACGACCGCTTCCTCTGTCTGGCCGGCAAGCATGTGCAGTTGCGCGCGATTGCTGTAGGCCCAGGCCAATTCCTGACTGTCGGGAAGGGTTTCCAAAACCTCGACTGCCTTGTTTCCACATTCCTCCGCCTCGTGTTTGCGACCGAGATACCACGCGAAACGTGACAGCCATCGCAGATTGTCGCCCTCACGAATCGTGTGACCCAGTTGTCGCCACACTTCAAGTGCTTGCCTGCGTGCTTCCCATGCTTCGCTTATTTGTCCGGTCACATAACATTCGTAGGAAAGGCGCTCGAGCAAGTCGGCTCTTTGTTCTGACGAGAGAAGGTCGGGATAGTTGAGGGCGGTCTTATAGTGCGAAGCCGACTCGCGGTGTGCGTTCAGTGCCGCGGCTTGTTGTGCCGCAACAGGTGCGTATTTGAGCACAACCGAAGCCTCACCCGACTTCGCCGCGTGATGAACTACGCGTGGCAGTTGCTTTTCAGGCCCGTGTTTCAACAACGAGTTCAGCACCAGCCCGTGCACACGTTTAGCGCGCAGAGCGGGAAGTGAATCTTCAACAGCTCTGCGCGCGAGCTCATGCCTGAAAGAGATCAGGTGGTTGTCGAGCAAAAGAATTCCCGTGTTAAGACATTCTTCGAGCACGGCGGTTTCAGGTTTTATGGTGTCATCAAGCAACCACAGCTCAGCTTTTGCCGGCACAACCGACACAAGCTCGACAACCTCGCGTGCCTCAGCCGACAAGCGGCCAACACGCGACAGCACCGCATCGCTTACATTTACCGGTACACCTGGTCCATTGTTGGCGAGAGCTTCTGTGATGAAGAACGGATTGCCGCCTGTGAGAGCGTGAAGATCCTCGATGTGTTTGCCTTCGCGTTCCGCAAGCTGACCGGCTGCGACTTCGGAAAGTGGCGGCAGACGGATCCGCGTAACTGATTGACGCGGTAGATCTCCGAGCACGAGCCGAAGCGGATGATCGGCGCGCACTTCATCATCGCGATAGGTGACAACCAACAATGCGTTTAGTTTGTTAATTCGTCGACCGATAAATTTGAGGAGATCGAGAGTGGCCTCATCAGCCCAGTGAGCGTCCTCTATGATCAGTAGAGTTGAGCGGTCATCTTGCAGCTCATCAAAAACGGCGGCGAAGATCGCGGAGCGCGAAGCTTCCTCTTCGAGCAAGGTAAGGAGGTCGCCACGAATCTGTCTGGCAATGTCGTAAATCGGGCCGAGCGGGCGCGGTGTGAACAATGCATCGCAGCCGCCCCATAAAACTCGTGACTCGTTCTTTTGCTTTTCGGCAAATTGCTCGACCAGGGAAGTTTTACCGATGCCGGCTTCGCCACTCACGAGCACGAGGCGGCCACGTCCGCGTAACATTTCGGAGTGTGTATTTTGCAGTTGCTCGAAAAACTCTGCACGTTCGAGTAGATGCATGTCCGTCATTTTGGCAGGTTCATGTATTTTGCGAATCTAC
>DASSEB010000437.1:0-21760 GCA_035696765.1 Pyrinomonadaceae bacterium | reverse complement strand
ACGCTACAAACGGCCGGTGATGCATACGGAGACGAACACGCCCAACGCTAACGACGCGCCTGCGTGGTTATGGCGGCAGTGGCATAACGTGCAGTTGATCCGGCAAAACGGCGTGCCCGTGGTCGGCTTTACCTGGTATAGCCTGCAGGATCAGGTTGATTGGAACATCGGTTTGAGCAAGGCTGTCGGAAACATTTTTCCCGTTGGGCTTTACGATCTGAATCGCGATCCACGTCCGGTAGCGCAGGCTTACAAACATCTCGTCCGGATGTTTCGCGACGAATCTGTGTCAGCGGGAGCTGAGTTACTGGAAGTGCAATAAGCAATGGCAAGAAGCGCTTCATTCATCGCCTACATGCGTGCGCACGGGAATGCGCCTGGTCCAACGCAGCGACCGATCCTGGCAGGCGCAGTGACGGGATTTCTAGCTGAGATTCCCGCCGTTCTGGTGTTGTGGTGGTCCGATGCGCTTACCAGCATCATGCAGGCGTTGTCACTGTCTTCCTGGACAACACTTGCTTTGCATTCATTGGCGATGGTTATCGCGGGTGCAATCTACGGCCGCGTCTTCAGCCGTGCTGCAAACGATCCCCGCGGTGGTTGGCTGTTCGGCATCAGTTATGGATTTTTGATCTGGATGATCGGACCGGTAACTGTTTTGCAATGGACGCTGGGACGTCCGCTTGCGCTCGGAGTCGCGGCGATGGGAATTCTCGGTGCGCATTTGGTCTACGGTTTGTCACTCGGCCTGTTGTTTCCGTGGATTCACAAATTGTTGCAACACGAGCTCCGCGACGTAAAGGAGCCGGGCCCGCAGGGCGCAAACTCACAGAACGGTTATTCAACAGCGAGGAAATAGATGAACAAGCAGGGAGCTGTAGTTGCGATCGCGCACACGACTGAGAAGCACCGATCTACAGACCGAGTGTTGCGACTCGTTCGCGAAGCCATCGATCTTCTCGGTGGAATTCAAACGTTCGTGAAGCCGGGTGCGACGGTCCTGATCAAGCCAAACCAAACCGTCTTCTATTCTGCCGAAGAGGGTTGTACAACGGATCCGCTGGTGGTTGGCGCGCTCATCCGGCTAGCGAAAGAAGCGGGTGCTGCACGAGTACAGGTGGCAGAGTCGTCGGGTGGCTTCTTCTCGTCACTCGAGTGCATGAAAGTCACGGGAATGGCGGCAGTCGCGGAACGTGAAGGGGCAGAGTTGATCGATCTGGGCAGCGACGACACGCCGAATCGAGTCGTGCAGATTCCCGGCGGGCGCGTGCTTCAGGAAGTGTCCTTGCCCGTGCCGTTGCTCGAAGCCGACATAATCATCGATGTCCCGAAGGCAAAGAACCACCACCTGGAACCGATCAGCGGTGCCTTGAAAAACTGGGTCGGAGTCGTCAATCAAAACTGGCGCAATCACAACCATGGAGACGCAGAGCACATACCGCGTTTCATGGACATCATGACGGTGTCTCGTCCGGGCTTGTGTGTTGTTGATGCACTGATCGCCGGCGAAGGTGATGGACCAATTGCAGACCAACCTCACTGGGTCGGTTGCGTCCTTGCTTCGACTGATCCGGTCGCGACCGATGTTGCGATTTGCATGCTCATGGGCCATGACTGGCGCAAACTCAACTTCGCGAGAGAAGCGGAGGAACGCGGACTCGGTGTCCGTGAGCCGATTCAGTTCGTCGGCACGCCGTTGGAGCAGGTCGCCATCAAAGCCTGGCCGGGACACGAAGGTTTCCGCTATTTGCCGCTTAATCTGCTGGTCGGGAAAGGCGTTGAAGTCGCGGGCACTGTCGGACACGTGAAGAGCGTGCTTGACAGCATGTTGCGTCGCGGGGAGTTGCAGAAAGTGATCTGGTTAAAAGGCACTCCGACGATAATGATTGGCGAGATCGACGATCCTCAGTTCGAGGAGCATTTGAAAGAGGGCCCGTACGTGGTTTTCGACGACTCGGCAAAGCCGCAATACAAAAATGATCCGCGGGTGTACTTCGTGCCCGGGCATCCGGTTCTGCAAACCGCGATGCCGGAGTTGATGAAAGGTTTAGGCGTTGACTGGCCCGGACAGGCGATGATGAACTGGGAACAGTTTGAGCGGAGAGGAATGCACGAGTTGCAATACGGCACGACCACGAGGAAGGTGTGGGCCATAGGCAAGCCTCTCGTTGCAGCAAGTGTCGTAATTGCCGGCGCACTGGGAGTAACGAAGCTCATCCGGAGCTTGGCGGCAGCTCGGAAACAAAAGCGGGACGATCATTAAAAGGGGCAGCTTGAGTCTGCCGTTATTTATTCGTCGCTGACAGTCAAATCCTTGACGAAGCTCCAGTCACCGCTGGCATCTATTTTGATATTGCCGACGCGTTTCTTTGCGATGGCCATGTTCGACCGATACCAGAGTGGAAAGATCGGCACGTCGCGACTCACGATATCCTGTATTTGTGCGTACAACGTCTTCGCCTTCTCACGGTCGAAGGTGTTCACCGCTTCGTTGATCAGCGCA
Source organism: Pyrinomonadaceae bacterium (assembly GCA_035696765.1). GTDB lineage: Bacteria > Acidobacteriota > Blastocatellia > Pyrinomonadales > Pyrinomonadaceae > PSRF01. Next base: position 19,257 of record DASSEB010000437.1, on the reverse strand, counting down.
TCGAGTTGATTGTTCTCGTATTGACTGCGGTTACGAATCGCATGCGTTGCGACCAGATCCTTGTAGAAGACGGGATCCTGGTTGCCGCCTACCCACTGCCCAAAGAATATCTCGAAATTCCCGCCGCGTAGATCGTCGATTAACGTATTCAGGTCTGCAATGTCGATGTTGACAGGTATGCCTACATCATTCAGATAGCGTTGAATTGCGCCCGCACAATTCCGCGACGCTACACTGTTACCCGAAACCTTCAAAACCAACGGCGCCTCAAATCGCATCTGCGGGCCATTGTCATCCGGATCTTTGAGGCCGGCTTCATCCAGCAACCGTTTGGCCGTCGCGGGATCGAAGGAATACTTCTGGCCCGAACTATAGGCCCAGCACTCTTCCGGCAGAATTGAGTGGGCGATTATTGCCTGGTCCAACATGCGATCGCGGATCATGCTCTCACGATCGATAGCAAATGCAATTGCCTGCCGCACGCGAACGTCCTTAAGAAAAGGTTGGGTTGTATTAAATGTCAGTAAATTGACGTTTGATCCTTTGAACTGGAGTACCTGTAAGTTCGGATCCTTCTTGAGAAGCTGGATAGCTTCAGGAGATAAACTCGTAGGCAACGGCGCAAGGTCCACGCGTCCGGAGCGAAGCTCCGCCTGAAGCGCATTCATGTCTGCAATCACGCGCACTCGCAGAGCCGGAATCTTTGGTGGGCCATCCCAATATTCGTTGTTAGCTTCAACGTCGAGCACTCCTTGCGAACTAACATAGCTTTTGAACTTGAACGGGCCTGTTCCTATCGGATGGTCCGCTTGAGTTGGGTAACTGTCTTTGGGGATGATTGCGATGGGAATCAAACTGCTAAGCAGCCCGGTCCATGGTTCTGAAGTCGTAATCACGAGGGTATGAGCGTCGGGAGCTTCGACGGTTTTTATGTAACTCTCGCTCTGATTAGCGGGTCCTTTGTAAAAGCTGGCTGATTTCCCAAAATTTTTGGCGAGAACGAGGTCCAGCGTGTACTTCGCATCTGCCGAGGTGAAGGTGCGTCCGTCATGAAACTTTATGCCGTCGCGAAGACTAAACGTATAGGTTAAATTGTCGGGAGATCGCTTGATGTCTGATGCCAGCTCGCCGGTGTAATCAGAGTTGTCGTTCTTTCTAACGAGGGAATTAAACATCAAGACTCGCACGCGCTCGCTGGCTGCGTCCACGGCCGGTGAGCCCAGTGGATCGATGGTGCGAATACCGTCGCTTAGCGCAATGACAAACGGTTCGCTTGGCGGCACGCATCCGAATGGCGATATGACAACGAACACCAGAAACAGGCAAGCCAGTTTAGGAATGCGCGTCATCTTCTTTGAGAGATTAGAGAAAGCCACGGCAGTTTGTGCTGTTACAAGTGCAAGGACGTCTGCCCTCGTGATGTGTGTCACCGTAATGACAAGTTAGCTCTTCGCCCTTCACGATATCTCGTAATGCATACAACTCGATTCGCCCGTTGTGAATGCGGATGTAGGTATTCGGATTACAGGAGTGGTTAACAAACCTTGTCTTGTTTCCGCACCGCGATCCGTCAATCGCGGTGCGATTATCGAGTTCGACGATTGCTATGCGCTGCCGGCGCGCAGCGCGTTTGCGAGCCTCTTTTCGGCTAATTCGTTCTCCCTCGAATTCTCCGATCTTGCGTCGCGCCGGGACGGGACCAACCGCGAACGCTCCCAGGCCGTCGATGTTGCTCTTCTTGACGGCAACATCGAAGCGCAATTTTGTTTTCAACTTTGGCATTAGTGTCTAAGTACCCGTTCAATCACTGCGTCGTGATGGGTGCTCCCATGCTTGCCCTGGGTTTTGATCTCAGAATGAGAGAGAAACCCTGTCCGGGCAATACCAGGTTGTCGTATACGAATGAATCATGCTTATCACCAGCCGGACTAAATTTATGTGCGGCGTAGTAGGTATTGAGATCAAACTCGAGGTCCGGAGGAACTTCGGTGACAGCTACTTTGATGGTTGGATCGGTGGACCCATCCGGTCGCACGGTCAGTTCCGGCATTACCAAATTGTATGACCCGGGCGCAGACATTAGCTCATAGCGCTCCGAAACTATTGTGACCGGCTGATTCATCTTGGGGGGCGGAAGTTTAAGAATCTCCGGCGCCAAAACAACGGATCCATCTTTACAAATTCTCGCTAATCTCTCACCTTCCCACGGATCCTCTTTCTCACCGTTATTTCGAATCAGCGTCACTTTTTCAAATCGCGGAATCTCCAGGTCCGGATTCCACATTTCATAACTCAACTCGTGTTGAACGGGTTCAGAAGTAGCAGCCGAATCAATCGCGTAGAGGTCGTACTTATACTTCATCCAGAGAATAACCTCGCCCGGCGGAGCGGTGATGTATTTACCAGTCGAGAGGCGGGCCTTACGAGATATCTTGAATTCAATCTCAACGTTTCGACGGATCCTTTTACCTCGCAAGATTTCCTGTTCCACGTCCTTCCAGCCGTTCTCGCCTATGAACACAGCCATGGCCGTACCGATTCCTTTGAGCACGGTTTCCCGTCTCTCGACACTGCGAGTGCCGGCTTCGTAGATCAGAGTCACAATCACCGCGACGACACAGGCCATTCCGATGTCTCTGAGAAACTCCTTCCAGGAGTGATTCTCAATTCGTGGTGCCAGAACGAGCCAGAGTATGCCTATGGCCGAAACTAACACACCAATGAAGATTAAATGGTGGGGTAAAGGATACGTAAAATAAACCAGAAGCCCAAGCAGTACGATTAAAAGAACAGCGAACAATCGGGTGGGGTTCATGGGAGTTTCTCCAGGCTCTGAGTTTGCCCTTAATCAAAGATGAAAAACGGAAAGATGCGAGGACCTGAGCGCTGCTCGTGAGTCAACCCTTGTGGATTACGCGCGGTTTATACTCCCGTGGGCAGTCGAAAATCAAGAGCATTTTTTCCCGGTTTGTGGAAAAACAATCAGCCTGCGAACGGGCGAGGCGTAAAGCCTGGGTGGGGTTTGGGACAGCGCTTGAGCGTAGCGCCTTCGGCGCTGTCGACACTGAATTCAATTTTGACGCAAACCCGTGCGCGTTTACTTCGGCGGGTGGCCCAGTAACGCCGCCACAAACTGATTGCAAAAAACTCCGCCGGGATCGCGTCCCTTCCGATAAGCGTCGAAGGCCTGAACCCGATCGCTGCGTCGCGTCACCAGGTTTCCAAGGAAGGCCGGGTTGAACGGCGCGGTGTAAGATCCCGGTGCACCCGCAGGATCGTAGAAGCCATACATCTTGCCGTTGTGCGGCATTCCACCAAGCGCGACCCACGCCCGCTCTATGTCGGCGAAGAAACTCAACAACGTCGCCGGGTAAGCAGACGCCTCCGTCGCCTTCACGAATGCGATGAGATCCAGATTGACGAAAGTCGAATTGGCGTTTGCGGTGTACGTCCCCGCCAATGCACTGTCGCCGCCGCGCACGAAACGAAACTCTATTGGACCAACAAGCAGGAAGTCGGTTGAGCTGTTGAGACGATTTACCACCGCATTTAATCCCTGCCAGACCCGGTTCAGCCCGGCATCGTCAGCCGCCGGCAGTTCAATGAAATACGACATAAACATCACACGCGCGGCCTGCGTCAGCCACATATCCGAATAATTCCCCGCGGCGGTGTCGAACAACTTCTCGACAGTACTGAATGCTGCGTCCATAACGAGCGACGCAAGGACCCTTGAGCGAGATTCCTGCGCCGCGATTCCGGCGGATTCCGCGATGGGCTCGAGAATCGCTCCTTCATTAGGCGCACCGAATTCGTCATGGCCGGCAAGCGTGCATGCGGTCGGGACTGTAGACGTGCTGTTGGGTGTCTTCGTCGATGGAGACGCATCGACGTCCCACGACAACGTAAGGTATGCGCTGGAATAAGGATTGAAGAAAGTCTCTACACGTGAATTCGGTATCGCAAGCAAGGTCTTGAAGAGAGCGATAAACTGGTTCTGGTCCAACGTGTAGTTTTTCCTGCTCGGTGCTAGCGTGGTGGCCCAGGGCCGCGGCATCACATCCAACGTTACCGAGGTCACGATTCCCAGAGCACCGAGTGAGACACGCGCGAACTGCATCGGCTTCCATGAACCTACGACGGGTGAGTTCTGGTCCACCATCGTCGCAACACCATCCGGGCCGACGACTGTGAAGGCTGAGGCAGTCTCGGCGAAAATGGGTGCGTCCACAGTCGCACCATGCACGTCAACAGCCGTCATTCCGCCGAGGCTGAAGAAACCACCCGCGGTGACAGTTCGAAGCATCAGGTTGTTAGCGGTCAGGAACGCATCCAACTCATCCTCGCGAACGCCGGTATTCACTGTGACCTTTAGGTTTGCCGCATCCAGCACGATGCGCTGATCACCATTTGGACCAAGATCTGCATAACACGAAAGGTCGACGAGCCAGGTGGGCGGCGGCGTCGTGGGAGCTGTGCGATTGTCAGCCGCGACTAACGGCGGTTGTGAATGGCGCTGCCCGGATGTTCGTAGCGTCACTCCACTGGTCGCTGCGGCGGCTTTCACAATGGTCTGAAGTTGAGAGAGGTTGGTGGGAACGTAGTAAGCATCGGTGCCGGAAAAAGAATGGACGATGTTTTCGGACCAGTTGTTCCATGGCGGCACGCCGACGTTAGTTAACTTGAGAGTGTTGTTGAGTGTGGTTCCCGTAATGACATAGCTCGCTTCGATCGCGCTGTTCTGCTGGTAGATGAACATCGGGGAGCCGATCTGGCTGTTACCACCAACGACGTCGGCGAACAAAGCTACGTTAGATCCGTCCGGAACGGGTGGGTTAGCGTTGCAGGGCGCGAGCGATCGACTCTGCCCGAGCGGGTAACTATCAGTACCCTGGCATTGGATCCTGTTTCCATTCTCATCCCAGTACACGCATTGAAGTCTGACATTGAAACCTGCTTGATCTGCGAGGCTAAACTTACCGATGGATTGCATGGGTTTCTCCTTTAAACGTTGGCATCGCTCCCCAGACGAATTCGAGAGCAGGCAGAGACTGGCGCCGGCGGCTACGTCGGGCTCCCCGGCACCAGCCTCTAAAAACCCGCGTCCTTCGTTGACGGAGTTGCCTGTGTTTGCTGTTGATCAGGAACAGGTATTCGGACCGATGCTAGTTACGCCCAACTGATTGTCGAGTGTGGTCCCGGTGATTACGTAGTTCGCGACAGTCGAATTGCCGCTCTGGTACGTGAACATCTGGCTGCCAGTGTTATCGTCGCCCCACACCACGAAGGCGTAGACCGAGATAGGAGATCCATTCGGCACAGGCGGGTTTGCCTTGCCTGGGTCCAGCGATTCGCATTGGCCGATAGGGAAGGTACCGGTGCCGTCGCAGTGAACTTTGTTTCCGTTCTCGTCCCAATACACGCATTGAAGTTTGGTAACAAAACCGCCTTGATTTCTGAGGCTAAACTTACCGATTGATTGCATGAGTATTCTCCTTTTAACTGGGAGTATTTGGTGGGGTCACCACGCCCGCTCCCATGCACAAGCGTGGATGCAGACCTGTACGGTCCAAACTCTAGCTACTTCAAGATGGCTTACGCCGGTATCTTAATGAGGCGCACTCGGGCACTGGCTAATCCGAGCCATTGAAGGGGAGACCACGTTGGTCTCCATTAACTAACGCGAGAAGTTGGTGGGAAAACCACCATGCTCAACATGGATGCTGTCGAGGTGAGGCTTTGCGGTTCGAAATTTTCACACGTGCACACAATCACATCACTGTCCAGGTGCCGCTTGCGTGAAAGCTAAAACCGAATCAGTTCGTCAACGCTAAATCGAATGAGGAAACAGTCCTCGCCCATCGGCGCCAGCTCTGGCGAAAGCACCTCGAATGGCACACGCAATCGCTGGAGCTCCTTTCTGAGTCTGGAAATCACAAAGCCGTAAAAATGAGTTCTACCGCGGGCCTCGCAGTGTCTACAGGCGGCTTTGATCAACTCAGCCAAAACTCGCTTGCCCTGGAACGACGGTTGTGAAATCGCGAGCCTGCCGAATTCCACTCCGTTCAACTTGTCGTACTCGAAGTCAAAATACGGCTCGATCGACCACACTTCGCCATCAATGATTCGAACGACTCCGATGATCTTCTCCTGATCGTCGTACATGACAACGTGGGTCGCCGTTCGATCGAGGTCGTCGCTGCTCCAGTCATTGAGCTGAGACTGATCTCTACCGCTATTGGCGTATGTTTCGCGTCTGAAATTGACAATCTCATTGACCAAATCCGGATCGTACTCAGATATCCTGATCTTTGGCCCTTCTGGTTTTACATGCCCCATGCGGACGAGAATTCTTCTGTTGCTATCGGTGAAACCGGTGCGGCCATGCATGTATCTCGAATTATCAAACAGGAGAATATCCTTTTCTTCCCACGACACGCTGTGCGTCCTGGCCTCGGCGTATTCAGCTATTTCCTCCAATAACTCTGCCGGGAACGGCGAGCCGTCATCCAAACTCGGCGTGTACAGAGTCTTCGGGTAATAGTCTGTTGCCGCACGGTAATGGTAAATCAGCAGGGAATTACAAAACGATCGCTTATTGCCCCACCTGGTTGGGATCACGCACCGCGTCTGAAATACGCCATCCAATGTGTCGCCGTTAAAGTTCACATCGAGCTTTTCCCACGCTGGGAGTGTCAGCTTGATTTTGTTCAACTTGGCAACCGCCGCATCCTTCGAATCAACTCCAAGGGTCGCCATCCAACGTTCCGGAGTAGCACTCCAGCTCCACTTCACCACAGCGTCATCGACGAAATTTCGAATTCGCAAGGGAAGGGAATTCAGTAGCTCGACGCCATCGCACAACGTCGTTTGTCCTCCGGCGTCAGCGGGCTTCACGCAATAGAGCATCAACATGTCGGGGCAGCCGGGTGCGTACGATCCCTCGCGATGCAGTGGTATGTAATCCATTCCTTTGTTGACGGTGGACGTCGTTCGGTCAGCATTGACGACGTCTCTTTCAATCGCAGTGCTGGTGCTGTGATGGACCATCGGCGTCATCAGATGATTGCTCAGTGCTTCGAAATCGCTGAGACTGGCCGCGGCCCTGACAACGAGGGCACCGTGCTCCTTGAGTGCGTCCCTAACGAGGTTTGCGTCGCATGTAGTTAGAGTTGTAACTCGTTCCAACGATTTAACCGCAGGGGATGTGTACATGATGTGACCTGCTTTGCTGTCGACCCTGGTTGAGATGATCTGCCCGAGCCGAAAGACAACTCCTTTAAAAATTCGCCGGGTTGACGTGAGAACGATTCTCTTTTGCCGGGCAGGGAGTGGTGGGAAAATACTCCTGTCAAACTAAAGTTTCAATGAAAATTTTTTTGAAGATAATTCGTTTGCAGTTTTTTTATATGTATTGACACGTCCAACGCATCTGTATAGACTGCGCCTCGCGCTAAATCAACAGACTGAGTTTCAGTGATCCGACTCACTTCCCCCAACACTCCCTGTTGAGATGAATTCGCCGCTGGCGGGTTCTTGAATTAATCATCAAATCATCTTGAAACGATGTGCTGTGGCGTGGCTCGCTCATGGGTTCGATACACACGTTTTAGCACTGTTGTCACCTCGCTGTAGTAAATCGTCGGAGCGGGTCTAATCCGCTTTGATGAGAGCGGTAAATACCAGTTGGTTCAAAGTAGAGTCCTCCGCTCTACTTGCGGTAGCTTTGCTCGACAGTTGCGCCCGTAGCGCATAGCCAACTAACCTCTCAGCCCGTCAACACCGCAGCTTAGCTTCTCTGAGCGGACAAGAAAATGATCATGTCCTCAGATACGGTAAAACTTAAGCGAGACATCAACACTGCCTCGCTCGAGATTCCCTCGCTCATCGATAAAGTCACCATCAGGCGCGATGGACGAGGTATTCCATACATCGAAGCTACAAACCAAAACGATCTTTACCTGGCGCAAGGCTATGCGACGGCGAGTGATCGGCTCTGGCAGATGGATTTTTTGCGACGCACCGCACGCGGAGAACTATCGGAAATACTCGGTCCGGACGCGCTCAACGTAGACAAGCTTCATCGCATTTATGGCTTTACACGCGTCGCAGAAAAGCTGCTTGAACGCGCGTCGCTTTCAACACGCAACGTGCTCGAATCTTACGCAACTGGAGTCAATGCGTTTATTAACGAGTGCAGTGCTGAATCGCTGCCGCTTGAATTCCGGGTCTTGCGTTATCAACCCACGAGCTGGACTCCGGCTGACTCCCTGGTCCTGGGAAAGCTTTTCGCAGAGAAACTCTCATTCACCGCGGAAGCGGATATTCTCCGCGCGTTGATGAGTGGTTTGCCACGCGAGAAATTCAATGCGCTGCTGCCGGAAAGCTCTCCGATTGATGTTATGCCCGCCGGTAATGACGTGGTTGGTAAACATAACCCGCGTCATCGCTCACACACTCGAGAACAGCGGACGTTCACAGAGCTCGAGACTTCGATTCTGACTGAACTATTGAAGATGCTACGAACGTTTCGTGCAGCCACTGGCGGCGACGGGCAAGTCGGAAGCAACAGTTGGGTCGTCAGCGGCGAGCGAACTGTTTCAGGAAAGCCGATGCTAGCCAGCGATCCGCACTTGCCGCCAACGTCTCCATCCATCTGGCACATTGTGAATTTGAGCGCGGGTGATTTACGCGTTGGCGGAGTCTCTGTTCCGGGAGTTCCGGGCGTGATGATCGGGCATAATCAATGGATCGCGTGGGGAATCACTAATCTATGCCCGGACGTTCAGGATCTTTACATCGAGCAATTTGATGAGAACGACCCATGCTCGTATAACACACCCTCCGGTTTGCAGCGCGCCGAAGTAAAAAGGGAAGAGATCTCGGTCCGCAAGTCGGCCGATGAAACCGAACGGGTCAACATCGATATCAAGGTTACGCGCCATGGCCCGATTATTATCGAAAAGGGTTCGACCGGAGTCGCGCTGCGCTGGACTGCTCTCGATACTGAGATTATCGATCTCGATACATTTATCGGACTGAATCGCGCGCGCAACTGGGACGATTTTGTTACTGCGTTGAGCGGTTACGGTGGTCCACCTCAGAACTTCACTTACGCTGACGTCGCCGGCCATATCGGCTTTCACAGTGCCGGTCGCATTCCCATCAGACGAACGGGAGACGGCAGCTTGCCTTACCATGGCGCAACCGACGACGGCGAATGGCTCGGATTTATCCCGTTCGAGGAATTGCCGCACGCGTTCGATCCACCTTCGCGAACCGTCATCATGGCGAACCAGCGGATCGTCCGCGATGATTATGCGCATCATCTTACAGCGAATTGGAGAGTGCCGTATCGCGCTCGCCGGATTTACGACCGGTTACAAGCGAAACGAAAGTTTAACGTCGACGAATTTCTCTCCATCCAGGCTGACACGTATTCATACCCGGACGCCATCTTCGCAAATGAGCTAGTCAAGCTCGCAGCTCCGTTCGTCAACTCGTCCGAGGAATGGCATGAAATGGCTGAAATGTTGGATGGGTGGGAGGCGTATTCAAGTTCCGAGTCCACGGTTTTGCCACTCATCACCGAGATGCGCAAGTCGTTTCGTCGTCACATTCTCGAGGCCGCACTCGGCCCGGAACTGGCGCAGTTTTACGAATGGCGAAATGAGGCAACGTTCCTGGACCAACTGATCACTGAACGTCCGACAGCATGGCTGCCCGAAGGATTTACTTCCTACGAGTCTCTTCTTCTCGCCTGTTATCGAGAGGCGGTAAGTGTGCTCTCAACTCAGTTCGGCGCCGACAGAAGAGAATGGACGTGGGGTAGACTCGCACAGGTTCGCTTTCCCCATCCGCTTGAAAGAATCCCGTCCGCCGGATCGCCGTTCGCAACCACGACGTTCCCGCAAAACACCGGGGGCTCCATGCCGACAGTCAACGCGGGCCCAAAAGTTTCCATGCGTTTCATCGCAGACTTGAGCGATTGGGACTCAACGCGGCTCTGCTTGCCGCTTGGACAATCGGGTGATCCGGCAAGCGTGCATCGTCAGGATCAACTTGACGAATGGCGTAACGTCGCGCCATCGACGTTACCGTTCAGCGAAAGTGCGATTGCGACAGCGACGCAAACGATGTTGCTAATGACACCTTCAAGAGAGTTTTCGACGTAATAAACTAATATTCATTTTGCAATCTCTGCTGCCACTTTGTTCGGATAAGGTATTGACACGCAGTCGCTGTAATGGAATACTGCGCACCCTCCCAAATCTTGACAATAATCACCTAGCCCAGTTGCGGAATATTTTTCGTAGATAACTGGTCGCGTCTATCTCTCTCCATGAGAGCTTACGCGCCAGAACCGGCATTGCATCTATGCCGGGGGGACAAGCAAATAGATTCAGCTTAAGGGAGATCCAGTCGTCTCCAATGGCGGTAGCCATGTCCTCACAACGCTCAACCTGAAGTAGCCACAAAAAAGCATAAAAGAAAGTTCCGTGACTTTTGTCTTCTTTGTGGCGAACGCAAACCATCAGAGAGATCGAACTACATGAAGGTTGGAGTAATTGCCGAAGACTTCGCGCTGGTGAGCGTGACGAGCGTGTTTCAGGAGCTCGAGCGAACGCTTGCGCAACGGCATGAGGTTGTCCGCCGCCCGCTCGAGTATTACTACGTGTTGGGGCGCAAACAGGAAGCTCTGTGTCAGGATTTTCTTCGAAACTGTGACATCGTCGTGGGCAGAATTGATGACAGAGTACTTCGCGCCCGAGACGAGATCGATCCTCAGCCTCCGTACGTCGGTTTCCTGATGGGCACGATGTCCAGGGGCGCGGCCGAGATGGCGCTGTGGTCCCGCTATCTAAAGTCCACCGATATCCTCGTTGGTAATTGCGACGGCGACGTTGAGATCACCGAAAAATTTTTCGGAAATGCTCGCATACGAAAAATCCCGTTTGCGTTTGACGAATCAACCTTTTACCCCGTCGAGGAGCAACAAAGACAATCGATCAAAGCGGAGATGGGTTTTCAGCAAGATGACAAGATCCTGCTGTATTCCGGACGCATCACGATCGAAAAGAATTTGCACACGCTACTCAGGATTTTCAGCGTGCTTCAGGATCTCGTGCCCAACGTTCATCTATTGGTCGCCGGTGAACCATCCAACACTCCATTTACGGCATTGGGGATGTATCCGGTTAGTGTAACCGCAACTCTCATGAGGCTGATGGACCAGCTTCAAATCAATAAGAGCCAGGTACACTTGATCGGCCGCAAAAGCGCTTCGCAGCTACGCGAGCTTTACGCCATCGCCGATCTGCTGGTTAACCTGACCCTTCATCATGATGAGAATTTCGGCTTCGCTCAGGTAGAAGCAATGGCCTGCGGAACGCCAGTTATAGGGACGAGTTGGGGCGGCCTGAAGGACGTTATCAAACATGGCGAGACCGGATATCAGATCAGCACGGTCGTAACTGATTCAGGGGTCAAGCTCAATTGGTGGGAGGCAATCAACAGGATCGTTTTTCTACTCGAGAACGAGGATGCTCTGGAGCGGCTCCGCGAAAGATGTCCCGCTTATGCGAAAGAGCTCGCCTCACAACCGCGGTTCGCCGAGCTGCTGGAATCAATTCTGGGCGAGTGCACGAAAGTGACGAGGAACGAAAGCCAGCCGCTCAGCATTTCAGACTTCGCGAATCAACTCTGGCTCGAGTGCCTGCCCAATGAACTTTCTCCACCGTCGTTTCAGCGAGGCCAGAAATCATTCGACCTGTATAAGGAACTGATCACCCCTTTCACTGGACTTACTGAAAACGTGATTGCGGCCGGCGAGCCACTGGAACCAAACCAGTTGTTGGTATTTGCCGTCCCAATCCGAGTCGAATCCAGGACGTTAATGCCGGACGATCCGATCTTCCCGCTTGAATATGAGATACCCGAGGCCTACCGGGAACAATGCAAAGCGGTGCTCGAAGTGATGGCAAATGAGCCGGTCATCGAAGTCAAGCGTTTGGAGAAGCTCATTGCGACTGGTGGGGACAATGCGTTTCAAACGACTCTGAAGTGGATGCTTGATAAAGGAATCTTACTCAGAACAAAACTGATGGATACGTACCTCGATCCTGATATGGTCGGGAAAAAGATGAGTAAACCTGTATTATCAATACAGCGCGTGAACGCTGCGACAGATGTACTTGTGATCAGGTAAACTGGCGCTTCGCTCTCACAACTCGCCGAAAAAGGATTGGTGAACAAATGCTCCAGGACTTACGCCTTAGCCTCAGAATGTTTAAGAAGAGCCCGGTCTTCACCCTGATCGTCGTATTGACGCTCGCGCTGGGCATCGGCGTTAACGTGGCCATCTTCTCAGTGGTCAACAGCGTGCTCCTCAATCCGCTGCCGTTTACGCATCCGGAGCAACTCGTCTCGATTTCACAGAGCAAGCCCAACTTCGAAAGGGGCGCTCTGACGTATCCGAATTTCGTTGATCTGCAAAGAGAGAACCAAACGTTTTCCGCGATGGCCATTCACCGCAGAACTACGTTGGGCCTGATAGGCGCGGGTGAATCCGAAAGCCTCGACGCCAGATCAGTCTCGGCGGATTACTTCAAGGTGCTTGATGTCAAGCCGCAGTTGGGACGCACTTTTGTGGAAGGCGAAGATCTTGAAGGCGCGCAGCCAGTCGTCGTGATTAGCGGACAACTTTGGGAGCGCAAGTTTGGTAGTGCACCGGACATTATCGGGAAAATGGTAAATCTCGACGACAAGATGTACCAGATTATCGGTGTGCTGCCGAAGGACTTTACCTTCGGCAACTTTGATGTGTATCAGCCAATCGGCCAGTTGGGTATTCGCTCATTGAAGAGTCGCAGTGCTGGTTTAGGACTTCGCGGCATCGGCCGGCTGAAGCCGGGGGTCAGCATTGACCAGGCGAGCGTGGACTTGAACCGCTTAATGCAGAATCTTGCGAACACTTACCCCGCCACCAACAGAGCTCAGGGCGCGAAGCTCGACTCACTTAAAGGCCTGATCGTCGGTGACATTGGAACGATCCTCTGGATGTTGCTTGGAGCAGTCGGGTTTGTGCTGCTGATCGCATGTGTGAATGTCGGCAACCTTCTGCTCGCGCGTTCGATGGGCCGAACCCGTGAATATGCAATTCGCGCGGCGCTGGGTGCGGGCAAGTGGCGTTTGTTACGGCAGTCGCTTGTTGACAGCATGCTGTTCGCTATAACCGGGGGCACGTTGGGATTGCTCTTTGCGGCTTGGGGTACAAAGGCCGCGTTGGCGGTATTTCCGTCTTCCGTGCCACGCTCGGCAGAGGTTGGAGTGGATTCGCGGGTGTTGATTTTCGCGACCGTAACTTCAGTATTCGCCGGCATTGTGTCTGGAGTTGCTCCCGCCCTCAAACTCTCGGGATGGAGCTTGTCAGAAACACTGAAGGAAGGTGAGCGTCGAACAGGAAGCACACGCGGACGGGCACAGGGCGTGATGGTCGCCGTTGAAGTGGGACTAGCGGTGGTCCTGCTGATCGGAGCGGGACTGATGATTCGCAGCTTGTCCGCTCTTTGGAACGTTGATCCCGGATATCGTACCGGTGACAACCTGCTTACTTTCAATTTCAGCCTGCCTCCGGAAATGAAGGCCCGTGGCGACGGCGACGAAACACGCGAAGTTGTCCGCGACCTCCGCAGTCAAATCAAAGCGGTGCCAGGCGTCCGCTACGTTTCATTCTCAGGCGGCGCATTTCCGCTCGTGGCAGAGAACGACATCACGTTTTTCATTCCCGACCACGAGACCAAACCTGAAAGTCAAAGCGAAATGCACTGGGCGCTGACTTACCGGATCGAACCCGACTACTTCACCGCCATGGGTATACCACTCAAGCGGGGTCGTTACTTCACCGAGCAGGATGATGAACGAGCGGAACACGTCGCCATAATCGACGAGGTACTGGCCCACAAGTACTTTGGCGACACAGACCCTCTCGGCAAGCACATTCAACAGGGTGACAAAAAACCACAGACCATCGTCGGCGTGGTCGGGCACGTAAAGCAGTGGAGTATCGATGCGGACGAAACGAACGAGCTTCAAGCTCAACTTTACGAACCGTTCGTACAGTTAGACAACCGTTCGTATGATTTGACTGTGCTGATCGGAGTTGACGAGGGACAGCCAATCCCGTTCGATGCAATCCGTAACGTCATATACAAGCACAGCACTCAGAATGTAATTGCCAAACCTCGGACGATGAAAGAGGTGATTGGTAACCAGCTTAAAAATTTCCAGTTCTCTACCACGCTATTCGACATCTTTGCGGTCGTGGCGCTGCTGTTAGCGAGTATCGGGCTTTATGGCGTGATTTCATATCTGGTTGGTCAGCGGACGCAGGAGTTTGGCATTCGTCTCGCTCTGGGCGCGCAACGCAGTGACATTATGCGACTGGTCTTAGGTCACGGAATGAAACTCGCCCTGATAGGAGTGGCGCTTGGCCTTTTCGCCGCGTATGGCTTGACGCGCTTTCTACAGAAGCTGCTGTTCGGCGTCACCGCGACTGACCCGTTGACCTTTGCCGTTATATCTTTAGTGGTGGTGTTCGTTGCCGTCCTGGCGTGCATCGTCCCGGCGCGTCGCGCGATGAAGGTCGATCCGCTGCAGGCGCTCCGGTACGAGTAGAAATCAGATCCTATCAATCCTGCTAATCGTGTTCATCCTTTGAGGCTGGCGTCCAGCTTCTGAATCGCCCGTGGTTATGAACAGAGTTGAGCAACTGATCTTTGATCAGGTAAGTAGAACTCCGCACGCAGTCGCCGTCGAACACAACGGCGCTCGACTGAGTTATTGCGAGCTGAAGAGCCAGGCGCTCGACATCAGCCGCGGGCTCAGAAATTCGGGACTGCGATCAGGCGGAGCCGTAGGAATTTTTCAACACCGATCTTTAACCACACTTCCCACTCTTCTCGGCATCTGGAACGCGGGTGGAATCGTTGTTCCGATTAATCCTAAAACGCCGCTGAAGATGTTGGAGTGGGTGATCAAAGATTCGGCGCCGCACATCATAATCACCGAAGCCTCACTCAAGCCTTTGCTTGTCGAAGCCGTGTCGAAGATGAACGGCAATTCCACGCCGCCAATCATCGCGGGCGATAAACGGTCCAACGGCCACTCGGCGACGAACATTCATTTAGATAATCTGAGTTCGAGCATTACTACTGAGCTGTCCGCTTACCCGGACGATTGTTACGTTATCTACACCTCCGGCTCCGAGGGACGTCCCAAAGGAGTGAAGGGAAGTCACAAGAGCCTGGTTCACTACCTGCGATGGCAAGCTAAAGAATTTTCAGTATCCGAAACTGACACATTCAGCCAGACCGCGCCACTATCGTTCGATTTTTCTCTGAAAGAGTTGTTGGTGCCGCTGATTTGCGGAGCGCGCGTTTGTATTGCCGATCGCACGACCGTAATTGATCCGAAAAAATTTCTTGAATGGATCCACGAGAGCAACATTACGGTGATGTGCTGCGTGCCCACCTTGTTGCGGGCGCTCTTGCGACTCCCCGACGATGGTCGAGCTCTACAGTCAATGCGAGCCGTCCTCATTTCGGGAGACATGTTGCGCTGGCATGACGTGATCAGTTGGCGCGAGCGTTTTGGCGATTCGATATCCTTATTCAATCTGTATGGCCCAACCGAGTCGACGGTAGTCAAGCTCTTTTATCCGATTCCGGAAACGAAGTGTCCGGATTCGGTGAACGTGCCTGTCGGCAAGCCAATCGAGGGCGCAGACGTACTAATCCTGGATGACAACGACGAGCCGAGCGGGCCGGGAGAGATCGGGGAAATCGTTATCCTCTCTGAGTGGCTCGCGCGTGGTTATCACTCAGGCGAGCAGATCTCTCATCGTCCGTTCTGCCGCATTTCTTACGAGGGAAAACAGAGACGAGCGTACCGGACTGGAGACTTGGGACGATGGCTCAGCGATGGAAATCTCGAGTTGATAGGACGTAAGGATCGTCAAGTCAAGATTCGAGGATACCGCATTGAGCTTGACGAGATAGAGAGCATTCTCTCGGAGCATCCGGGTATTCGCGACGTGGCCGCGGTCGTGCCGGGAATGTCGAACCATATCGACGCCGATGGGCTGGCTGCGATCATCTGTTACTTCACTGCCGTCGATGCGGCAGTCACCGAAAAGGAAGTAAGAGTGTTTGCGCAGGAGCGGCTGCTTCCGCAGATGTTGTCGTTGATTCAGTTTTCACGTCTGGACAAACTGCCGCTGACTGTCAACGGCAAAGTCGATCGCGTCAAACTCGAATCTCTGTTTGAGACAACTGAAAATCGCCAGATCGCTCGAGCAGTTAATGGGAACTCGTTGACGGTTCAGCAGCGGCTTTCGGCGATATGGGAAGAATTGCTGGCCGTTGACGCCATCGATCTGCAGGCAAACTTCTTTGAGCTGGGCGGCGACTCGATGACAGCAATTCGGTTGCTGCGTCGAATGCGTGAAGAGTTGCATGCGGAGGTCAAGCTCGGCGACGTGTATGAATTTCCGAGTATCGCGACATTATCGGATCGAGTGGAGCAACTGCTTGCATAGAACAGCAAAGTGATGGAGGACAAATCATGAGTCAGATGGAACTAATCGAGGCGGTGAAATCCGGCAACACCGAATCAGTTAAGGAACTGATCGAATCTGGAGCGGACGTCAACCAGCAGGACAAACAGGGTTGGACTCCTCTCAACTGGGCCGCAGGCAGAGGTCATCTCGCGGTCGTCGAGCTGCTGCTGCAACACGGCGCCGATCCGCTCGCGGTGGGACGTGATCTGCGAACTCCACAGATGATTGCTCTCGCCGCTGGTCACGCCGAAGTCGTGAAGCGTTTGCGGCATGCCGAAGGTCAGGCCAGGAGCGGCGAGGCCCAGGACGCTGAGCGCAAATACTGCACTGCGTATCACCTCGGAGATCTGCGCCGCTACTCTGAATGGTCCGAAAACAAACTCAACCCCGAATCACAAGAGCTCGCCGACACGGACGTCGTCTTCCTGCATCAGGACTACAAAGTTACGAAGTCAATGTGGGCCGATGAAGACGTGATCTTCGATAAAGTCACCGACCAATGGAAAGACTTCTGCAACACACAACTCAGGTTCGTCGTTCCGGACAGCCTGGACCTCATTGCGCAACCCGCTGAAAAAGCACAGAGCGCTGCGTAACTCTCTTACCTTCCCGACGCCATAAGTTTTTCAAGCTGGACTAAGAAATGGACGCTACCCTGGCGTACAGCGGAGATATCTCTCGCTTTCGTTCGCAGTGGACGAGCATCGTCGAGCTTTTGCGCTCGAGAGCTCAGACCTATGCGGACAGAAATCTCTACACGTTTCTTCCAGACGGGCCGGCGGCGGAAAGCAGTCTAACGTTCGCAGAGTTGGACCAGCGCGCCTGCGCCATCGGGGCTCGACTGCAAAGCGCTGGTGCCTCACGCCAGCGCGTGCTGCTTCTTTTCCCGCCAGGCCTCGACTATATCGCCGCTTTCTTTGGCTGCCTTTATGCGGAAGCTGTCGCCGTTCCTGCCTACCCGCCACGCCAGAATCGCAATCTCGAAAGATTGGCCGCGGTGATCCAGGACGCTCAGCCCGTCATTGTGCTGACGACGCAAGCCATCCTGTCGCAGATCGAACGCTGGCTAACCGAGAACGCTGCTCTGAACATGCTGCAATGGCTGGCGGTCGATTCCATCAGCGACTCGTGGGCCACACAGTGGAAGGAACCGGCCGTCAACGGTGAAACTCTCGCGTTCCTCCAGTACACGTCCGGCTCAACGGCGAGTCCGAAAGGCGTGATGATCACGCACGGAAACCTGCTTCATAACGAAGAGATGATTCAGCGAGGTTTCGGGCAGACTGAGCAGTCGATCATCGTCGGATGGTTGCCGCTGTTTCACGACATGGGTCTGATTGGCAATGTGCTGCAACCGCTGTACGTCGGCGCTCCATGTGTTTTGCTCTCGCCGATGTCGTTTCTGCAAAGGCCGTTTCGTTGGCTCGAGGCGATTTCGAAATATCGCGCGACGACTAGTGGCGGTCCTAACTTCGCTTACGATTTCTGTGTTCGAAAGATCAGTCCCGCGCAACGTGAGGCACTCGATCTCAGCAGTTGGACAGTGGCATTCAACGGCGCTGAGCCTGTACGACCGGAAACACTCGATCGCTTTTGTGCCGCGTTCGAGCCTTGCGGATTTCAGCGGCGCGCATTCTTCCCTTGTTATGGTCTGGCGGAGGCGACGTTGTTCGTTTCCGGGGGTCCCAGGGAAACAGCTCCTGAAGTCGGCGCCTTCAAGCGCAGTTCACTTGAGCAAAAGGATGTCGCGGCCACCAACGATCAGGACGGGCGGAGGCTTGTCAGTTGTGGCACGGGATCGGGAGAACAGCAGCTCAGGATTGTCGATCCGGAAACGTTGCTGGAATGCGGCCCGGATCGGGTTGGTGAGATCTGGATCTCGAGTGCGAGCGTGGCGCAAGGGTATTGGAATAATCCTGGCGAGACGAGGCGAATATTTCAGGCGTCTCTTGCCGATACGGGTGACGGACCTTACTTGCGCACGGGCGACCTTGGGTTTATCCACAGTGACCAACTGTTCATCACTGGCCGTCTCAAGGACCTCATCATCATTCGCGGCCGCAACTGTTATCCCGAGGACATCGAACACTCCGTTGGCGTTTGTGATCCGTCTCTGCGGCCTGGAGAGGGCGCGGTTTTCTCTCTCGACATTAACGGCGAAGAGCGGTTGATCGTAGTTCACGAAGTTAGCAAGGATTACCGTGCTAATGACCCAGCCACTGCTATCGACAACATTCGCAAGGTACTGGCGGAGGAACACGACCTGCAACTTTATGCCGTCGCGCTGATCAAACCGGGCACGATATTAAAAACGTCCAGCGGGAAGATCCGGCGGCAGGCGATGAAGAACGCCTTCGCCAAAGGCAAGCTGGATATCGTACTCAGTTGGGAGCTTGCCGAATCCTCAATTGAGCCTGAAGCCGCTATTGCCGTTCCTGCCGCCGGTTACGAAGCGATCAAAGAGTGGATTGCTGTGAAACTTGCGTCGATGCTTGGTTTAAATCGTTCACAGATTGATGCGGGCGTCTCAATCGCTCGCTACGGCCTGGACTCGCTTGCCGCACTCGAATTGGCCCACAGCATCGAGCAGAATTTTGACGCGTCATTGCCGGTCGTCACGTTCATGCAGGACGTGACCA
>DASSEB010000436.1:0-12325 GCA_035696765.1 Pyrinomonadaceae bacterium | reverse complement strand
CGAATCTGTTGGGGAAAGTGCCGGGAGGGGAAAGGATTGACCGCGGGGCATTATGCGGTCATGCTGCCGCGGAGTCAAACGAGCACGTCACATTTCGACGCGCTTTCCGACTTTGTCCGCACCAATCCGTCTTTAATCCGTGTAATCTGTGGCAGATGAACCTACTATCACGACTCCTTACAATCGGGTTTGCAGGTTTCACCGGTACGTTGTTGAGGTACTGGCTCTCGGGCATCATCGCCAGGCGCTACGGTGAGACATTCCCGTACGGCACGTTGATCGTCAACTTGATCGGGTGCTTCGCGATCGGCTTTCTGTTCTACTTGTTCTATGACCGCGCTCTCGTTAGTCCGGCTTTCAGGACTGCCGTTTTCATCGGATTGCTCGGCGGCTTCACGACATTTTCATCCTATGGCTTGCAAACGTTCACACTCTTGCGCGACGGCGAACTGTTCCTCGCGCTGCTCAATGTTGCGGCTTCCAACCTGTTGGGTGTCGCGCTCGTGTGGCTAGGTTATAGCTTGGCAAAGGTAATCGCATGACCATTCCAGAAGAAGGTTATCTGCTTAGAATTTTTATCGGCGAGAGTGACAAGGTAGGCCACAAACCGCTCTACGAAGTAATCGTGTTGAAAGCGCGTGAAGCTGGACTTGCCGGGGCTACCGTGCTGCGCGGCGTGATGGGTTTCGGCAAACACAGCATCCTGCATACAGCCAAGATCCTGCGGTTGTCCGAAGACTTGCCGATGGTAGTTGAGATCGTCGACAGTCTCGAAAAAATAGAAGCGTTCCTGCCAACTCTGGACGGCTTGATCGGGGACGGTCTCGTGACGCTGGAAAGCGTGAAGGTGATTCACTACGGAGCGTCGACGTGTCGAGGTAAGTAAACAGGGTAAGAGCGGTAATCACCCCTGCCTTGACAAGGCCCGGTCTTACCCTGCGAGCGGCGGCAGCACCAAACCTTATCACCTCAGTGCGGCGTCGGCGGCAAAGTCTGGTGAGGTCGTCACCCTGCTTTCATAAAACTGCGAATGGGGTTGATTTCGAGAAAAAAGTTACAAGCCAGAAAGAGGCACAAAAAAGCACAAATTGAGCAACTCAGTTTGTGCTTCTTTGGAGATTCGTCAAGTCGTTGATCCTCTTGCGAACCGCTTTCGCCAACATACTGACTTCCTCTGAGCTATAGTTTGCTGCGCGAAATGCGTCCTCTAACTGAGCGTCGCTCAGCCGCGACAGCAAATCGCCAATCCACTTGGCATCCGCGATCGTGATGTTGCGCATGATGTCTGAATTCTTGCCGTCGTAATCCAGACGTACCTTATCGCCGTCGACGGCATCGATGAACTTGTCTTCCACATAATCTTTCGGTTCATTCCGGCTGCCTTTGATCTTTTTGAAAAAAGAGACAGGACCATTCTGTCCGCCGGTCTTGCCGAAGGTGGTTCCAAGATCGCTGATGATGTACTGAAGCTCGTTTTCGCCGTCGCGACTCACCACGAGTATGCGGTTGTTCTCATCCTTGAGGTCCCAGTTTTCCATCAACGCCATCAGCACTTTCAAACCTTGCAGCTCGCGCTTGCCGCTGAAAGGATTGTTCTCCCATGACCATTGCTCCCAGCGGTCCACGTTCTCGGGTCGTGCTTCAAAACGTACGTTCTCGAACGTGCCTTTTCCCTCGATAGTCACGCGCGGCACGAGATAGTTAATCTCACTAACGTAGCCCGCTGCCCAAACGAGCCGCACAGCCGCAGTCTCGCTCTGTGCTTCCTTGCCAATCTTCGCCACCCACACTCGTCCCTGCGCATCTTTGACGCGGTACTTTTTCGAGTATCCGCCTTTCTCCTCTTTAATAAAGGTGAGGCGCGAAACATCAGGCTTCATTCGTTCGCCGCCTGGTCCAAGTAAAAGATCGCGAGACGCGATGTCTGTGGGTTCCTGCCAGAGTACAGGCGTGCCTTGCGGCGCCTTTTTCTTCTCTTTCTTCTCTTTCTTCTCTTTCTTTTCAGCCTTACCCGGTTTTTCTTTTTCTTGAGCGTACGTCGGTGCAAAAGTCCCACCACTTAAGACAAGCATGACTGCGAGAGCCAGAACCTGGCGCGTACGTAGTTTCGACATCCTGTTTCCTTTGCTCGAGTTCTAGTGATATGAATTGTGATCTTACGTGATTAAGGTTCACGCGTCATGGGCCGGACGACGTCGTCGCTGCGGGTTTACTCGTGAGGCGCGGCAGCGCGCCGGAATCGACTGTTGCTCCCGTCCGTGAAATGACCTGAAAGTACATTTGCTTATCTTTGATTTCAATCAGCATGAACGACATGTCCTTGTCGAAAGCTTTTTCGGTCAGCGGGGAGCTTTGTTTGACGTTGCCCTCGCGCAACTTCCCACCAGCGCCGGAGATGAAATAGTAGATACCTTTCTGCGGCTTGATGCGTTCATAGAAATGCTCGTGCCCGGTGAAGACAACGTTGACGCCATGCTTTACAAAAATCGGTTCCACGACGTCACGCAATTTAGTGTCGGAGCCATGCGCTTCACCTGAGGAATATGGCGGGTGATGAAAGAATGCGATCTTCCACTCAGCATTGTCAGTCGCCAATTTTTCTTCGAGCCACTTCACCTGCTTCGGATCCATGTAATTGCTGTTCAAGGCATAAAAGCTGACGTTGCCTTTGTTGAAGTGGTAATACTCCTGTCCTTCCATGTTGAAGAATTCGTAGAACCTTTGGTTTGACTCATCATGGTTCCCGAGGGCGGCGTAGAACTTTACTTTCTGGTCCAGCAGCGGCTTGTAAGCATCCTCGAACTTTTTGTGATAGTCGACCGCCTTTTCGCCGCCATACAAGTTGTCGCCCATCATCAGCGCAAACTCGAATGGAAACACCTGCCGGTAACGCAACATGACTTTGGCAAGCTCGTATTGCCCTTCGGCGCCTGTTCCTGTATCGCCAACGACGAGGAAGCGAACGTCGCCTTCCTTGTTGGGAAGGCTGAGAGTGACTGGCGCGCCTGATGCCGCGTCCCCGTTTTTTGCCGGAGACGATCCGTTCTGACCGTTGACGTTGCTGACAGTCAATACCAGTGCGAATGCGATGGTAACGATAAGCCGTTTCATGGTTACTCTCTCAGTTCTGGTTACGGTAATGCGTTGGTCATGTAGTCGACAATCAACCCGTTCTCACGATCGACGAGCAGCAGGTTCTGTCCGACAAAACGATAACGAACTTGCTTCGGCAGTTGAGGGAGTCTCAACAGAAGCGTCGCCGGCATTTCCAACAACTCTTCCGATTCCGGATAAGGGTAGTTGACGCGGAGTGGAACCGCTTTCGTGTCCGCCTTTTTCAATACGGTGTCGCGGAGCTCGGCTCTATCTCGGCCCTTGAACTCGTCTTTTATGATCGCGCGAATCAGGATTGCCGCCTCGGGTGTGAATACATCGTTAGGCTTCGCCGTTGCGCGTGCGGCCCTGACTCGTTCCTGAAACTGTTTTTTGTGAAGCTCGATCTCTTCCGGCCGCGCCTCTTTTGAGAGCTTCGGCATTTGCGCTTCCAGGTCCTCGCGAAGCTTCGCGTATTCCTTCACTCGTTGCTCAAACGTATCGACAATCTGCCGATCGTGCGCAGACAAGGTCGCGACTGGTTGCTGTTTTGAACTTGCCGTCGAACCATCCTGCCCGGACACGGCAATAGCCAGTGCCAGGATCGCGAGAATGGCAGTTAAGCTGATTCTCATGTTGGTTTTCCCCGTGCAAGGGAAAGGCAAGCAGGATACCGACAAGGAAGGATGAATACAGGCTGGGTTTATTAAGAATTACTGAAACATTCTGAATCGCCCTGTACGATCTGAATACGACGTGAGCGGCTTTGCCTCGAAAGTGCACAGAAGCACAAAAAGGCACAAAATCAGGGAAATCCTTTTGTGCCTTTTGTGCTTCTTTGTGGCCAGACTGAGTTCGAACAATTACGGACAGGCTGGCGCGCTCTCGTCCGTGTACGTGAACAGGGTTGGAACGGGGCAGACACCGGGACCTTGAACGAAGTTCAAGTTGTTGTTTGCTTTGTCCAACGCGTTCTTCTTGAATTCCTGACAAGTGCGTTCCGGATTACCGGATAGAACCGATCCATGAGCGCAGAGTTCCGCTGCCGCATCGGCTAGCAGGGCATTGACGGAAATGAATCCGCTGCCATTCACCGGAACATTGCACCCACCAGGATTCGCGCCGGCGAAGATGGACGCGCCGCCGTTCACAAACCCATGAGCAACATTCAAATACATCGCAGTGAGTTGTGCCGACAGCATGTTGGCCATGTTTGTGGCAGTCGCACTCAATAAAAACGACTTCACTTGCGCAGCGGTCGTAGGATTGAATTCGGATCCATCAGCGTTACGCAAACAGAAATCGTCTCGCAGATGCTGAAGATCGGTCGCCGTTATCAGTGCCTGGCCGTTCTTGTTGGACCAGAAACCGAGTGTCAAACCACCGCCTGGGCCAAGGCATACGTTGCCGAAGGTGATCGTTGCACTGCCGCCTGACGGCACTGCTTTCGATTCGATCTTCGGAGTCGTATGTATCCAGCCAGTGGCATCGCCTTCCTGAGCGGTGTAACAGCCGGGAGCTACAATAATACTGACCGGCGTGAGTTTTGTTTCGGCGGTTAATGGGAAAGTCGACTGATCGCCGACAATAACTTCCCAACCCGTGATCAGCACTTCAGCGCCGTCCAATATTCCATTGGCGTTCGTGTCATAAAACTTCCGCACGTTCAGCGTGCCTGGTGGTGGAGTATCGGCTTTGACTTTGAAGTTGTCGGTCTTCGTTTCGTCGTTGGCGAAGTTTGAGACTCTGCTCACCCAAACCTTGTACTCTCCCCCGGGATTCGACGTGTCGTCGAAACCGTCCGGAGCGACGGGGAATGGTCCAGGGTTGCTGGCTTTTCTGAGTATGGCGACGAGCTGGTAGCACTGGACAAATTCGCCGTCGGCATTCACCACCACGGGCGTTTCGTCAGTGGTGCCGATGCTGGTGCCGAGGAGTGTGCCATTAGGCTCGGTAACCTGCACGTAGTATTCTCCGGCCGGCAATCCGGCGGCGCCGACGTGAGCTGGTCCACCATCGATAAAAACGTCACTCTTGGCTGCGTAGATGTTCAGGTCCGTTCCATTGCAGTTGACGTCCGTAGTGAACACAGCGCCTGAGAGTGAGGCCATTAGCGCGACCGACGTCACCAGTGCAACGGTTAAAAGCACAGTTACTGTAAGGAAGACAAGACGAATCTTAGACGCTTGTCGCGATCTCTTCTGATAGTTCATTGATTTCTCCTTGTTGACCGGTCTTTCTCCGGTGGGTTAACCCAAATCCACCGGGGATCACCGGGAGGGGATTGGGAGTTGAGGCACGGCCGATCCGGAAACGTTCGGTTGGTTACTCTTGTGGGAGTTTGTTTCTGCGATCGGCGTGAAGAAACTTTGAGGTTATGAGAATTAAATCTTAGTCATCGGGGCCACCATTTCAAAATGTGACTGGCGCACGCTGTGAGTTGCGCCTCTCGGTTAGTTCGCGATACGAGGTCGTCGCGATTATGACGGTGGACCACAATCATTACAACGCAGGTCCCTGCCGATTTGGGTGGCAGTAAGGTGTGTTTCTGCGTGGGCCCGTGTGTGCCAGCAAAATCATGCCGGGAATTAAGCCACAAAAAAGCACAAAGGCACAAAAATCGGCGGGTTTGCTGTTTAGCCACAACTCTTTGGCAGGATCCTGCCATGCTGCGGCACGGCAGACGCCAGATGGACCATGCCCTCGAGAATAATGTTGTTGACACGGTTGATCCGGGCTTGCTAAGTTTTTCTACAGGCTGGCAGCGACCGCCGGCCCGCAGTTATTTGAAGCAGCACCTGAAACGATAAAGGCACACCTCGTGTGAACGAGGGTCGCAAAGCCACGGAGGTCGGAGGAAGTATCCGGACCTGGCCGGGTTACCGAAAGCAGGAGAAGCATCCCGCCGCCGGTAAGTCATTTCGTTCGTTCATGGTTTGCTTCTCTTTTCAGTCCCGCCACAAAAACTCCAAAGCTTAATCATTCGTGTCTTCGTCAAGCCGAAACTCTTCGCGCGCGTGTCTTCACGCTCGGGTGACTCTTCCCAACCATCGCCCCGAATCCTCAAGCGAGCGGTTTAACCCGACATCTGAAAAGAGGAAGCGATGAAGAAGACAGCTTTGATTATCGGTTTTTTGTCCTGCGCAATAATGCTCCTTGCCCTCACGTTTCCCATCGATAAAGCAAGCGCAGAGAAACGCAGTGGGATTCACGTCACGCCCATGAGACCTGCAGAAGAACCGTTTGTAGCCGGGCGGGTACTGGTTAAGTTCCAATCGAATATCGGCTTGGACCATGCACGGCAGATCATTGCGGCGCTGGGTGCAAGAGATGCGGAAGAGCTGCCGGCTACCGGCGTCTTCGTTTTAGATCTGCCACAGCAGGTGAGTGAAGCCGGATTTGCAAAGGCAATGCAGATGCGACCTGAGGTGGAGTTTGCCGAACTGGACCACGTCCTGCGACCCGCTGACGTCGTGCCGAATGATCCATGGTTCGCCAACTGGGAGGGACATTTACGTAAGATTCAGGCGCCCGCGGCATGGTCCACTACAGTCGGCAGCAGTAATGTCGTGATTGCGATCCTCGATACCGGGGTTGATGCAAATCATGAGGATCTCGCGAGCAAAATCGTTCCCGGTTGGAACTCGTATAACAACAACTCCACTACGACGGACGTATCAGGCCACGGCACTGCCGTCGCCGGCACTGCTGGCGCGGCGAGTAATAACGGCGTTGGAGTAGCTTCCGTATGCTGGTCGTGCAGGATAATGCCTATACGCGTGTCGGATACGACGGGCTACGCCACCTATTCCTCGATAGCTAGTGGTTTGACCTGGGCCGCCGATCACGGCGCCCGCGTCGCAAACATTAGTTATATGGTTTCAGATAGTTCTGCAGTGAGTTCGGCCGCGCAATACTTCCAGGGCAAAGGCGGCGTGGTTACTTCCTCCGCCGGCAACTACAGCAGCTTTAGTAATTCTGTCGATAACCCTTATATCCTGACGGTCAGCGCGACGGATCAATTCGACGTCATCTACTCATATTCCAACACCGGGAAGAATATTGACGTGGCTGCACCGGGCGATTCTTTCAGCACACAGATGGGTGGCGGTTATGTTTCCACGGGTGGAACGTCATATTCAGCGCCGATCGTCGCCGGTGTGGCGGCGTTAGTATTGTCCGTGAACCCGCAGCTTTCGGGAGACCAGGTGCAGAATATTCTCAAGCAATCGGCAGACGATTTGGGCGCGGCGGGCTGGGACCCGATTTATGGCAGCGGTCGCGTGAATGCTGCGCGCGCAGTAAGCATGGCGGGAGGTGGTGGACCGATAGCAGATACGATTCCGCCGGCCGTCGGATTTGTATATCCGACGAATGGGATGAGTGTCTTCGGAGTCGTGCCGATCCAAATTTCGGCTACCGACAATACAGGCGTGAGTGCCGTTAATCTGATACTGGATGGAACTTCGATCGGCACTACTACGATCAGTCCTTATGCATTTCAATGGGATTCGACATCTGTAGCAAACGGCCCTCACACATTCTCAGTTCAGGCGACCGACATCGCGGGGAACACTTCTGCTGTATCTATTACTGTGAGTGTCAACAACGTAAGCCCTGACACCACTCCTCCTTCCGTCGCGATTTCATCGCCGACGAACGGCAGCAAGGTTTCGGTGAACCTTCCTGTGTATGTCAACGCGTCTGACAACGTGAAGGTTGTTAGAGTGGAGCTTTATGCGGATGGCGTTCTGGTGTCCGGCTCAAACTCAGCTCCGTTCACTACGAAGTGGACCACGAAAAAGGTCGCTGCGGGAGCGCACAATCTGCAATGCAAAGCTTATGATGCAGTCGGTAACACAGCCACTTCGGAAGTCGTTACCGTATACAAATAGTTGAGTGGAGCTGTGAAAAAAGAAATGGGCGAGGACTTCTCCTCGCCCACTTCTTTTGTTTAAGCGTGAGACTCCGATGTTACGGGCAGCTCGGAATACTGAAGGACGCCGGGTAAGTAAACGATAAGGCGGAATCGATCGTATCGTTTACGACACCGCACTGTCCCGCTGACCCTTGCACGAAGTTCTGGTCATTGTTCGCGCGATCAAGAGCATTCTTCAGGGCCTCCTGGTACGCACGATACGGGCTTCCCGAAAGAACGCTGCCGTGAAGTCCGAGTTCAGTGTTTGCGAGACCCATTAGGGTGCAAACGGATTTGAAGTCGCTCCCGCCGGTGCCCGGAGCATAAACTATCGCGCTGCCGTTCACCTTACCGTTCAGGACGTTCAGCTCCATAGCCGCCAATTGAGCGGACAGCATGTAAGCCATGTTTGTCGCCGTCGCGCTAAGTATCCACGTGCGGAATGCTGCGTAAGTGGTCGGGTCAAAGTTGTTTCCCGCACCATCACGGAGGTTCAGAGTCACCATCCAAGCCAAATCGCTGGCGGGACTCGAACCGCAGACCGAAACGTTACCAGTGTTGGTATTGAAGAGCGCCTGGCCGTTCTTGTTGGACCAGAAGCCTAAGGTTAGACCTCCACCGGCTCCGAGACATACATTGCCGAAATCAATCTCAACAGTGCCTGGAACTGGGGCATTCTTGGATTGAATCGAAGCGTTTGTATGGACCCACGTGTGGTTCGGGTCAGCAATCTCACCTTCCTGCGCGGTATAGCAAGCGGGAGCTAACACGACGATACTGACAGGAGTGTCTTTCGTTTCAAAAATCGTATCAAACGTCGCCTGAAGACCGACGTGAGTTTCCCATCCCGTGATGGCCGTGTCCGTCGCATCGAAAATTCCGTTCGCGTTGCCGTCGTAGAATTTGAGGACCTTCAGTAGGCCTTGAGGTGGGAACGGGTTTTCCTGGATTTTGAAGTTGTCCGTCTTGCTGCTGTCATTGTCGAAGGTCGAAACAGTGCTAACCCACACTTTGTACTCGCCACCCGGATTATCCGTCGTGCAGTATCCAGGTTGCCCAACCGGGCAAAGGTCGCCTGCGGTTATCAGGATCAAGGATAACTGGTAGCAACTCTGGAACTCACCAGCCACGACGGTGACCGGTGTTGGGTTTCCGCTGCCTACGCTCGTGCCGAGAACATTACCATCCGGAGTTGTTACCTGTACGTAATAAACTCCGTCAGGCAGTCCGGCCGCGCCCGGGTGAGCTGGTCCACCGTCGATATAGACGGCGTCTTTGTTTTGATAAATATTGAGATCGACGCCCGTACAACCAGCATCAGTAGTAAAAATAGCTCCGGAGAGAGGAGGTGTCGCCATAGATGCCAGGCTTGTACTCACTGCAACAAGCGCCAAAACGGCGAAGGCAATAAAAACCGTGCGTCGCGAAAAAGCCTTTCGATAACAAACACCCGACTTGTTTCCATTGGATTTCATAACTTGCTTCCTTTCTATCTACCGGTTTTCCGGTGGTTCGAACCCATCGTCCACCGGAAGAAACCGGAAGGGGCTTTGGGAGTTTGAGGGACTGAAACCAGACGTATTAGCGGCCACTCGTGTGGGAGTTTTCCGATTTCAGTTCAAAGAACTGTTCTGGGCGGTAGATTCCAAGCAGTAACAGCCAACACCTGACCTTAACCGGTGGAGCTCGCGCCTGAGGTCATGGGCTCACAGTCTTGGGAATTCTACTTTTGGATTATGAAGAGATTGCAATTTCGTAACAACGGAGGTATTTGCCCATTTTTCTGGCAGAAATGTCGTGAAATTTCCGTGACAAATGCGGCAGGATCCTGCCTTGCATCGTGGCTGTTTCAGCCACAAAAAGCGGAGAACAAACGACTGTTTGTGCCGGTTCCCTCATTTTGTGTCTTTTGTGCCTTATCGTGGCTAATTTCTTCTGTGCTTCTTTGTGGCGCTATTCCGGCAGCTTCACGAGTTTGTTTGCGAAGGCGTAGATCACAAGCTCGAGGCGATCAGAAACGCCGAGCTTTGAGTAGATTGAGCTGAGATGGTGCGTGACGGTGGTTGGACTGATGAAGAGTCGTTCGGCAATCTGTCTGTTCTTGAGTCCTTCTGCGATGAGCGTGATTACTTGTCGTTCACGGTCGGTGAGTGTTGAGATTTTTCTCGCCCGCGGATCGAGTGAGTCCTTGTCCTGGTTGGACAGGTTCCACAGCAGGGTGCCCAAAGTCACCCGGTCGAGCCAGGCTTCTCCTCGGTAGACTTTTTCAATTGCTTTGATCAGTTGGTCGGCAGCGTCTTCCTTGAGGACCACTCCCATCGCGCCGAGTTGAGCGGCTTTTTGATGCGTCTCTGAATCTTTCGAGCCGGTTAACACCAGCACGCGCGCATTCTTTGCAGCTTCGCGTAATTGAGGAATGAAAGAGCTCGCGTTGTATCCGCCCAACTCCAGATCGAGAATAATCAGGTCACATGGCTCACGCTCGATAATCTCCAGGGCTTCGGAACGAGTGCTCGCCATCGCGACGACTTTAGTCCCCGGATGGTTCTCGATAAGCATGCGCAGACCATCCCGCACGACGAGCTGATCATTAACTATCAAGATGCGTATCTTAATTGGTGCAGGCTCCATCGACGGTCTCGTGGCGGCAGGTTCTGAGGTCCCGGCGGATTATGGGAGAGGTTACAGGACTCTTACAATGGAGATCTTTGCCCATTTTTATAGCAGAATTCTGCTACATCGGGGCGAAAACCCTGCAAATCCGGTCCCTGTCCTATTTGGGCATTTTGGCGAGGCCGTGCCGGAAGGCGTAAATGATGAGCTCCAGACGGTCGGAGACCTCGAGCTTGGAGAAAACCGAACTGAGATGGTGGGTTACGGTAGTTTCACTGATGAAGAGTCTCTCGCCGACCTGCTTGTTCTTCAAACCTTCGCCGATCAGGGCGATCACTTCGCGTTCTCTGTCAGTCAACGATTCGATCTTCGCGACTTCAGGGTCGACTAACGCCGGCTTGTTGAACTCCTGGATCATGCTGCCCATCATTGAGCGTTCGATCCAGACTTCACCGTCGTTGACTTTAGCAATTGCTTTTAGAAGCTGATCGGCCGCGTGCTCTTTCAGCACGATCCCCATGGCGCCGCGCCGGATCGCACGTCGATGTGAATCCGGATTTTGCACTCCGGTTAAAACCAACACGCGCGACTTGGGACTCGCCTCGCACAACTCAGGCAGAAACGACAATCCATCTTCATCGCCAAGCACCAGATCCAGAATTATCACATCCGGACGCTCAGTCATCGCATGCTCCAGCGCTTCAGCTTTGTTGCCGGCCTGGGCCACAACGCGCATGCGCTGATCGTGTTCAATCAACATCCGCAGACCCGTGCGGATCACGACGTGATCGTCAACAATCATCACGTTAATCGGCTTGGGGGTCATAAACGTATTTTAATCTTTGCTGCGTTATAGCGGAATGGCAACTGCGACCACGGTATAGTTGTTGTCGTCAATCGAAACTCTAGTGTGGCCGCCAAGCATCGCGGCGCGCTCCGCGATCGAGCGCGGCGTAAACAACGGTTGCTTGCCGTTTTGACTTTCACCATTGAGACTCGGACTGCCGTTCCCATCCGGGCGGCGATTTTTTATCTCCAGCAAAAATTTGCCGGCCTCACACGCTATTTCCACTCGGGCTTCATTACAAAGAGCATGTCGCCTGACATTGCTCAAGCCTTCCGCCACGATCTGAAACAGTTCCGCCGCCAATCGATCATTGACTTCGACTTTTCCGCGCGTCTTGACGTCAACGTTGATACCGGTCACCGAAGCAAATCTGGTGACGAAACGTTGAATCGCCGGTAAGAGCACATCGCGGCGCTCTTCACCCGCTCGTAAGCCCCACACGTAACGCCGCATCTCGATCAATTCCTGATTAGTAAGGTTCAGGAGTTCCTCGACGTTGTCAAGAATCTCTGTGTTTCCGCCGCGGAGTTTTTGAGCGAGGGCGGCAATGCCGAGTTGTAACCCGACGTAAGGTTGAATAACGCTGTCGTGAATATCACGTGCAATACGCTGGCGTTCCTGTTCGGCCGCATCCGAGGCGAGCGTATCGACAAGCCGTATGTTC
The DNA here is from genome assembly GCA_035696765.1 of Pyrinomonadaceae bacterium. GTDB lineage: Bacteria > Acidobacteriota > Blastocatellia > Pyrinomonadales > Pyrinomonadaceae > PSRF01. The sequence continues at coordinate 190 of DASSEB010000436.1, read as the reverse complement.
TCCAGTAATGGAGTTATGTGGTTCATCAACTCGAGCACGAAATCCACGGCCGAATTATCGAAGCGATGCGGTCCGCCACACACATACAGCCGCCCGATCGGTTCGTCGTGATGATGCACAGGCACGGACAAGTAGTTGCTGGTTTCGAGGGCGCCGGCCACTCGATCGCTCATTGCCGAATCCGCCGGCA
>DASSEB010000435.1:0-16734 GCA_035696765.1 Pyrinomonadaceae bacterium | reverse complement strand
GAGTTCGATCAAACGGTGAAGAGCACTGCCTTCCTCACCTTCAAATAAATTTAGCCACGGATTTACACGGAAAAACACGGATCAGAAAAGCGCTTTTTCCGATCCGTGTTTTTCTGTGTAAATCCGTGGCTAATTATCGTGGCGCGCCCCCGTCGAGAAAGGCTTTGAGTTTGCGCGAGCGTGATGGGTGGCGGAGCTTGCGTAAGGCTTTCGCTTCGATTTGTCGAATGCGTTCCCTTGTGACTGCGAAGTGCTGTCCGACTTCTTCGAGGGTGTGTTCCGATCCGGTCGTTCCCAGACCAAATCGCATCTTGATAACTTTTTCCTCGCGCGGCGTAAGCGTCGCCAAAACCTCATCGGTAATCTCGCGCAGGTTCGATGCTACCACGGCGTCGGCCGGGTTGAGGATCGACTTGTCCTCGATAAAGTCGCCCAGGTGTGAATCTTCTTCCTCGCCAATCGGCGTCTCCAAAGAGATCGGCTCCTGAGCAATCTTCAACACCTTCCGCACTTTCGAAACAGGTATATCCATCTTTCGCGCGATCTCTTCACTTGTCGGCTCACGGCCCAACTCCTGCACGAGGGATCGAGAAGTACGAATCAACTTATTGATCGTCTCGATCATGTGTACCGGAATACGAATCGTCCGCGCCTGGTCGGCAATCGCGCGCGTGATCGCCTGGCGTATCCACCACGTCGCGTACGTCGAAAACTTGTAACCCCGCCGCCATTCAAACTTGTCAACCGCCTTCATCAAACCGATGTTGCCTTCCTGAATCAGATCCAGAAACTGCAAGCCCCGGTTTGTGTACTTTTTGGCGATGGAAACAACCAATCGCAGGTTTGCTTCGACTAGTTCGCGCTTCGCCTGGCCGGTCTGCTGCTCGCCGATCACGATCGACTGGAGCGAGCGCTTGATCTCGACCGGGCTGACGTAATTGTCAATCTCGATCTGCAATAGCCGTTTGCGGGCAGCAAGAATGCGACGCTTCAACTCGCGCTGCTCTTCAGGCTTGATGCGCTTCCTGCTCAACTTCTCATTCGCACTATCGATCTCACGATCTGCTTCGCGCACCTGCTTCTGAACTGCACGAATCGCATTGATCAAACGCTGGCGCGCGCGTTCGGTGAGATTCAGACGACCGATCTCCTGCGCGATTTCAAGTCGAATGCGTGCGACTCTTCGCTGTAGTCGAGTTAACTTTTTACCTTTTTTCCCGTGAACCAGCTTCTGCTCGGCGCGAAGTTTTTCCAACTCCTTCAATCCGAGCCTGCAGAGCTTGTCGATGTTTTGAATTCCCTCGATCGTCCACGTTCGATATTCCTCGGCTTTGTCTTCGTCGCCCGTCAGCTCTGCTTGTTCCGAAAACGTGACGGTGTCGCGAATGTTTATCCGGCCGGCTTGTAAGTCCTCGCCGGTTCGGAGCACTTCGCGCACCGCAATCGGAGACCGCGCGATCGCCTTTTGCGTTTTTAGTTGGCCTCGCTCGATTCGTTTGGCAATGGCAACTTCGCCCTCGCGCGTGAGCAACGGAACAACTCCCATCTCACGCAGATACAACCGAACCGGATCGTTCGTCTTTTCGAGCGCGCCGGCCGAGAGGTCGAGCTCGATATCCTCGTCGAGAGCTTCGTCTTCATCGTCGGCGACCGTCGCAGCGGCCTGTTCGAGTAGCCGTTCGTCGGAATCCGCAACGGGGATGTTTGACCCTTCCAACTTCTGGAGCACGTCTTCGATATCGTCGGGAGAAACAACATTGTCGGGCAGTTCGCGATTGAGATCATCGAACGTCAGGTATTTCTTGTCGCCGCCCAACTCGAGCAGCCGCTCCATTACGTCGTCCCGATCCTTATCTTCGATAGTCACTGTTCCGCTCCGAATTGCTTCTACCGGCTCCGCGAAGCCGTTTCACTTTGAGGTTGCAACATTCCTTGACGGAGTGAGGAGAGTTGAATCTGTTCTGCTGAAAGTCGGGAAACTTTATCGAGGTCCTGCTCTCGCTCGGCGATCGCCAATTCTCTTCTCAACTCTTCGATTCGCTGTTCGAGTTTCATTAGTCTGAACGTAGCAACGCATTCATCGGCCACGTAATGCTCGTTCGAACTGTGCAGAGAAGAGTTCATCAGGACCATCGGAATCATCCTGGCGGCAAACTCGTCACCTTCGGTCTTGCTCGTCAAACTGTCAAAATCGATCTCAACGCCTTCACGTTCGAGTTCGAGCAACGCTTTAAAGAGCGGCGCTGTCGCCAGGTCTTCGTAATCTTCTTCTCGCAACATCGGCAGCACTTCGCGTCGCAAGTTTGCGTCTGCAAAAAGTAAGCCGAGCAAACGCTGTTCAGCAGCGGTCGCATCGCTTCGTCTTGTCAACGCTTGAACAGCGGTCGGGCGAATGTTTCTGTTGTCGCGAACTGTTTGCCATAACTCACGGCGCCATGCGGAGGTGTTGACGTTCTCTCGATCAATCCCGAGCGCATCCATCGCCATGTCAAAATACTCGCGCTTCTGAATGCGACTGTTGACGGCGCGTATATAAGGAAGAACTTCTTCGACGGCTTCAGCCTTTTCCGCGGGCCGGTGAAGATTGCGGTCGCGTAAAGCGCTTTCGATTACGAATTGTATGTGTGGTTGTGCCTGCGCCCTTTGCCGCTGATATTCAGTTACGCCAAACTTTCGGATGTACTCATCGGGATCTGCATTGTCGGGAAGCACCAGCACTTTGACTTCGAGATCCTCGGCGAGGAGGATTTCGATCGACTTTTTTGCTGCTTGCACGCCAGCGCGGTCGCCATCATAGTTGACAACAACTTTGCGCGCAAACCTACTTAGCAGCTTCACCTGATCCGGCGTCAACGCTGTTCCTAAACTTGCTACAACGTTTCGCACTCCGAATTGATAAGGCACGATCAGATCGAGAAATCCTTCGACGAGGATCGCAAATTCCTGGCGTCTGATCTCGTCGCGAGTAAGATTTAGACCGAAAAGATTTCGACCTTTCACGTAAGCGGCGGTCTCGGGCGAGTTGATGTATTTTGCGTCTTCGCCTTTGAGTGTGCGGCCGCCGAAAGCGATGGGCCGGCCCTGCACGTCGAGCACGGGAACCATCAGCCGGCAACGAAAGCGATCATAAGAACGGTTGCTGTCCTCCTTTTTTGCAACTAAGCCACTACGATCTATATGGTCCTGAGTGGCACCTTTATTTCGCAAATAATTTGAAAGTGCATCCCAACTATCAGGCGCGTAGCCGAGGCGAAACGTCTTTTGCGTCTCTTCGGAGATTTCTCGCTGTTTTAGATACTCGCGAGCAATGCGCCCTTCATGGCTGGACGCGAGTTGCTGTTGCCACCATTCCATGGCCCAGGAGTTGAGCTGAATGACCTGGTCTGCTTCCTGGCGCCGCACTTCGAAACGGCTGTCGTCCACCATTTTTGGCAGCGCCATTCCGACCTTGTCGGCAACGATCTTGATTGCTTCGGGGAACGCAACGCGCTCGATTTCCATCACGAAAGTGAAAACCGATCCGCCTTTGTGACAACCAAAGCAGTAGAAGATTTCTTTGGAGGGACTGACCGAGAACGAGGGCGTCTTCTCTTTGTGAAAAGGGCAACAGGCCATCCAGTTCGCGCCCTTTTTCTTGAGCTGCACGTAGTCCTGGATTACCCGGACGATGTCTGCCTGTCGTTTGAGATCGTCGATGAATGTTTGGGGGTAACGCATTTATCTAAAGATGCGAATTCGAGTGCGCTCAACCACTGCCGTTCGCCTGCGATACTGTCTTAAATCTGCGCTTCGAACAAAAGCCTCAACCATGTTCGTCACTGCAATTGCGCCTTGTCTGCTGGGACGGAAAACCACTACACCGCCGTGACGGTTTGGAGGATAGGTCTTTAGGTTCAAAAAATCTTTGTCGAGAGTAAACAGGATCCGACCTTGCTCTGAAGCTTCATGCAAGACTTCCTTATCTGTCGCTCGCCCCAGCCCCTCGTCAAAAGCCGTATCTACGTCGTGTCCGAACTCCTCTAACGCATCTCGAAGGTGACGAGAGAGATTGTGATCCAATTTGATTTTCATGCAGCCGAGACGGTACGCGCCAACTCTGCCGCATACGCCACCGCGGCTCTGACATCAGCCTCGGTGAGCGGAGGATAGTGGTCTACAATTTCGCCAGGCGTTAAGCCTTCAGCTAAAGAGTCAAGAACGACAGCTACATGGATTCGCGTGCCGCGAATGCAGGGTTCTCCGCCAAGCACTTTCGGATCAGAAACTACTCGTTTCAACAGCCGGTTATATGCACTATCAGTCATCGCCAGCTATTGTCTCAACTCGACCAAGGTTGCACCAGCACCGCCCTGGTCTGGAGGTGCGGGTAGGAAACGGGCGACGTGGGGGTGGCCGTCGAGCAGGCCTGCGATCGCGCGCCGCAGGGCGCCGGTGCCGTGACCGTGAACGATTCGCACTTTGCTCAAACTCGCGAGCGAAGCCTCGTCGAGAAATTTATCAACGGCGTCAACTGCTTCATCCGTCGTTTGCCCAATCACGTTCAACTCAGATTGCGCACTCTGTTCAGCGCCGCTCAAGTGAACCTCAGTGTTTGCTGACTTGCGCAGCTTCTCCAGTTTACCCTGTTGCGTTTTCGGAGTTGTCTGCTGCTCTACCAGTTCCAATTGGTCGAGCCGTTCCTTGAATCTCAACGACTTCACTCGCACTTCAGCGACGCCGTCCTTGATCTGATCGACCACACCGACTGAACCAAACGATCGAAGCTTCACTTTGTCGCCAACAACAATCTCGCGTGGCGCGACCGGCACATATTCTGGCGCATCTTCGATCGTAGTGTCAGCCGGAGATTCCGGTTGGACCACAGCGCCTTCCCGCACGATGCGAACTTCTCGTTGCGCAGCTCGCTTCATCTCGGCGACTTGCCGTTGCGCGTCTCGCTCGACTCTTACTCGTTCCGTGCGATCCTGAATTCTTGCAACCAACTCGCGCCCACGCTTCTCGAGCTCGGCGATTGTCCGCTGAACAGTTTGGTCAAACGTCGCCTGCCGTTCGCGCTCCTGCTTCGCGGCTTCTTTGTCGAGCGAGGCGAACTTCTCCGCAACCGCACTTCGCTCCTCTTCCAGCGCGAGCCGCAAAGCCTCTGCTTCCTCCGCTTCTCGCTTAATTCGCCGCAAATATTCAGACGCTTGCAAAGACGAGTCTTTAACAGACCTCATCGCGTTATCGACGATGCCTAAAGGCACTCCAAAACGGCGCGCTATCTCGAGTCCCGAAGAAGCGCCAGCCATTCCGACAATCAGGCGATAAGTCGGCTGCAACGTCTTCTCGTCAAATTCAACACTCGCATTGAGCACACCCTCTTCGTTCCCCGCGTACATCTTGAGTCCGCTGTAATGCGTCGTCGCGATGACGTGGGCGCCGCAAGCTCTGCGGAAGTGATCGACCACAGCCACACCGAGCGCCGAACCCTCTTCAGGATCCGTGCCGGTTCCGACTTCATCAAGCAGTACGAGGGCCGGCGCTTCGCACAGCGCGATCATGCGTGCGATGTTGGCCACGTGTGACGTAAACGTCGAGAGATTTGCAGCCAGCGATTGATGGTCGCCGATGTCGGCGAGCACGGACGCGTAAAACGGAAATCGCGCTGACTTCGCAGGGACCGAGATGCCGGACAGCGCCATCAACGCGAGCAGGCCGGTCGTCTTCAACACCACCGTTTTACCGCCCGCATTTGCGCCTGAGATCACCATCGCATTCTTTTGATCGTCGAGTGCGAATGAAACAGGGACGACTGAGCCGCCAGTCGCTCGCAGGTTTTCTTCGAGCAACGGATGGCGCGCTTCGACCAGTTGCAATTCGCCGCTTGCATTCGTTTCCGCACCCGCGTGGATCTCGGGGATGACGCAGTTGAAACTCTCATGAAAGACCGCGCGTGCGTTGATGAAGTCAAGCTCGGCAACCGCCTCCGCCGCCATCTCGATTGCGGGCAGTTGCGCTCGCAGTTCTTCTGAGAGGCCGAAGAGAATGCGCGCGATCTCGCGCGTCTCACTCTCATGTAAACCCTGCAATTCGTTATTCGCATCGATCGTCTCGAGCGGCTCAACGAAAGCTGTCGCACCCGAGGATGAATAGCCATGTGCGACACCCTGCACGCGTCCACGATGGTCCGCTTTAACCGGAATGACAAAACGATCGTTTCGTATCGTGACGAGCTCATCCTGAATTGCTTCAGCCGATCGACGCATCAGGTTTTCGAGTGAGCGCGTGATGCGCGAACGCAGCACGTTGATCTCGTGACGAATACTGGCCAGTTCCGGACTCGCGCGATCGTCTAGCTCTCCGCTTGGCAGGATCTTGCTGGTGACGCGTGCGACGAGCGTGTTGAGATCGCGCGGTAAGGCTTCGACCAGTTGCCACAATACCGGCGCGTTTTCGCGTTCAGCAAGAATCGCGGCGCGCGCCGACAACGCCTGCTCGCACAAGCGCGACACTTGCAGAATCGCAACCGGATCGAGACTCGCGCCCTCGACACGCAGTCGCGCGATCGTTTCTGCCGGATCCGTTAAGCCACTGAAATACCACTTCACCCCGCGAATTCTGAGCAGCACGCATTCATCTAACGCGGAGAGTTCTCTTCGCAACGCCGAAAGATTGTCGCTGGGTGCAAGTGTCTCGACGCGCCTCTGTCCCGGCTCGGTCTGCGCGTTGCGTTTTATCAACGCAAGGAGGTGCTGGTATTCCAGAGTTGTAAATGCCTGCTTGTTCACGAGGCGTAAAGGTTAAAATATTAGCCACGGATTTGCACGGATGCAGACGGATCGTACAATGAGGATCAATCTGTCAACTGAAAGGCGACGCAATGGATGAGTTTGACCGCTATCGCGCGGCGATGAATGAAAAACTGCTCGGCAGCAATCACCTGGGTATCAAACGTTTCTTCGCGCTCGACACACAGGCTTATGAAGACGGGGCGCTCGATAAACGAACCAAAGAGCTCATGGGCCTCGTAGCCTCGGCGGTGCTGCGCTGCGACGATTGCATCACGTATCACATCAAGCAATGTGCGTCGATTGGAATAAATCGTGAGGAGTTTCTCGATGCATTCAACGTGGCGCTCGTGGTCGGGGGTTCAATCACGATTCCACACTTGAGACGCGCGATCGAGCGCGTCGATCAATTGCTCGAAGGTCACGAGGCGAAATCCGAGTGAAATCCGTAAAACCCGTGGTCTTAACCATCGTCCTGATTTTCATGGCTCAGGGTATTTTTATGTCTGCTCAAGAAAGACCGAAAGTGCGTGCTCCGGAGATCACCGGCGGCCGCGGTTGGCTGAACACTGACAAGCCGCTGTCGATTGCAACTCTCAAAGGCAAAATCGTGCTACTCGATTTTTGGACCTACGGCTGCATCAACTGTATTCACATCATTCCCGATCTTAAGAAACTCGAAGCGAAGTATGCCAACCAACTCGTCGTCATCGGCATTCACTCCGCCAAGTTTCAAAACGAAAAAGAGACCGAGAACATCAGGCGCATCATCCTGCGCTACGAGATCGAGCACCCAGTTTACAACGATTCCGAGTACGCGGTCTGGCAGAGTTACGGTGTACGCGCCTGGCCCACGCAGGTGCTGATCGATCCCGCCGGTTACATCATCGGCGGTGTCTCGGGCGAGGGTAATTACGACGTCATCGATCAGACGATCGCGAAAGTTATCGATGACTTTCGGAAAAAGGGCGAGCTAAACGAAGAACCACTCAAACTCGTTCTCGAACGAGCGAAAGTCGGCGAACTACCACTTGCCTTCCCCGGCAAAATTCTCGCCGATGCCAACGGTGATCGACTCTTCATCGCGGATTCAAATCACAATCGTATCGTCGTGACGAAACTTGACGGCACACTCGTGGATACGATCGGCACAGGCGACACCGGAGCCGCCGACGGCGCATTCGACAAAGCGACGTTCTATCGTCCACAGGGAATGGCGCTCTCCGGCGACAGTCTCTACGTTGCCGACACTGAAAACCATCTCATTCGACGTGTCGATCTGAAATCGCGCACTGTCGAGACGATCGCGGGCACCGGTCAACAGTCGCACGACTATTTTAAATCCGGGCCGGCGCGCACGATTCCGTTGAGTTCGCCGTGGGATCTGCAACTGGTCGGCCGCGAACTCTACATCGCCATGGCTGGTCCACACCAGATCTGGAAACTCGATCTCAATAAGAACGAAGTCTCGACTTTCGCGGGCTCCGGACGCGAAGCACGTTTGGATGGTTCACTTTCACAAGCGGGCTTCGCGCAACCTTCGGGCATCGCAAGCGACGGTAAAATGCTTTACGTTGCCGATAGCGAGTCGAACATCATTCGCGCGATCGATATCGCGGCGGGCACGGTTAAAACTCTCGTCGGCGGCGATCTGTTCGAGTTTGGCGACGTTGACGGAACGGGTGACGACGTACGCCTGCAACATCCGCTCGGCGTACTTGCCTACGGCGACAAAGTCCTGATCGCCGACACTTACAATCACAAGATCAAGGAACTCGATCCGAAGCGCGAAAAAGTTACGTCTCTACTAGGCACCGGAAAGCCGGGACAAGCAGACGGCGCATCACCTTCGTTCTACGAACCGGCCGGATTGACGTTGGCCCATGAGAAGCTCTACGTCGCGGACACAAACAATCACGCGATTCGCGTCGTTGATTTGAAAACGAAACAGACGAGCACGCTGCGTATCAACGGCCTAACTCCACCGGCGAAGAATATGGAGGCGCTCGATACCGCCGTTGGTCCAAATGCCGAAGAGATTAAAGTCCCCGCGCAGCGCCTTCGTTCCGGCACGAATGCGGCGCTGCAAATCGAGGTGGAACTGCCGGCGGGCTATCATCTCAATCCACTCGCGCCGCAGCGTTACAAGGTTTCAGTCGATGGCGGTAAGAGCGTCGTCGTCGACGACAAGATCGCCGCCCGCGCAACAAAAGATCTGAAGCTTCCCGTGCGCATCCCGCTGAATACCACGGCGGTTGGTCAATCGACTATTCACGCGCAGATCACGTTGTTCTACTGCCGTGAGGACAACACGGGCACGTGCCGGATCAGGACGCTCGTGTGGCAGGCGCCGGTTGAAGTGACAAACGATGCCAGTGCACCGTCTGAAGTTAAGCTACACGGCAAGTTAACGGCCGCAGATTAATCTGCGGCTCACTTGCTCTCGCTTACGGCCACGAGTAATATCGTGACTCCCCTAAATTCAGTATTAAGGAGTGAGGTCGTGGCCGATAAACCATTTCTCACTGACATAAAAACTTTGCGCGAACGCGCGCGACAGCACATCGAAAACGGCGCGGTAACCGAAGGCTATCGCGCGGATCGCGAGACGGCGGTCAGGATTTTGAACGAAGCACTGGCAACCGAGCTGGTGTGTGTGCTGAGGTATCGTCGCCATTACTTTATGGCCGCCGGAATCAACGCTGAAAGTGTGGCGGCGGAATTTCTTCAGCATGCGAACGAAGAGCAGGGGCACGCGGATGAGATCGCGCAACGCATCGTTCAGCTAAATGGCGAACCGAATTTCAATCCCGAAGGCTTGCTCATGCGCAGCCACGCGGAATACGTCGAAGGCAATTCGCTTCTGGACATGATCAAAGAGGACCTCGTCGCCGAGCGCATTGCGATCGATAGTTACCGCGAGATGATCACTTACTTCGGAAACGACGATCCCACTTCCAGACGAATGCTTGAAGGAATTCTGGCGGTCGAGGAAGAGCACGCCGACGATTTGGTGAGCCTGTTGGAAAAGATGGGCTGACCCGAGTCGTAATCCGATGTAGCTTTTTGGAGCGTGATGCTTTGCACGTGGAGCATCACGCTTGTTAGTCTCAGCGTATTGTCTGAACAGTCAAACCAAACTAATCCCGGCCGGCCCACGATGTGCCGTAGTTGTGGAGCAATCGTCGGCGCCGGCGAACCTCAATGCGCCGTATGCGGGGCCTCGACAGCAAGCCAGCCGGCGCAAAGTCCCTACCAGCGACAGGCCGATCGAGAAACGATCAAGTTTGCACGCGCGGTTTTGAGTCGCCCGTATAAGTTCACGATCGCCTTCCTCATCGCAAACCTGTTTGTGTTTATGTTGATGTGGGAGTCGAGCGGCATGGCCTCGTCAGTGCTGTTGCAGGCTTTTCACGAACCCGTCCTTATCGGCTACGGGGCCAAAGTCAATTACCTGATTAATGCGCCGCACTATCAATGGTGGCGTTTCATCGCGCCGATGTTTATTCACATCAACTTGTTTCACCTGCTGGTCAATATGTACAGCCTGATGATGGTTGGACCATTCGTCGAGAAACTTTATGGGTCCGCCAAGTTCGTCGTGTTTTGGATCGCGACTGGTATCGCGGGAGTGGTGGCGAGTTATTTGACAGTGCGTCCGCAGCTCGCGACCGGCGCTTTCGGACGTTTTATTTTTAAGAGTGTAGACATGCCGTCGGCAGGTGCGTCCGGTGCGCTGTTTGGATTGGTGGGCGTGCTCTTCGTGTTTGGTATCAAGTTTCGCCGCGAGCTTCCGGAAGGCTTCAAGCGAGCGTTCGGCACGGGCATGCTGCCGATCATTTTTATCAATCTCGTAATCGGTTTTGTCGGCCGCGGCTTCATCGATAATGCTGCCCACCTCGGTGGACTGTTGTCAGGGGCGGCACTCGCGCTGGCTGTCGATTACCGGCGACCGGGCGTGCGTGCGAGTGTTACAAACGTCTGGCGAGTTTTTCAGGCCCTCGCGCTCGGCGTAGTGATTCTGGGTTTTTATAAGGTCGCGAGGAACTTCAACTATTCAGTTGCAACGTCGGTCCGCGCAACGCCAAACGCGCGTACACTGGTTTTTTTGAACTATGTCGGGGCCATGACCCAGGTCCAGGAAAAAGTTGCAGCAGTGATTCATAACCACGATCTGAGCAACGTTGCTGCGGTAACTGAAAGGGCAATGCAGTCGCCGGCCCCGGATCAGCGCGCAACTGAATTGAGAACTCAACTGATAACTATACTTTCAAAACTATCTGACGCCGCGGCGGCTGCCAGTCCGGTGCCGGGTGATGGACCACGACGGCCGCCGCCGTTGGACGAGAAGCTGGTGGATGAGTTTACAGAATGGAAAAAGCAGTATGAAGTTTGGTTGAAAGGCGCTGCGAGCACGTATACGGCGGCGCAATAAAAAACTTTTTCAGGAGAGAGAAATGGAGATTAGGAAAGTAGGTGTGTTGGGATGCGGGCTGATGGGCGCGGGTATCGCGCAGGTCGCAGCCAGCGCGGGATTTGAAACGATAGTAAAAGAAGTTTCAGATGAATTGATTAGAAAAGGGTTCGGCGGCATTGAAAAGTCCTTGGGGAAGTTTGCCGAAAAGGGAACGATAACCGCCGAGCAGCAACGGGAAATTCGCGGGCGCCTGTCCGGCACCACTTCATTTGCAGAGCTCGCCGATTGCGACATTATCATCGAAGCCATTATCGAGAACCTCGAAGAGAAGCGGAGCACTTATCGCCAGCTGGATGAGATCTGCAAACCCGAGACGATCTTTGCTTCCAACACGTCGTCGTTGTCGATTACCGAGATGATGACCGCCACGTCGGCGGAGCGGCAGCGGCGTTTCATCGGCATGCACTTCTTTAATCCGGTGCCCCTCATGAAACTCGTCGAGGTGGTGAAGACGATCCTGACTGACGACGACGTTTACGAGCAGGCAGTGGAATTCGGGAAGAAGCTCGGCAAGGTGCCGGTGCGTGCCGGCGACAAGACGGGGTTCATCGTGAATCGCTTGCTGGTGCCCTACATGCTTGACGCGATTCGTGCTTTGGAAGAAGGCGTCGGATCGATCGTCGACATCGATAACGCGATGAAGCTTGGTTGTGGGTATCCGATGGGTCCATTCACGCTCGGAGATTTCGTCGGGCTCGATACGACTTACTACATCGCCGAGATCATGTTCAACGAGTTTCGGGAGAAACGGTTTGCGCCGCCGCCACTATTGAAGCGCATGGTGCTGGCGGGTTTGTACGGCCGCAAGTCCGGGCGTGGCTTCTACGACTACACCAAGGACGCCAAGAACCCCACGCCGATGAATTTGATCTGAGAAATAGCCGGATTCGATAACAAATAGCCGTTTTTGAGCAAAGATAGTTGTCTCTGTTAGAGAGTCGCGATGTTAGAATCACTCTCTGAAGGGAGAAACGAATGAGCGAAGACCTCACTAAGAAATTACCAACTACTGACAGCGACAAGCTGACCTCAATTCTCACGACGGTGCAGAACCTGGGAACTCGCCTTGGGGCATTAGAAGAAAAGGTTGAGGAGAGACTTCACGACACACGCCCGATCTGGCAGAAGGTTGTAACGGATATCGCTGAATTGCGCGCAGAGGTACACGATATTCGTGCGGAAGTACATGATATCCGAACCTCACAGCGCGATGGCCTGCGTCGAATGAGTGTGTTCCATGACACACTTCTCACAATGCAGGCTGATTATCGCGATATTTATGATCGTGTTCGCGGGCTGGAAACAAATCGCAATCAGCAGAATTCATCAACTTGATGCGTCTCCAAGCATCTCCTATACTGCGCAACGTATTGACTATTCAGCTCGCGGAGTCGGATCGATTGCAGCCTACCGTACACGAAGGTCGTCTTAACGCTGAGGCGTTTCGATTCGCAATCGTCGCCAGCCGCTGGAATGAGTTGATTTCAGCGCGGCTGGTAGAAGGCGCTCTCGACGGTCTCAAGCGATTAGGCGCGAAAGAGGCGCAGGTTAGTTTGTATCGTGTGCCGGGTGCGTTCGAGATTCCGCTGCTGGCGTTGCGACTTGCACAGTCGCGCAGGTTTGATGCAATCATTTGTCTTGGTACGATTATTCGCGGCCAAACGCCGCATTTCGATTACATCGCGAGCGAAGTCGCCCGCGGTATTTCGCAAGCAGGTTTGACGAGCGGGTTGCCGGTCGTATTCGGGATCGTCACTGCCGACACTGTCGATCAAGCTATCGACCGCGCCGGAGTGAAGCTAGGCAACAAAGGGTTTGAAGCCGCCATGACGGCGGTGGAATTGGTAAATCTTTACAAGGAAGCATTCGAGTGAGGCCACGAAAAGGCACAAAAGCACAAAGACATATAATCCGCATTCATAACTGATAAAGATCACTTTTGGTGTCTTTTGTGCATCTTTGTGGCTCACCATAGTTTTTGGTAATACTTTATGGGTTCGCGACGTAAGGCGCGTGAATGCGCCTTGCAAATGCTCTTTGCGGCTGATGTTGCCGAAATGCCTGCGGACGACGTGGTCCGAAGCTATTGGGCTGAGCTTGGAGAATCTGATCTCGACGAGACTGCCCGAGAGTTCGCTACGCGCCTGGCGGCACGAACACTTTCAAACCTCGAGCTGCTCGACGAACGCATACGCTCGCGCGCGGAGCACTGGCGTATCTCACGCATGGCGGTCGTCGACCGCAATATCCTGCGCCTCGCAGTCTACGAGTTTCTCTACGAACCAACGCCACGCACCGTCGCGATCAACGAAGCGCTCGAAATTGCCCGTCGCTTCTCGACTTACGAAGCTACTCAATTCATCAACGGCATTCTCGACGCCATCAAGCGCGACCTCGACGAGCAGCAGCCTCAAAAAAATGTCCAACCAGAGTCAGAAGATACGGATGCTTAGTATTTAGACCACAGATCTGCACGGATGAAGACGGATCTCACTATTGAAGAGATACGTATCGCAGTGGAACAGTTGCGCGAAGCTCAAAGCGGACCTGTCACGCGCAAACTGCTCGATTCCCTGTTTCGAACCGTCCATAACCTCAAAGCAACAGCAGCCGCGGATGGTTTGACTGAACTCAGCCACGCAGCGCACGAGTTGGAGGACGTCCTGCAGGCGCTGCGCACCGGGAAATCGACACTCGACGGCAACACCCTCCAACAATTAACGGAAGCATCGGCCGCTCTTTCCGAAGATGTCCACATTCCGAACGAAATATGGAGTTCGCTGAAGGCAGAAGAAAAACACGCTCTCCGGCAGGCCATTAAGGAAGGCACGAATCTTCTCTTTGTGCAAACCAGTTTCGATATCGCAGATTTCGATCAGCAGTTTCAGAAGTTGAAAGTGACGCTGAGTAGCAATGGAGAAGTAATCTCGGTAGCGCCGAGAGTGGAGAGTGAGCGAGGGGGAAAGATCAACTTCCGAATTCTTTACGCCAGCAGGGCCCGCGCCGGCGAAACATTACGCGAGTTGGCGAGCTTTCCAGGCGTCACCGTTGAAGAACTCCTCGAGCAAACAGCTGGATTGTTCCAGCAAGCCGTACGCGCCGGACAGGCAGCCGCCCTCGAGCTCGGAAAGGAAATCGACTTCGAAGTGCGCGGAGAAGATCTCTCGCTCGACGATTCACTCCGCGACGCCCTGGCCGCTCCATTGCTGCACCTCGTTCGTAACGCAGTCGATCACGGAATTGAAGCTAGCGACGAACGTAGCAGAATGGGCAAGCCGGCGCGTGGACGGATCGTCATCGAGACGACGAGTGTTGGAGATCAGTCGACAATCTCAGTTACTGACGACGGCCGTGGGCTCAATCCGGATTTAATCAAACAAATATTTCAACCTGGCTTCTCGACCGCAACGGAAATAACTGAGATCTCCGGACGCGGTGTCGGTCTCGACGTCGTGGCAACCACAGTTAAAGAACTGGGCGGATCAATTGACGTAAACTCCGAACCCGGCAAAGGCTCCACGTTTCGCATCACTCTGAAAAATCCGTCCTAAAATCCGCGTTAATCCGTGGCCGCACCCCAATCGACCTTCGGATGCATCGTGTGCCACTGCGTCGCGCGCTCGTAAGCCAGCGCCACCCGTAACGGCGATACCTCATCGTACACGCCACCGGTAAACATGATCGCCACCGGCAGATCGTTTACAAACCCACACGGCAACACAACCGCCGGATGACCGGTAAGGTTCGTTACCAGCAAACTGGCACTTCCCGGCGCGGGACTAACAAACACATCCCACTGCGACATCAGCTTTTCCATCTCATGCATCAGCAACGTGCGGGCACGTTGCGCGCGCAGGTACTCGACCGCGGGAATGAATCGCGACGTCCGAAACGTGTTGGGCCAATCGTTCGGCGCCTGCCCTGACAACTGGTTGACGCGTCCATCGCGAGTGATGTCGTCGAACGCTGCCGCGGCTTCCGCTGACAAAATAAATCTCAACGACCCGGCTGAGAATTTCGGCAACTCGATCGGGACCAGTTTCGCACCTGCTTTCTCCAACACTTCGAGCGCCGTTTTGTAAACCGCGCGCCGTTGTTCACCTTGCGCGCGCTGTTGTTCGTTTGCGGCTGTAGAAGCCGGCGGTTCAAACTCAGTTTTTAGATAACCGATGCGCAGCGTGCTGATATTCGTGTCGGGGTTCCAATTGAAGGGCGCATCGCCAACGGTGATATCTTTGCCGTCAGGCCCATAGAGCGCGTGCAACGCAGCGGCGCAATCTTCAACGCCGCGACAAATCGGACCGATCTTGTCCATGGTCCAACTCAAACCCATCGCGCCATACCGGCTGACCCTGCCGTACGTGGGACGCAGTCCTGTAACGCCGCAACGCGATGATGGTGAGACGATCGAGCCGAGTGTTTCTGTTCCGATGGAGAATCCAACCAGGCCGGCAGCCGTGGCCGCGGCCGGACCCGCCGATGAACCGCTCGAGCCCGTTTGTGCTTCGTCGGGTTGCCACGGGTTTCGCGTGACGCCGCCGAACCATTTTGCTCCCTGCGCGAGGGCACCCATCGACAACTTCGCGACCAGCACCGCGCCGGCGTCGTTTAATCTTTCGACGACTGTCGAGTCGTAATCGATTACTTGATCGCGATATGGCTCTGCGCCCCAGGTCGTCTTGATTCCCTTCGTGGCAAACAGATCTTTCGCGCCCCACGGTATTCCGTGCAGTGGTCCACGATACTTGCCGCGCTTTATCTCGGCGTCTGCCGCAGCAGCCTGTTTCAATGCGAGGTCGTCAGTGAGCGTAACGATGCAATTAAGCCGTGGACCATATCTCTTCAACCGCGCGAGGTACATCTGCGTAAGCTCGGTCGAGGAGATCTTGCGCGTGCGAATCAGTTCAGCGAGTTGCGGCACCGTGGCGAAGGCAAGATCGTCGACTGTCTTGAAGGGCGCCGGCTCCGCTTTGCCAAAGCGAAACTTCGTCTTTGCTGTGTAAAGTTCCTTCTTTGCACGCGACGGATGGAAAGCGATGGCTGGTTCGGTATCGAGTGGGATGTCGATCTTCCGCACCGTTTCGTACGCGTCCAGATTTCGATTCACACCCGGCAGCGCCATCGCTTCCTGTGCGTCAGATAATTCGATGCCGATAAGTTTTTCGGCCTGGTGCATCATGTCTTTGGTGATGCGCGGCGCGGGTGTCGGCGACGGAACAGGTGACGGAACAGGTGTCGGCGAAGGTGTTTGTGCGAGAGCGTCGAGCGGTAACTTGGTAACGGTCAGCCCCGCAGCGCCGAGCGCGGGAATCAATTTCACAAAAGTTCGCCTGCCAACAGTTGCTTTACTCGTTCGTGGTTTTTGGGGTTTATTTTTCTTCATGGCGTTTGCAGAGATTACCACCGAAGGCATCAAGTACGCAGGCTCGAAACTGAAGCTTTTGCCTCACATCCTTCGCCTGGCTCAAAAAGTAAAGCCGCAAACTGTCT
>DASSEB010000434.1:0-4127 GCA_035696765.1 Pyrinomonadaceae bacterium | reverse complement strand
GCTGGTGATAACTCAGTGAAGGTTTGGGACGTGATGAGCGGGCGTGAACTGTATTCGCTCGGCGGCGTTCAAGGCTCGATGATGGCTTCGCTAGGTGTTTACTTTGTCGGCTTCGCTTCGGACAACCGGCTCGTGACGGTGAGTGATGCGGTTCGAGTTTGGGATCTTTCCACCGGCCGCGAACTGCGCACGCTTGAGTCGGACATGCTGTCGACAGCGAGCTTCAATGGCACCGACAGTGGAGTCACTCTTTCTCCGGACGGCACTCAACTCCTGCTACTTACCGATGAAGCGCAAATCAGGTTTGTCGATCTTGCGACCGGTCGTGAAGTCCGTCGCGTCAAACTCCCTGACGATCGGATCGAGAGCTTGCAGCTCACTTTTGCTCCGGATGGAAATCTGCTCGCGGCAGGAATTCAGGACAAGCGCTTGAAGTTTTGGAACCTGACGTCAAGAAAGGACCAGGAGCTTGCACGAACAGCGAAGGATTATTCCTTTGTTAAGTTCAGCCGCGACGGTCGCCTGCTCGCACTCTCTGAAAGCTACAACGTAAAGCTCTGGGACGTCGCCACGCTGCGTGAGCTACCCGCGATAAAAGTTCCGAACAGCGGCGCCTTTCCCCAAGGCGAAGCGTTCGTCGCGTTCAGCGAAGACGGAAAACGCATCGCGACGGGCGGCTTCGATACAGACACGATCGTTTGGGAAGCTGACACAGGCAAACGTCTCTCCAACCTGAGTGGCCGCACAAACATGGCTTACAACGTGGCGTTCAATGCTGACGGCACCGAGCTCGCCGCGGGCGGCCGCACGCGATGGGATCTCCGCACTGGTCGCGGGCTGCGAACAAGTCCCGAAACAACAGAAAAGACTTTCGCTTTCACGAGTCCTGATGGTCGCGTGCTCGCGTTGATGAAACCTAACAGTAGCGAAGTGCCGCTTGTTGAAAGTCCAGGCGGACGACAACTCCGCACCCTCGCGCCTGCTGGTGACGTCGGAGCCGTCCAGCGCATGCGCTTCAGTCCTGATGGGACGATGCTCGCTATCACGTATGGACCACGTGACAACGTACGTCCAACGCCAACCAACTTCTCGATGGGAAGCGCGGTGAAGATTTGGGATGTGAAGACTGGGCGTGAGCTTCGCACGATAAACGCGGACCAGATTCCGATGGCAGTGGATTTTAGTGCCGATGGCCGCACCATCGGGACCGTCGGAGTGACGGGGCAGATCTCGCTTTGGGACGTGCAGTCGGGCAGCAAACTGCGCGATCTGACTTCGGCGCCTCTGAGCGCATTCAACCCCGCCAACATCAAACCGGGTCAGATGCCGAACATGAATGACATCGCGGCGATGATGACGAACGTAATCGGCAACATGTCGGCGGGAACGACGGGCAGTGTAACGTCGCTCGCGTTCAGCAGCGATGGACGCATGCTGGCGACTGGAGGGGTCGAGTCGAAGGCAAACATCGACATTGCGGCGATGATGAGTGGCGCTATGAGCGGCCAGCGTCCCAAGAAGGGTGCGAAGACTCCCGACCCCGCTGACATGATGAAAGATTTGAAAGTTGAGTCAGTGGGCCAGGTCAAACTTTGGGACGTCGCCACCGGACGCGAGATCGGAGCAATGAAGGGCCACGGTCGCGGCGTCACGAAAGTAGCATTCAGCCGTGATGGGAAACTGCTCGCTACCGGCGCCAGCGATAACACGATCAAGATCTGGGATGTCGCGAGTCGAACCGAGCTACGCACGCTCACCGGTCACACTTCCAGCATCGAGTCGATCGATTTCACGCCCGACGGCCGCTTGCTCGCGTCTGCCAGTGAAGATGGAGGCACGTTTCTCTGGGACACAAAGACCGGCGAGCACCTGTTGACGTTGATTTCGCTCGACGATGGTGGCGAGTGGATGGTCGTCACGCCGCAGGGCCTGTTCGACGGCACGCCTGTTTCCTGGAACCAGATTCTCTGGCGTTACAACCAGGAAACGTTCAACGTCGCTCCGATCGAATGGTTCTTCAATGAGTTTTACTATCCGGGGCTGCTGGCCGATATCTTTGCCGGCAAACGTCCGCGTGTGGCTGAAGACGTGTCGAAGAAAGATCGTCGCCAGCCCATCGTGAAGTTGTCGCTTGTGGGCCAGGCTCCTGAGACTGTGGCGACGCGCACCGTCAAAGTCAAAATCGATGTTTCCGATGCGCCTGCGGACAAAGATAATCCGCAGGGCACAGGCGCGCAGGACGTGCGACTGTTTCGCAACGGATCCCTCGTGAAGGTTTGGCATGGCGACGTGTTGAAAGGCCAGCCGGCTGTCACGCTCGAAGAAGAGATCACGGTGACGGCTGGTCCAAATCGGCTCGTGGCGTATGCCTTCAATCGCGATAACGTTAAGAGCAAAGACGCGCCGCTCGTGTTTACCGGCGCCGACACGTTGAAGCGCAAAGGCACGGCTTACATAATCGCTGTCGGCGTCAATGAGTATGAGAACTCGCAGTACAACTTGAAATATGCGACGGCTGACGCCCGCAGTTTTGGTGAGGAAGTCCGTCGCAGGCAAACTCAGATCGGCGATTTCGAGCGCGTCGAAGTAATCCAGTTGCTCGATCGCGACGCGACCAAGGCCAACATTCTTACAGCCCTCAAACGGCTCGCCGGCGAACCTGGACCACCGACGCTCAAAGCAGGGCCGCTGGACGCACTGAAGCGCGCCGAGCCCGAAGATACAGTCGTAATTTATTTCGCCGGACACGGGACCGCGCAGTCGCAACGCTTCTACCTGATACCGCACGATCTTGGTTATACCGGCGAACGCACCAAGCTCACCGAGCAGGGATTGAAGACGATGCTCGCGCACAGCATTTCAGACGTCGAACTGGAACAGGCGGTCGAGGGTATGGATGCCGGGCATCTGCTGCTGATCATCGACGCGTGCAATTCGGGACAGGCGCTCGAAGCCGAAGAGAAGCGGCGCGGCCCGATGAATTCAAAAGGGCTGGCCCAACTCGCGTATGAGAAAGGCATGTACATACTGACCGCGGCGCAGAGCTTCCAGGCGGCGCTCGAAGCCGCACAGCTTGGCCATGGCTACTTGACGTATGCACTCGTCGAAGAAGGTCTGAAAACGCCAGTCGCCGATACGGCGCCGAAAGACGGCGTGGTCATCGCGCGCGAGTGGCTCAACTTCGCGACTGAGCGTGTGCCGCAGATGCAGGAAGAGAAGATGAGCCAGGGCCGCGGACTCGGGTTGGAGATTGTATTTGACGAAGGCGGTGAAAAACGTAGCGTGCAGCGGCCGCGAGTTTTTTATCGCCGCGAACTGGAAAATAACCCATTGGTGATTACGAAACCGTAGACAAAATGTCCATCGGCAAACCATTCCCGCGTAAAGAGGGCCGCAAGAAGGTCACCGGCCAGGCGCTGTATGTCGATGATCTGTCGTTCCCTGGCATGCTTCACGGCGCAACCGTGCGTAGCCCCGCCCCGCGAGGCAGAATCACCAACATATCTTTCGAAGGCGATATTCCCTGGGACGAGTTCACCGTCGTCACTGCCAAAGACATTCCCGGCGCGAACTACGTCGCGCTGATTCTCAACGACCAACCTTATCTCGCCGCTGATTTTGTAAATCATCCGGAAGAGCCCGTGCTGCTGCTCGCGCACCGCGATAAATACCTGATCGAGAAAGCGCGCCGGAACGTCCGCATCGAGATCGAACCGCAGCCTGCGATCTTCAATCTCGAAGATTCGCTCGCCCGGAAAGAGATCATCTGGGGCGAGGACAACGTCTTCAAAAAGTACCTCGTCGATAAAGGCAATGTTGACGAAGCATGGGCCAACGCGGATTTCATCGTCGAGGGGGAATACGAAACGGGCGCGCAGGAACAACTCTACATCGAGAACAACGGCGCGATCGCGATCGCGAACCCTGAGCAGGGCGTGACGGTGTGGGGTTCGATGCAGTGTCCTTACTACGTTCACAAAGCGCTCGTAAAGTTGTTCGAGCTGCCGGAAGGCAAGATACGCATCATCCAGACTGAAACAGGCGGTGGATTCGGCGGCAAAGAGGAATACCCGTCGTTGATTGCCAGACATGCGGCACTGCTCGCGTGGAAGTCAGGCAAGCCGGTG
>DASSEB010000433.1:0-25630 GCA_035696765.1 Pyrinomonadaceae bacterium | reverse complement strand
CCCGCGAAAGCGCTGGACCAGGTCCATCCGGGTGAGCGGGACGTACAGCTTGGCGCCTCCCGCATATTCCAGCAACATGTAATCGCCCTGCGATTCGCCGTTGCGGATCTCGCGTAATCCCAGGTACTCCGCCACACCGTGTTCGGCGTGGACCACGTAATCGCCGGGCTTGAGATCGCGAAAGTCGGAGAGGAAAGCAGCGGCTTTCGACTTGCGCTTACGCTTGTCGGATCTTTGTGAACGTTCGGCGCCCGCGGGCCGGCGTTCGACTACGTCAACCGCTTCATCAAAGATGTCGGCTTCAACGTGGACGATCAATCGCGACTGCGGCAGCTCGAAGCCGCCGCTGAGCCGCCCAACCGTAACCACGACGGGACGAAATATCGCCGGGTCTGACGCTTCGCCGGTAAATGCCAGACGAGTTTCGATTTTGTACTCGTTGAGGATTTCAACGATCCGCTCGGCGTTGCCCAGACTCGGCATCACGAAGAGCGTGGACTTCCCTTCTTCCGTCGAGTTGCTCACCTCGGCAGCCAGATCCGCGATGCGGCCGTGATAGCGCAGCGTCGATTGTGATTGCCACTCGACTTCCAGCGCCGTCTCGACGGCCGGAAAGAGAAACACAGGTTGCCGCGTACCTCGCTCGCGCCCGAGTTGGACCTTCGGCGCCTCGGCTTCAAGTGCGAGGTTCAGATCCGTTTCGGCGGCCGCACGGCCGAACGTGCGCAACTCCACTCGCTGGCGTGCCGGAATGAATTGGCCCAGCTCTTCGGCAGTGAGAAAAAGTTCTTCCGGAGCAAGCGCAATGTCGTCAGCTTGATCTATCTCGCGATAGCGCTCCGATAGACGTTCGTAGAACTCACTCAGATGGGCTTCGATACCGGCGGGCTCGTCGACAATCAAGACTGCATCACCGAGATGTTCGAAGACCGGCGAGGTGCAATTCATCGAGATCGGAATCAACCATTCCCAACCGGAGAACGCTTCGCCTTCATCCGCGAAAGCAGTGCGATCGCGCAACGAGCGCGCGAAACGCTCATCGCCCCAACGCTCGCGCGCTGCTTCACTCCACAGTTGAAAATCAACTGGCGTGATGGCGTACTCATGCATCGGCGGCACTTCGACGACACGCAGTTGCCGCGTCGACAGTTGGTTCTCGGGATCGAACTCGCGCAACGAGTCGATCGTGTCGCCGAAAAATTCGAGCCGCACCGGAGCTTCTCGGCCAGGCGGCCAAACGTCGACGATGCCGCCGCGCATCGAGAACTCACCGACGCCGCTTACCGGATCCTCGCGTACGTAGCCCGTCGCCATCAGTTTTTCGACGAGCGCTTCGGGTGAATGGTCCTCGTCGCGTCGCAACACCGCTCCTGCTTTTGCGATCGCGGCTGGCGTGACTGTCTTGCGGGCCAATGCTCGGGCAGTCAGTAACACAAAGCTCGGCGCGCGTTGCTGCAATTGCCAGAGCGCGAGGGCACGCCGTTCGAGCGTTTGCGCGTGAGGGGAAACACCGGCGTACGGATCTGTTTCCGAAGCCGGCAGAACCAGGATCTCGTTGTCAGAACTTTCTTTTCCAGCGAGTGCGGCATGCCAGAAACGCAGATCACGCTCCCAGGGCTCGAGATCGCGAGTCGATTGCGATACCACCGCGAACGTCTTACCGCTGTCGCGCTGGAGCGCGGCAACCGCGAGCGCGCGTGCCGCTCCTGAGACGAGGCCGCTAACAGAGATCACACGAGCATTTGCCCGCAACTCTTCCAGCAGGATTTGATACTCACGCGTTTTTGTAATCTGTTGCAGCATTTAACCGCGGATTACACGGATCCGCTCAATCAAGGTCGTTGTTGAAGCACCTTCGACAAACGGCAACGAGATAACGTTGCCTCCGGCGGCTTCGACTTCTTCGCGTCCGTGAATTTCGTCGAGTTGATAGTCGCCGCCCTTCACCAGCACGTCGGGTAAAAGCATCGCGATCAAAGTGCGCGGCGAGACATCGTCGAAAATTGTCACGTAATCGACAGCGCGCAAAGCGGCGAGTATTTCTGCTCGCTCAGCTTCATCGAAGATCGGACGATCAGAACCCTTCAACTCTCGCACTGTGCGATCACTATTTATGGCGACGACGAGAGCGTCGCCCAACGTTCGCGCTTGCGCCAGGTAACGCACGTGCCCGACGTGCAAGAGATCGAAAACTCCGTTCGTAAACACGAGTCGTTTGCCCGCGGCGCGCAGACGTTGGCGCTCCCCGAGCATCTTCTCCGGGCTCATAATTTTTTGTATCACTCGGGCAAGATTACAGGATTTGCAGGATGTCTGTATAATCGGCCCTTTTATGTCAATTCCGTTTATCGAAGAGAACGATCAAACCATCGCGCGGCGCGAGCATCTCGACGCGCTACGCCGGCTCGTCGGCAACGTCTATCCAAACAAGTTCGAACGCAGCCGCATCGTCGATCCGGACAAAGAGGACACGATGACTGGCGTCGTCGAGAAGTTTCGTAGCTTTGAACCAAAGACACCTACAGGTGGACGTCCACCCGCAGACGAACTTGAACGCGCGAACGAAGAGTTGAATAGATTTACGGTGCGGCTCGCCGGACGCATCGCATCACCTCCCAGAATTATGGGCAAAGCGGCGTTCGTCCATCTTTCCGACGGCGTTTCTCGTCTTCAGATCTACATTCGCAAAGCCGACGTCGTGGGCGTACACAACAGCGCCGCTGGTGGTGATGTAGACGGTTGGGCCTTGTTCCAATTGTTGGACCATGGCGACTTCATCGGAGTCGAAGGCTATTTATTTGTCACGAAGACGGGAGAGCTTTCGGTCCACGTGCAGAAGCTCCAGTTTCTCTCGAAAGCCTTGTTGCCCCTGCCTGACAAGATGCACGGGATTCACGATCCGGAGATTCGCCAACGACAGCGGTACGCCGATCTGATCGCCGGCAGTTTGAAACTGGAACAGGATGACGCGCTGACTCCGCGCGAAGTGTTCGAGCGCCGCGCGGCCGCAGTGAGGGAGATGCGGCGCATCCTCGAGGACCACGGTTATATCGAAGTCGAAACCCCGATGCTGACGCCACTCCCAACCGGAGCCGCGGCGCGTCCTTTCAAGACGCATCACAACGCACTCGACATTGACTTGTACGCGCGTATCGCCCCAGAGTTGTACCTGAAACGACTCCTCGTCGGCGGCTTCGAAAAGGTTTACGAGCTCAATCGCAACTTTCGCAACGAAGGTATCTCGTCGCGTCACAATCCCGAGTTCACGATGCTCGAGTTCTACTGGGCGTACGCCGACGTGAACCAGATGATGGATTTTTGCGAAGAGATGCTGCGCGCGGTGGTGTTCACGGTGTTGGGCCACACGCACGTGCAGTTCGGCGAACACAGTATCGATTTCGGCGAGCCGTTTCGTCGTGTGGGGATGCAGGAAAGTCTGTCGGGCGTCGTTGAAGAAAACCGGATCACGAACGACAACCTGGTGGAGCTTTTTGAGGAGCACGTCGAACCGGGGTTGATACAGCCGACTTTCATCACAAATTTTCCCAAGCCGATCTCGCCGCTCTCGAAAGCCTCACCCGCGAACCCGAATGTGGCTGAGCGTTTCGAGTTGTATATCGTGGGGATGGAGGTCGCGAATGGGTTCTCTGAGTTGAACGATCCGGTAGAGCAGTACGAGCGATTCAAGGACCAGGTCAGGCAGCGCGAACGCGGCGACGAAGAAGCGATGCTGATGGATGAGGATTACATTCGCGCGCTGTCATACGGGATGCCGCCGGCCGCAGGCATCGGCATCGGGATCGATCGCACTGTGATGTTGCTCACTAACCGGCAATCAATCCGAGACGTCATCCTCTTCCCACACCTTCGGCCCAAGGAATAATTAGCCACAGACGAACACGGATTGAAGACGGATTTCTGATCTGTGTTCACCCGCGTTCATCCGTGGCTATTTCTGGGCTTTGGTTTTGAGCTCTGCGAGGCGTTCGTCGGACCAGGCTGGTTTTTGGCCCTGCGACTCCATCAGAGTGACGAACTTTTCCAGTGCTTCGAGTGCGCCTTTGTAATCACCCAGCTTCTCGCGCACGCGGCTCAGGTCGAGCAGAAACTGTGCGTTAGTTGGCTGATAGCTGGTCGCAGCTTGTGAGAATGCAGCTTCGGCGAGCTTCAGCTCACCTTTCAACTCATACAACCGTGCGAGATGAAAATAGCTGATCGGGTATCGAGCGCCGTCGCGCTGCGAGACTTGAATCAGATTAGCAAGCGCTTCGTCGTTTCGCTTCAGAGTCAGCAATGCAAAACTCAACTCGAGATTCGCAGGCGCAAAGTAACCGCCCTGGCGACTCAACACGCGACGAAAGTTGTCCACCGCCTCTGTCAGCTTCCCGCGTTCCGACGCACTGCGCGCACGCTGCATAAAATCGAAACTGGTCTGATCGAGCTCGAGCGACTTCACGGATGACGCAGCCGCGGGAGAGATCGGTGCGACTTTCACGCCAGTCGATCGCGTCGCTGCAGGTTGTGATGCGACAACTATCCTCTCGTCATTTCGCCCGTGGGCTAGCGCCTGCGCCGCTGCATCGTGTTCCGGATTGACGGCCAACGCTCTGCGCCACTCACGCGCAGCGAGATCGTATTGGCCGCGAGCTGCGTAAACACGACCGAGGTTGTAGCTGGCTTCAGCGTAGCGAAAACTCTCGAGCTTCAACGCCGACAACAAAGCATCGTGAGCTTCGTCCCACCTGCCGGAACGAAGGAGCAGGACGCCGAGATTGTTGTACGCGCGCGAATACCGGCCCTTGCGTTGCTCGATGGCTGTGCGGTATGCATCGATAGCGGCTTCCGAATCACCGAGACGCGCGAACGAATTTCCCAGGTTGTAAAAACCGGTGGGATCGAACGCGTCCGACTTTGCGATCAGTTGTAACTCGGCGAGCGCCTCGGTTTTGTGGCCTGTCGAGGCGAGCAGGTCCGCGAGTTTCAGTTGCAGACGATTGCGCTCGGCACCAGTCTCGGCTGCCTGGATCTGATCGCGCAGGCTCGCAACCGGATCGGCGGTGTTGTCTATGTCGCCGTCAGCCGTGCGGCGGGTGCGCGTGTCACTCGCGGTGGTTTGTGTTTGCGCCGAGATGCTGGAGCTGATGAAAACCAGCAGCAAAAGGAAGACTGTTTGTTTCATAAGTTTAAGAACTTACTGCTTGAGATAAGCGACGATTGTGCCGCCGAAGCCGACGGCCCAGCCGCGATTTTTGTCAGTGAAGAAAACGCGTTCCAACGGGTGCTCGGTGTTGCTTCGTTCCGTGGTCCAATGCTCACCGCCGTCGGTGGTATGAATGATTGTTCCTTCCGCGCCGACCGCCCAGCCTTCGAGCGCATCGAGAAACTTCACATCAAACAGATCGACATTGACTGTGGATTCCTGGCGTTGCCACGTTCGACCACCGTTCACGGTGCCATAGACGCTGCCGCCACTGCCGACTGCCCATCCTCTGCGATTGTCGACAAAAGAAGTGGCCGTGAAGCGAACTGATTTTTCAACTTGCGGCAGCGTTGACTGGTGCCACGTATCGCCACCGTCCGACGTTTGGATGATCGTTGCGCCTGCTCCCACGATCCACCCGCGATCTTCGTCGACAAAGAATCCGCCAAGCAATAACCGGCGGGTCGGAGATTGCAGCCTGGTCCAGGTATCGCCTGCATCGTGAGTGGTGTAGATCGAGCCGCCCTCGCCGAATGTCCAGCCACGACCATTACGGCTGAACACTGCGCGCACGAGAATGGCGTCGACGTCGAATCCCTTGATCTCGATTCGCTTCCAATGTTCGCCACCGTCGGTGGTCTTCATCAGATAGGCCCTTGGATCCTCTTTAGTTTTGAGCTGGTAAACATTCACCTCGCAAACTATCCAGCCGTTTTGCTCGTCGGTGAAGAAGATGTCGCGCACGACGTCTTCAGTCGATACGGCCCGCTGTTGCCAGTTGTTTCCGCCGTCGACTGTGTGCAGCAGAGTGCCTTTGCTGCCGACTGCCCAGCCGCGCTGTTGATCCAGAAAGAAAACGGAATGAAGCCACGACATCGTTCCCGTTCGTTGGCGCGCCCACGTGCCGGTCTGCGCGACCGCAGGCCACGCGACGAGCAACAGCAGCAAGAGAGAAGCAGGAACGGTGGTCATAATTGTAGGGGTGGCCCTCCGTGGCCACCCCTCGATTGAATTCGACGTAGGGCGGCCATGGTGCGCCACCCGGCAGAGTTAGTAAGGAGTGGGAAGACCGAAGATGCGGCCGAAGCTGAGCACCGAAGTAAAGCTCAGGAGCTCCCTGATCTTCTTCAGTTTGTTTCCCGGCACGATGATCTGATCGCCCGGCACCAGGTAGGTTGTATCCGCCTGCTTGCCCTTGTAAATCGCCGACACGTTCACGGGAATCTGCGCGAGCACGCCGCTCGACTGCCGTCGCAACACAACGACCTTGCTCTTGTCGCCCGTGCCCAGCACGCCGCCTGCTTCAGCCAGCGCTTCCGTCACCGTCATGCGGTGGTTCATCAGCCGGATTCCTGGTTGGCCCACGTCGCCAATCACGCTGTAACGATAGGACGACGCTTTGTCGAGCGACACGGTAACCTGCGGCTCGATGATGTACTCGTCGTACTTCTTCCTGATGATCTCCGCTACTTCCTCAACTGTCTTGCCGTTGACAAAAACTCCGCCGGGGATGAGCGAGAGTGCAATGCGGCCACTCGGAGGTATCGTGATGCCTCTGCGCGAGTAACGTTCCTGGTTGAAGACGTCAACCGAGATCACGTCTTCCGGTCCAAGCCGGTAGGTGTTGAAGAAGTTGTTGTAGTACGGATTGACGGCTGCTTCTTCAGACATCTGCTCCTGCCGGTTGGCCTGCATGTCGTCAGGGACATCGGATGTAGGCCGTTGCGCGTCGTCTGGTTCGAGCCTGTCGCCCTGCACCGGTTTCTTCTTGTCCTGCGTGGCCGTCCGCGGCCGCTCCTTTTGCGGATCCTTTTGCGGGTCCGTTTGCGACTGGGCGGCGCCAGTCGCAGCCAATGCGATCAGCATCAGTATCGCGAGCGCCATTCGTCTAATGTTTGTCATATCAACCTCCAACCCCATAACTATCATTGGGCCCCCCGCCCAAAAAGAATGATTTTGATCGTCTCAAAAAGGATGATGGCATCAAGCATCAAACCCTGGTTCTTGATATAGAAAAGGTCGTACTGAAGTTTCTGCCGGGCGTCTTCGGTCGACGCGCCGTAGGGATACTTGATTTGCGCCCAGCCTGTTAATCCCGGCGCGATCAGGTGCCGCTGTTCGTAGAACGGAATCTCCTGCGCCAGTTGGGCCACGAAGTGCGGCCGTTCGGGACGCGGACCAACGAAGCTCATCTCGCCTTTGAGGATGTTCCAGAACTGCGGGATCTCGTCGATTCGGGCCTTTCGTATGACGCGACCGACGCGCGTGGTGCGAGTGTCGCCCTTACTGGCCCACACCGGGCCTTCCTTTTCGGCGTCAACTCTCATCGAGCGAAACTTCGTCAGCATAAAGGTTCGGCCGTTCTTTCCTACCCGTTCCTGCTTGTAAAAGATCGGACCACGCGATTCCAGTTTAATCAGAATAGCGGTGACGATGACGATGGGCAGCGACAGAATCGCGCCGATCAGCGCCACCAGCCAGTGCACGACATTGCGCGAGAGCTCGGCGATCTTCCTCTGCCGGCCGCGACCGGTAAAGATGAGCCACGAGGGCCGCAGCATGTTCAAAGAAACGCGGCTGGTGAGACGCTCGTAAAATGAAGCGCCTTCTTCGATGTTCACCTGACCTGCGAGACTAAGTTGAAGCAACTTGTTCGTCGGCAGTTGCCCGCGACGTTCGCCCATCGCGACCACGATGCGATCGATGCCTTCGCGTTTGACGATCTGGTCGAGGTCGTCCGTCAGCCCGATCACTCGCGGATTGATAAGACTCTTGCCCAGGAGATCCGCGTCCGTGCCGACAAAACCGACGATGCGATAACCGGCGTCGGGCCGGTCGAGGACTTCGCGCGCGAGCTCCACTGCAAGATTGCCCGAACCGACGATCAAGATGCGTTCGCCAAAATCCGGATGGCCGAGGAACCAGTGAATCGAAACCCGCCAGAGGACCATCAACGTGAGTGCAAGCGGCAGCGAGATTAACGAGATGCCGCGACCGAGCATCAATCCCGGAAAGGTGTAGAACGAGAACGCGAGCGCGATCCAGGCAAGTCCGAGCGCCTGGACCAGCCGGAGCACCAGTTCCCGCCGATCGTGCATGACGAGAAAGTCGTACAAGTCGAAAAGGTAAAAAGACGCGAGGCAGAAGAAAGATGCGACCGCGGCTTTCAAGTACCCGTCCTTTGCCACCAATTCGATCTTCGCATCTTCAACGCCGAGTCGCAGGTACACGGCGGCGATGATCGCGCCGAAGACCAGGCCCGCTTCGGCGAGAATCAGCAGAATCGTTCGCCCGTTGAGACGTAGAGCTCTCAATTGACGGTTGCTACCTCCTCTTCGATTCTTTCAGCCGGACCAACTTCAGTGACCTTTTTTTCGCGGTTGTAGTAACGATGGTGGTAGTAGTAAGAAGCAGCATCCGGTTGCTCCTCGGTACGATTGAGGATCACTCCCAGCAGCCGCTCTTTCGGCATCTGCTCCAACAGCTTGTCGACCGCCGCGTACCGCGTCTTGCCGGCACGTACGACGAGAAGACCGCCATCGGCCTTCGACATCAAAACATTCGCGTCGGTGAAAATCCCCAACGGCGGCGCATCGATGATGATGTAGTCAAACATGCGGCGCACTTCATTCAGGATGCGCGCGTAACTCGGGCCTGATAACAACTCTGCCACGTCGTCGCGCGGACGTCCGCCGGGTAACAAATGAAGACCGGCGGGTTCGAGGCGCACGATTGCATCTTCGAGGCGAAGCTGGCCGCCGAGAACTTCGGACAGTCCCATCTTCACGTCGATGCCGAGATAGTCAGTGGCGCATGGACGGCGCAAGTCGCTGTCGATTATGAGTGCGCGCACCCCTTCGGTTTGCGCGAGCAGCCATGCGAGATTGAGCGCTGTTAGTGTTTTTCCTTCGCCGACGCCCACACTGCTGACGACAAACGCGCGCATCTGCATGCGCTCGCCCGCTTCGAGAATTCGCGTTCGCAAAGAGCGATACTGTTCGGTGTAAGCGGAGCGTGGCTGGCTCACCGCGATCAGATGAGGCTCAACGCGCGCAGGAGAGATGTCGTAGCTAACGAACCCTCCGGCGCGCGTCGCCTCGGCAGCGCCCAAAGTTGCCCCAGCATCACGCGAAGTTATTCCGCCGGGGAGTGCCGACCCGCCGGGTACATCCGCAGTGTGCGCAGTGGGCGCTGAACTTCGCACCGTCTTTGCCGGAACAGACATGATTGAGGAACCGCTCAACAACTGTTCCTCGATCTGTTGCGGTGAGGGCAGCCCGGAAACTCTTGGGCGCTCTTCGCGGTGCTCTGATTTTTCTTTATCGCTTGGCTTGGCAGCACTGCCGTTGTTATCGGCGGCGCTGTGTCGTCTCATGGCATCGAAAACTCTTCCCATCGATTCACCTCTTAATAGTGACTTCGGTTCTGCTCCGGAGTTAAATCGTTTGCCGGCGCAGCTACTCTTCGCTCTAGTCTGTGTCGCCGGTTGTCTTACCGGCGTTCCACAACTCAGCTCGTCCGGTGTTAGTAAAAATTCTCGCCGGTGCTTCGCGTTCTTCTCCGGTCTGGCCTCTTCCTCGATCCGAGCGCGGCAACATGTCGAACGTGTCGGCGACCTCTTCGATAGTCGAACGGCCGATCGTTAAATCACCTGCAGCGTAGCCGGCCAGCAACGCGTTGTCGCAAAGGTTGTTTATGTTTCGCGGAATCCCGTCGGAACAGCGAAAGATGTAGTCGACGGCTTCCGCAGAGAAGACGTCGGTACGCTCTGCCCCGGCCACCAGCAAACGCGAAGTGATGTAGCGATCAGTTTCTTCAACGTTCGGCAATGGCTTGATAACGCAGCGCAACGCGATGCGCTGTTTCAACTGGCGCAGATCCGGATTGTTCAAAACTTCTCGCAGCTCCGGTTGGCCCGTTAAGACGATCTGCAACTGCTTCGCCGTGTTCGACTCAAAGTTCGATAACAGCCGGATCTCTTCAAGCACGTGCGGAGACAAACCCTGCGCTTCGTCGACGATCAGCACCGTTCGCAACCCACGCGAGTGACGCGACTCGAGGGCTCGTCCGAGCTCGAGCAGCAAGTCTGACTTGGATTCCCACTTCTGCACGTCGAGCAGCGTCGCCACGTGCTGGTAAAACTCCGGCACAGACAAGCGCGGGTTGAAGATGTAAGCGACGAGCACCGTTCGATCGAGACGCTCCATCATCCAGCGCAGGATCGTCGTTTTGCCGGTACCCACTTCGCCGGTCACCACCACGAGTCCTTTTCCGCTTTCAATGCCATAGTGAAGATTGGCCATCACTTCCGTATGCGACGGAGTGAAGTAAATGAAGCGCGGGTCGGGAGTCAGCGCGAATGGCAACTCTTTTAGACCATAAAATTCAGCGTACACTCTTTTAGACCTCCAGTTTTCGACTGCTCTTAGCCACGGTTTTGCATCAGGAATTCAAAAACGTGCGTGAGCTTGAGCGCCAGTGCCAGCATGGGAATACTCATGATGGTCGCGACCACACCGGCTGCAAGTAACAACTTGCGACGGCGCGGCACTGCACGCGCTTCCTGGGGAGTTAACAACTCGGGCACCGTGAGGAGTACGGGTAGACCGGTGTAGTGCCGGGCGTCTTCCGAGTTTTGAATCGTGAACAGGCGCGGTCCTTCAACCACTCCCACGAGCAACAGTCCGAGGCCCAGACCAACGCCCAACCCGAGACTTGAAAGCATCAGTCGCTTTGGCGCAACGGGTTTCGAAGGCAGGTTAGCCGGGTCGATAACCTCGATTCCCTCGCCTTGTTGCTGGGTGGCGGCTTCCGCGCCGAGCGTGATCTTTTGTTGCTGTAGCAGCAGGTCGTCGTACTTGGCCTTCTTGGTTTGATAATCACGCTCGATCGCGCCGAGTGCGACTTCGACTCCCGGAACGTTGTTTATGCGTTCGACAATTGACCCGATCTGCTTTTCATTCTGATCGAGCAGTTTCTGCTGGCGTTTGATCTCGCTTTCGGCCAGTTTGATCTCGTTTTCCGCCGCGCTGAGAGTAAGATTCGGCTGCTTTCTGAGCCGCTCCTCTTTCGCTTTGATCTTGTCTTTCCAGTCGGCAACCATCTGGTCCATTTCGTCCTGGACCCGTTGAACTTCCTTTTGCTTGGCGATCACATCCGGATGCACCTCACGATATTCCTGTTTCAGGCGCGTCAATTCCCCTTCGAGCGCAGCCTTGCGCGAGACGAGGTTCGACCACGCCATCGTCGTTTTTGGATCCGTGAGAGTTTCGGCGGCATCTTCGATCCCCTGGACGCTGCTTTGCTTCATCAACGCGAGCTGGCTCATCGCAGCGGAACGTCGATCCTGGAGCCGGCCGACTTCCTGCATGAGCGCTTTCTGTTCTTCACGTAAGCCTGACAACTGGTTGAAGAGCGATTCCGCTTCAGACGGCAGGTTGCCGACGTGCGAGCTCATAAAGTCGAGCCGCTGCTTGTCGACCGCTCCCAACTCCTCGCGGGCCTGGTTCACCTGGCTGTCGATGAACTGCTTCGCGGCTGCCGTCGAGGTCATCATGTTGCTGGTTTGCGCACTGATGTACTTGCTGGCGAGCTCGGCAGTAACGGCCTGGGCAAGTTTCGGATCTCGATACCTGAAAGTGATATCGAAACCGTCAGTGATATCGCTACGGCTCTTGTTCACGGCGACGTTGATGTCCTTGCGCAACATCTCGAGCACGCTTTCCATCGGTTCACCGCGGAGACGCTCCGACTTGTAGAGTTCGTACTTCTCAATGAGCGGCTCGAGTGAGCTGCGGCTGGTCACGACCTGCGAGATATTGGCCAACTGGCGCGTTAAGTTCTCTTCCGTGACCGTGGGTACAACTGAACTCGGCAGCGTCGAGGGCTTGACAACGATGAGCGTCGTCGACTCGTAAACGTCGGGAAGCTTCATGACAACCCACGCTACGGCAGTCGTGATGGCGATGACCGGAAGGATAATCAGCCACTTGCGTCGCTGCAGGATTTTTAAGTACTCACTGGGTTTTCGTTGTCTGAACTCAGCGCTCATAACGCACTCCTATTCTGTTCGTAACAAATTACAGCGTAGCCAATTCTTTTTTCGCGTCTTCCAGATATGCAAACTGGGCCTTTTCGGAGAGCTTTATCGCCGTTTGCAGTTCACGCCGCGACTCCTCCTTCTCGCCCTTGCCTTTTAATGCAAGCCCGAGATGGTAGTGATAAGTTGCACTTGGCGTGACATTGGCTGCACGGGCCTGTGCCTCATTAATCGACACGGCCTTCCGAAATTGCTCGACAGCCGCGGCGTGAAGGTTCTTTTTGTAGAAGACCCAGCCGAGGGTGTCGAGGAAGCCGGCGACGTTCGGGTTCTTTTGGACCACTCCCTGGGCCAGCCTTAAAGCCTCGTCGAGATTGCCTTTCCCATCGGCATACAAATACGCCAGATTGTTTGCAGCAATCGCGTTGTTCGGATCGCGCTCGAGGGCCTTGCGGTAATTCTCGATCGCCCCATCGTAGTTTTGCTTGCCGTACTCGAGCATGCCGATGAGCGTGTAAGGTCCAGCGCTCTCCGGACGTATCGAGATAATCTTCTGATACTCGGCTATCGCGCGGTCTTCCTGTTTCGTGTTGATATAAAGAGCAGCCAGCGCTTCATACGCAATCAGGTAATTCGGATCGAGCTCGATCGCGCGTCTCAACTCGGCCTCGACGCTCGGAATGTTGTGCTGAAAGCCGTAAACCTGCGCCTTCAGGTAGTGAAGTGAAGCGAGATTCGGATACGCGCTGAGTGCCTGATCGACTCTGGCGTGGGCCTTGTCGAGTTCCTGATTTCTTGCATGGAGACTAATCAGACCATTGAGGGCGTCGAAGTTGGTTGCATCAACTTTGAGAGCGGTTTCAAAAGCGTTAATTGCCTCCTGGGCATTGCTTTCAACCAGCGCTGCGAGCGCGAGGCTGTTGTAAACAAGCGGATCGCCCGGCGACACCTGCCGCGCCCACTCAAAGTCCTGGCGGGCGGCGGCAACGTTCTTTAACTGAAGCTGCGCGGTGCCGCGCGAGAGAAGAGTCTTTTCACGAATCTCGGCCAGCACCTGCGGGGAGTTGTCACGGTCGGGAGCCGTTTTATCCAGACGGGTCAGCAAGTCAGAGGCAAGTGAGACGGCGCCCTTCTGGTCACCACCGGCAAGCGTGATCTGGAGTTGCATCAACTTTGCGGGCAGGTAGTCGGGATAATTCTTCTCGAGCTCGGCGGCAAAGGTACGAGCTTGATCCATCAAACCGAGACTGAAGTTTGCCTGGGCCATGAAATACAAGCCGGGGCGGGAGTTTGGTTCCTGTTTCAGGACTTCCTTCAAGTCTTCGATCGCGCTCTTCAAGCCATCCGGCTGTCTACTTTGAGCGTGCATGCGAGCACGCAGCAGGAGTGCTTGCCGATCGTTCTTGTCCTTCTTAAAGGCCTCGTCGAGCTGTGCGTTGGCGCCCTGGGTATCGTTGCGCATGAGCAGAATCTCAGCGAGACGATAGCGGCCCTGCAGGTAATCGGGCGACTTGGAAACGATGTCCTTGTAGATTCTCACCGCGTCGTCAGTGCGGTTGATGGACGAATAGAAATCGGCGAGCACTGCCTGGCTTTCCGGCTTATCGGGTTCTAATGCGGCGAGCGCTTTGTACGACTCTTCAGCCTTGTCGAACTGTTTGTTGACGAGGTAGTAACTGGCGAGCACAAACCGCGCGGTACGATCGCTTGGCCCAACTTCGACAGCCTTGCGCAGCTCAGCTTCCGCCTCGGGCTGGCGGTTGGCTTGCGCCAGGAACTTGCCGTATTCGGTATGGGCCAGCGGTGAATTACCGTTGACCGAAATTGCTCGCTTGAAGAGTTCCTCCGCTTTGTCGTTTGCCTTCGTGACGAGGTAAAAGCGCGCCAGGCTCAGATACGATTCGACGCGTTTTGGATCTATCTCGATCGCGCGGTTCAGTTCCTCAAAGGCCTTGTCTTTCTGGTTCTGCGCGAAGAGCACGCCGCCCATCAGGATGTGGCCTTCGATGTGGTTCGGATCTTTGGCGAGAACTTCTTTGGCTAGTTTTTCCGACTCGGCGATGATGTCGCTTCTGCTGCGGCTGCCGGCGAGATAGTAAGTGCCGAGTTTGACGCGTGCGTCGAGATTGTTTGCATCGAGACTTACAGTCTTACGCAACTCTTCGATCGTTTCGGGAAAACGCTCGAGCCCTTCGAACGCGCGCGCCAAACCCCAGTGGGCCGGCGCCAGCTTTTCGTCAATCTGGAGCGCATTGCGAAATTCGAGTGATGCTTCCTGAAACTTTGAATCCTTCAGGTAGGCTTCGCCCTTCGCCAAATGCTGGGCTTTCTTTTGTTCGGAGTTGGCGCAGCCGGCCAGAAAAATTGTGGCTGCCAGAAGAAGACAGAATAGGGTTATCTGATAGATGTAACCGCGGCACTCGCTTTTCATTCCTTACTCCCATCGCTGCCCAGAAAGCCAGGCAGGTTTACTTTGTCCCTTGGATTGCCAGAATTCCGGCGAGGCAATTGCCGGAGACCCTTTTAACCCGGGACAATTCTCAAAAAAGATCAATCAGTCATGAATTCCGAAACTATACGGTCTTTCTCACCTTCACCACGTACGTTACGGTACATATTCGGGCAATACTTTCGCGGCAGCCGAGGCGAACTCAACAGCAGTTTGTTCCGCCGCGGCCTCAGAATTGTCAATCGGGACTATCACTCGCACCATGGCTCCGTCGGAGCGGCGTAAGCGAACGCTATCGAGGACGGTGTAGACTTTGCCCCAATACTCACTCGCCACGTTTCTGCCTCTTCCCTGGTACCAGTAAATCATCAGGTTCCTGTACTCGCCATTTTGAACCACGTATTTGTTTGCGATAAAACTCGAGCCATCAGGTAGTGGAATCGTCGCTTTGCCGGGCTCACTCAAGGTCCAACCTGATCCTGGCAGGCAGTTCAAAGGGCTGTGATAAGTCGCGCCGGAACGTTGTGTTGCGTAGTAGCCAACGTAGAGATTAGCGGTCGGACTCGCGGGTTTGCGAAAGTCTCTCACCAAATAATCGGAAGCACGCAAGACTTTTAGTGTTTCATCGTCCAGGGTCTGATCGGTCCCCGTTCTTTGCCACGCGCCAATGCTTTGTGGAAAATCCTTCAGCGCCTTTCGCTCAACGTGCGCCTCACCGAGATAAGACCAGGCATTGACGAAGACCCCTGCCAACAGGATCAGTACCAGCAGCACGCTAAAACGCAATGAAGATTTCATAGCTCTGAGCCTTCGGCGGAAACCACTGGAGTAATGGAGACAGCGGTTTCAAGTTCAGGCGATTTCCCTTCTAGCCGCTTCCCGGATGGCTCTGATTGCTTTCCTGATTGCTCGCCGTCAGCCTGAGCCGGCCGGAAACGATCAAGTATCATGCCAATCCCGAACAACATGACGAAAGCAACGATATAGACCACCCAACCTGAAAAAGAATGGAAAAAGCCATCGGCGACGGCTGTTCCGTAATAATGCGCTAACACGCCCGTACCGCTCACTCTGAATGCATTGGTCAGAATGGCAATCGGCACTGCCGAAACGACTAGGATGACGGCTCGCCAAAACCAGTA
The DNA here is from genome assembly GCA_035696765.1 of Pyrinomonadaceae bacterium. Taxonomy (GTDB): domain Bacteria; phylum Acidobacteriota; class Blastocatellia; order Pyrinomonadales; family Pyrinomonadaceae; genus PSRF01. Next base: position 9,800 of record DASSEB010000433.1, on the reverse strand, counting down.
GCTTCGCAGCCAGCCAAAACGTTTGCCGGAGTTTGGCGGGTCGCCTGAAGGAGTGTGACTGAAATAGGCGAACACGACCGCCAGAGTCACAAGAGTCATCAGCGACCTGATGCCGCTGCACGCCTCGACTACCTCGAGTTTTTTGGTTTCAAAAGAGTTCAGGGGTTTGAGTTCGATGATGTTGCCCTGGCGCAGCACCGGGATGCCGAGCACGCTCATCGACCACACGGCGCAACGCGACGCAAATAACTGAAGCGGAAAGGCGATCTTGTTGAAAACAATTGAGGGAATCGGAATCGCCAGAAACAGGAGTGCGAGCGGGACGAGCATGAGTCGCAACAGGCTCAAGCCCCAGAAATAAAGGGTGATTCCGGCGAGCAGCAGAATGAGCGACAGTCTCTGGGTGTAGAGTTCAGCCCCTGCTACACCGGCCCAGAGCGCGAACAGAGCGACGAGTACCGCAGCGAGGCCCGCAGACACCATGGGGCGAACGGGCACACGAGCGAGTTTGTCCCGCTGGGTCCAAAGGATGTAGCCGATAATTAACGGAATTAAGAGGCCGTGGGAATAGTTTTCGTCATTCCACCAGTCGTGGAACAACTTCACCAGCACCGTGGCGTAGGCAAAAGCGATGGCGAAACTGATGGCGAGACCTTGCCACAGTTTCTTTGCGGCCGGGACACTCATTCGAATTCCTTGAGGGCTTTCGCCAGAAAAGGGCAATTTCTCTCGCGAAAACCGTGACTGACCTAAAAACCTTCCCCGCGTTCGTAAACGCGGAGGAAAGCTTATCTCAAATGGGCATCGGGTGACAAACTGCTCGTGCCCGTTTCAACCGGATCTATGAAACGATTAAAGGGTGCTTTGTTCCCGGAATGCGGCCAGGCTTTGCCTCAGAAGTCCTGGGGGTCAAGAATCATTAGGAGATATCGGATGCTAATCACTGACCAGGTCGCTACCGCTCCCTGTACTGACTGTATCCAAGCTCGACGCCCACTTTTGAGGTAAAGCCAGGCAAAGCCAAAGAGCACAAATAAGTCTGGCGAAATTTCATTTGCCTGTGGTGTAATCTCACGGGTCGACCCAAGCTCCCTGGACCAATTCGGATTCCTCCCATGATCTCGCTTGAAGAACGCGAACGTGCAGAAATACACCGTAGTGCCTGCGACGCCAGGCAATCAACCAAGCCGCTGGTAGTGCCGGCCGAGACCATTGCTCGTTACTGCAACTCGCCGGCAACAACTGTATTTCCACTCGAGTATGCGTTTCATTTACTCGGCGACGTGAACGGGAAGACCGTTTTGGAATACGGGTGTGGCGGCGGCACATACACCGTTGCACTCGCACGCCGCGGCGCCCGAGTGATTGCCTTCGATATCTCACCGGACCTGCTCGCCCTGGCAAAGAAACGTGTTGAAGCGAATGAGTGCGAAGGCGTGCAACTGCTGCTCGGGTCAGCGCACTCACTGCCCTTTCCCGACGAGTCAATTGACGTCATCTTTGGGATGGCCATTCTCCACCACCTCGATCTCGAGATCGCATCCAGTGAGCTTATGCGCGTGCTGAGGAAGGGCGGCAGGGCGATATTTAAAGAACCGCTGCGAAACTCAAAACTCTATACCTGGCTCAGACAGTTCCTGCCCAAGCGCGCCAATGTTTCACCTTTTGAACGGCCGTTCACGGATAGCGAAATTAAAGACTTCGCACAGCCATACACATATCGCGACAAGACCTTTCAGCTTCCGCTTTCAAGGATTGCTCACGTGTTGCCGTTTTGGAGTGAGAGCGCAGTGAGACTCTGCGCTTACGTCGACACTTTTCTGCTACGACTGTTTCCTTCGCTGACTTACTACGCCACAGTGAAGGTCTTCGAAATCCAAAAAGGCACAAAAGAAGAATAGGCACAAGAAGGCACAAAAAGCACAAAAATGAGCGAAGTCATCTTTGTGCTTTTTGTGCCTTTTTGTGGCCTGCCTCTTTGCGGCTTTACTTGACGAATATCGTCGGTGCGTTGCTGCGCCGGCCTCCGATGATCAAGGTTATCTGCACTGTTCCCGCACCCTTCAGCTCCGGAATCAGCACGATGGTGACCTGGTCCAGCCCCGGCAGCGTTCCCTGAACACCCGCGTACTTCACCGGCAAAGTGAATACTTGTCCGTTGCCCAATCGTGCTTCTACTGAAACCGTCTCGGCATAATTCGCCCTGACCGTTCCATCAACCCTGATATCGTTGCTCGTGTCAGTGTTGGAAGCACTTCCGCTAATGCCTGTGGCCATGAAGGTCACGCGCGTGCGCTTGTCTGTGCTGCTGAAGTTTTGGGGAGTTACAACGTCAAAAGTCGAAGTGGTGGTGAAATTGACACCGTTCACCCCGACGATAGTGCCGTTTTCATCCTCGTTCGCCGTCATGATCATCGAACCATTTCGTTCGATGCTCACCAGGCCCTGGCAGATATAGCCATCCTGCGACGACACGATTACTTCCGAGATTCCCTCCGGAACGTCCGCGGGCACCGAAAACTTTATTCCCCACGGCGAGGCGTAAACCACCGGAGCAGCAACGCCGTTAATCGTGACACTCAATCCGCTTACTTCATACGGCACAGTTCCGTTGCTCAAAAGAGACGCCTGGCTAGTTTGCGAAGTCATCGGTTGCAGATTTCCGCTGCCGGAAATCGAAGCCAGACTCGCCGGTGCAACAGACGAGATCGACGCCAATGAATAGCCCGTGCTTGCCTGGCCAATTACCACGTCGGTCCTGGTTTTGGTCGAGCTTGCCTGATTGGCTGTCGCTTGCGTAACGAATCCAAACCGCATCAGGTCTTCCGCGATTGCCAGATGTGAAGCAACGCGCAACAGATCGTTCTTCACGTTCGGGCTCGCCGCTTTCATCGCCAAACCAGCGCTGGCCTTGCTGAACAACATGGCAGCTCTGATGTGCATGTCGATAGCAGGCGCAAGCGTTTTGAACGATGCGCTTTCAGACTGAAAATCGCCGTAGGCCTGCGTGATGTCGGCGGTGAGCAGGTTGATGTCAGACGCGAGCGCCAAATTCTCAACGTAAATCCCATCGGCTGCGCCGGAGTATTCCTGTGTCTGCTGGGTCAGACTGTTGGCGTGACCTCTCGCTCTGTTCACGCTGTTGGGCGAATTTGTGACGCTAATCGACACAACCGATGACGTGGTACTGAGTCCGCTGTTGTCGGTCGCCTTGGCCGTCAAATCATAGTTACCCTTTTGTGGATTGGTCCATACAACGCTGTACGGGCTGGTCGTATCGGTGTCAATCAACGTGGTGCCACGGTAGAACTCCACCTTCGAAACGAAACCGTTGGAGTCAGTCGCAGTCGCTGCGAGCGTGATATTCGTACCCGCTACGAACGTCGCACCAGGCACCGTCAATGTAACCTGCGGCGCACCTGCTGTCGGTGTGGGCGTAGGACTCGGCGTCGGTGTCGGCGTCGGGATCGGCGATGGCGAATTGCCGCCGAAGTAGATACCGCTAACGACGGCAGTCTTCGCTCCCGCCTTGTTAACGACGATCTTAACGCGGCCGCGAATGTCCCAGATCAGGTATTGACCGCCATTGAACTGAGAGATGGTCCGGCTGTCGAGTAACACGTTCGTGGTCCAATCCAGCAGGTCCACACGCTGCGAGCGATTGTTACCATCCCAATCCAATCCGTAGATGGCGACGCGATGCGTCAGGCCGTCGGTTAAGTTAACGTCGATCGTAAAGAACGAATTCGATTCCCATCTCGCGGCCACGCGATCGCTGCCACTCATTTTTTGCAACGCCCTCGTGTCCGTCGTTGAAGCCGCCCAGGTCGGTGAGTTGGCGGAGACGCTCACTTGCGCATAAGCAGGATAATTCACAGCATCGTTAACGGTGTTGAAGCCGTCGCCGCCGTAAGTATTTTTCCAGTTACCTTTGGTGGTCGTATCCAACTGAACGAACGTCGCGCTCGCGAGCGGAGAAGCCGCGGGTGTTGGTGTTGGTGTGGCGCTTGGAGTGGGAGTCGGTGTCGCACTCGGCGTTGGCGTTGGCGTTGGCGTCGGCGTCGGCGTTGGCGTGGAACTCGGTGTGGGCGTCGGACTCGGCGTCCCAATAGGCGCAACGCCACTTTGCGCAGCATTCAATTGCGCAAAGTCTACGCCGAGATCCTTGCCGTCAGTGCCACTGTTTTTGTACGCACTTGAAGCCGAAAGAGCATAGTTACCGCCCGCAAAATCGACGAAGCCGACATCAGAAACTAACGTCGGATAAAAGTTCCCGGCAGGGTTCGCGCTCGCGGAGGCGCCCACCATCAAGTTCTTAGTGAAGACAAACGACGGCGTGTAGTGCGTGAGTCCGTCCGTACCCAAATAGCCGCCATCTCCGTAAATGCCATACGGATTCTCGATTGTCAGATTATTGGTACTAACGTAGTTGAGCGATTGTTCGCCGTAGAGCGTGTAGGTGTTGGCTGTTTGGAAACTGGTATTGTGATCGAGAGTCACATTGTAGAATCCATTCATCTGCAGGAAAATACCACTGATGTTGTAAAAGAGATTGTTACTTACTTTGGCGCCCGTCCCGCGTACCGAGGTCGAGGCGGGGTTGCACTTACCAAAAGCGGCCGTGACTTCGTTGTCCATGCCGAGCATGTTCAGCGCGCCCTCAGCGTTTTTCACCGTGTTATTCGTGAACGTTACATTTTGAACCGTTGACCATGGTGCGTTGCACTCCTGATTGCGCACCGTGAAGAGCACCGCTTTGCCATCTTGTGCATCCGTCCAATTGTTTTCCAGCACGTTGCCGTCGATCAGTACGTTGCGCGCTGCTTTTAACTCCAGAATGTTTTTGACCGTCCAGTGGTGCCCTGCGTAGGACGGGTCACCGATTTTCCAGCTTAACGGCTTAAAAAGATAATTGCGGAGAATCTGGATGTTGGCAGGCATCAACTCTGACGACGCCGAGTCGGAACCGCCAATCATGATGTTCTCGCCGGCTGCTTCGAGATAATTGTTGATGATGTAAAGAGGGCCCGGGCCGTTCCAGCTTCCGACTGCCTGGGCCTCGATGCCGACGCTATGAATTTCAGAAATGTAAGAGTTGCTGACAGTGCTCTCAGCACTGTTGAGCGTCACGCCGCGCTGCGTGTCCTGCGTGTCAAAACCATGAACGTAGCAACGATCGACTACGAGGTGATGCGGCACGGAGCTGAGCGTTGATTGTGTAAGGCGACTCTCGCCAAACCGGATCACATCGTAAATGATGACACTCGCGTTGGCGGTGGAAAACTCGATTCCCTGAAAACGATAGTGATGCGATCCAGCGACCGTCTTCACTACCGGCTCAGCAGGAACTATCGATTGGAACTTCGCGAACAGAGCTGACTGCGAAGGATTGACACGCACGCCTTCCGGCAACTCGCTTATGCGTGAACTCTGTATGACGATCTCGCCGGTGCCGCTCTTCAATGGCAGCACAAGACTGGCGGTGTAAACGGCCCCAGCCTGCACGATGATCGTATCGCCGTATTGCGCCGCGTTGATCGCCGACTGAACACTTCCGCCAACAGGAACTGTGATTGTCGCCGCGTTCGCACTCCACACGCCTGCTACAAAGACACAGGCGATGATTAATTTATGAATTGCGAAAAATGAAAGCCGCCGTCTCCAACTGCCTCCCTCACTCATGTGACCCTCACTTCGGTATCAGGACCATCTCGTCAGCGCGAGATTCCCGAGTTTGCGGACCCGCATCGCTACGGGGGTGCCATTTATCGGTGATGTGCAAAGAGCTGCCGTCTCTTTACACTGGTTTATGTTTTCGAGAAAGAACTAACGTGATGAGAACTACCGGGGCGAAAAACCGAATGGTGTTGCGAAAAGAGAAGGAGAAAGCGGGAAGGCTGAGGGTTCTACGACTGCACAACGTAAGGGCGGCGTAGAACGCAGAGCGACGAATCCGCAATGGGATTCCGCACATCCCGATGCTTTCGGCGGCTAGACAATCTCAGTAGTCAATTTGACTGAGATTCACAGCTTTGCGTCCCTGCTTCGCAACAGGTTTGCCTTTATCGTTGCAATCGTTTTGAAAGAACTCGGCTCTAAAACCTATGGCTATTTTCCAGTTTCAAACTTTTTTGTCAAGCTTTAATTCTTTTTGGATGATGACCGGATCGGTCAATCTGAGCTACAAACCAGCATCAAGTCTTAGCGGCCACGCCATTGCTTCGACCCTCCGAATTCAGCGTTCACAGCGCCGAAGGCGCGAAATAAGGTAGCGAGGGGCACAGCGCTGAGCAGCGCGAGGCGCGTCGCCCCTGGTTTAACGAAGAAATTGAATTGAGCACTGAAAGTGCGAAAGATCACGCCATTTCTTCCGCTCTTTCAGAGCTGCGTCGTCGATATCTCATCGATCCAGGGGCGACGCGCTTCGCTCCGCTCAGCGCTTCCGCCCCTGGCTACCTTATTCCGCGCTGGAGCCCACAATGAGGCCTAGCGGCGGCGGTGAATCAGGCAGTCGATGACGGTGAGATCTTCACAGATGTTCAGCGTGTGTGTCCCGCGCAGATCTTTTCTCCACTTCGGCAGGACCTGGGCGACTTCCTCTTCAACAAACTCGGCCGGGGTCAGGCGCACCAGTTTGTTGATTCTCATACCGTAGCCATAACCGCCGGATGAATCCTGAGCCGGACGATACAAGTCGCCGTTCCAGTAAAACGGCCGTCCTGCCGGGCGCGAGTTCCGCACGTCTGACTTCACCGGATTAAGCCTGTGAGGTTTCCATGGACCAAACGGCGTTTTGCTGTAGTAGATATGGAGCTCATCCGAAGACTCGGTGTCCGCCATCGCCACGAACATCCACCACAGCCCATCGAGCTCAAGGAGCGTCGCGTCTCTGGCTGCGACACTTTCAAAGAGCACTATCTCGAGTTTCCATTCATCAGGAAAAGCTTCGCATCCGTAGATTTCGACGGTCCGGTTACCAGCAGTCTCGGGAATCATGAAGTGGCGACCGTTCCAGCGAAACATGAACGGGTACGACAAGTGATAATCGCGCTTCAGGACCGGCCTCGACTCGCCTGCGCCTGACTTACTCAACTCCATTACCGAGATGTGAGCTTTGTTTTCCTTGTAAAGAAACTCCTCGAAGAAGACGTAGTACTTACCCTCGTGCTTAACCGGAAAAGGATCCGCCCAAAACTTGTCCTTCGGCGGAATCAAATGATTGAAGCGGTAGAAACTGTTGTTCGGATCGTCGACGCTGTTTCTGAATCTGTAGGCGAGCGACCACTGGTCGAAGAAGAGCGCGTATCGTATTTTCGTCGCCGCGTAACCCAAACACAATTTGCACAGCTTGGGCAGGAGCTGTGCGTTCGTCGGCATTTTGTGCAGGCGATTGTAGTACGGTCGAAACACGTTCGCTTCGCTCGAGACTTTGCCGCTCTCGTAGAGCTCTCGGAGTTTTCTCATGACGAACGCCGACGCGCGCCAGTAGAGATTGTTTTTGCTGCCCTTCACTGAGAAGCGGTCGCTGGTGCGCGTCCACGAGCGATCGATAACTTGCCCGTTGTCCAAATCTTCCGACAGCACCTGCAACACTGCTCCGGAAATCGGAGAGCCTTCGATGACCTCCCAGAAGCCCGGCGGGCCGCCGCGGTTCACGAGGTTATCGCCGTGATGGTAGGACCAGACCCCGTGCTTCGCGATACGCAGCGCATCTCCGCGCAGAATTCTGAAGCCGAACGAGATCGCGACGTCGAGATCGTAGCTGCGAATGTTCTCGATCGCTTCCGGCGGGAACCAGTCCGAAAACTTTTTCATGATTGGCATGACGGCCAAAACCGGAACATCGGAAAGCACCGGCTGAAGATCTGTCTCTGCAAACGCATCTTCTTCGACGAGAGGAACGCGCTGATCGACTCGGTTATACAACGAGTACAGCAGGTAGTCGCGGTTCTTCCAATAACTGCGCAGCCGGCCCAGCGACTCGAACGTCGCTTCGTTTTTAATGACGAGGCAGATCTCCGCAATCTCCGACGCTTGAATGTCCTTGATGATGTTGAAAACCCACCTGGGTTGAGTGAGTGAGTCAAGCAGGAGCGCAACGCGCACGGGGCGTTTTGAATTCACCGGCGAAATTGTCATTCAGCGTTTTGCCTCAAAGTGTTTAAGCCACAAAGAAGCACAAAAAGCACAAATGGCTTTGCCGGAAGTTCTTGTGCTTTTTGTGCATGAGGCAAACTTGTCATTCGCGAGTTTTTGCGCTGAAGTTTAGTTTCTCCCAGTCGCAGCCTACGGCCTGACCGTCGGACGAAGATTTCTTGTATGGGCTGGAAGGTGCGAGGCGGTAGTCACCTTTTTCGAAGTTTACAAAACCGACGCGCTCAAGCGACGCGGGATACTCATTTTCTTTCGGATACAGCGAGCTATCGGCGAGTGCGAGAACGTTGTTCTTGAAAACGAAATCCGGCGTGAACTTCTTCAACGCGACTGTACCTTCTCCCGTTGCGTCGCCAAACACACCATAGCCTTTGGCGGTTCGCAGCGTCAGGTTGTCGCGATACACAAACCGCTCAGACGGCGTGCCGTAAAGCGTCATGATGTTGCCGTTTTGAATGTGAGTGTTGTGAATCAGGCTCACGTTATTGAACCCGTTGATTTGAAAAAAAGGTCCATGGATGTTGTAAAAAAGGTTGTTACTGACGTTTACGTTTGTTCCCCTTCCGGATGTCGACGGCGGACGGCATTTGCCATAGCGCTCGGTGACTTCATTGTCCGCACCGAGAAGATTCAAACCACCCTCGGCATTACTTACGATGTTGTTTGTGAAGGTAATGTTTTCAACGGTGGACCACGGCGCGGAGCATTCCTGGTTGCGTACCGTGAAGAGAATCGGCTTGCCGTCCTGCGCATCGGTCCAGCAGTTCTCAAATACGTTGCCGTCGATGACGACGTTCTTCGCGTTCTTCAACTCGAAAATGTTCTTCACCGTCCAGTGCTTGCCTGCGTAACTCGGGTCTCCAACCTTCCACGACATCGGCTTGAACATGTGATTGCGCCTGATCTCGATGTCCGAAGGCACAAGGTTGGGTATGCCCGGATCGGCGCCGCCGATCATGATGTTCTCACCGGCTGCTTCCAGATAGTTGTTGATGATGTGATAAGGCCCCGGGCCGTTCCAGCCTCCGATAGCCTGCGCTTCAATACCGATGACGTGAATTTCAGAAATGTAGGAGTTGCTGACGGTGGTCTCACCACTGTTCAAGGCGACTCCGCGCTGCACGTCCTGGCTGTCGAAACCATGAATGTAACAACGATCGATGACGATGTGATGCGGTACTACATCCAGTGTCTTCTGTTTCTGACGGCCTTCGCCGAGGCGGACCAGCTCGAAAATCTTCACACTCGCCGTCGCAGTCGAAAACTCGATCCCCTGAAAACGAAAGTGATGCGCTCCAGGGTCCGTCCTTACGACGGGCTCTGCATTCGTGTTTGATTGTAGCTTTGCAAACAGGGCTGACTGCGAAGGGTTAACGCGCGCACCTTCCGGCAACTCGCTTACACGCGAGCTCTGTATGACGATCTCGCCGCTTCCACTCTTTGCGGGCAACACGAAGCCGCCGGTGAAGATGGCTCCAGCTTGCGCGACGATCGTATCTCCGGGCTGCGCCGCGTTGATTGCCGCCTGTAAATCGTCTTTTGGACCAACGGTAATGATCCGGCGTCCGTTCACCCAACTCTCAGAATACGTCCCGCCGTGTAGTTTGAGTGCAATTACTACGCCGAGCGTACCCAGGACAGCCAAA
>DASSEB010000432.1:0-3243 GCA_035696765.1 Pyrinomonadaceae bacterium | reverse complement strand
GAAGGAGATCTTTGCGGTGCTCACCTGGCTGGTCTACTTTGTTCTGACTATCTATCGTTCAACCGCGAGCTGGCGCGGACGTAGAGCGGCATGGCTGGGCGTGGTCGGATTTGCATTAGTGCTCTGTACATTTTTCGGTGTCCGACTTCTCCCGGGCTATCACGTTTTTGGGTAATCAGATGTCCATACTGCTCATCGGAGTCAATCACAAAACAGCTCCGGTGGAGATCCGCGAGCGACTCGCATTCAACGACGAGACGTGTGCCAATGGCCTGCGCCACCTCGTCGACGGGGACGTCGTGCGTGAAGGACTGATCGTCTCGACCTGCAATCGTGTGGAGATTCTGAGCGCGACCGCGAGCGATCAAGTCGAGTTTGGAGTAGGACGTCTGACTCAATTCCTCGATACGTCGGGCCGGCTGCCCGCTGGTTTTGTCGACAAACATCTCTATCGCCACACCGATGAAGAGGCGGTGCGGCATCTGTTTCGCGTGGCCTCTTCGCTCGACTCGATGGTCGTCGGCGAACCTCAGGTGCTGGGGCAGGTACGCCACGCGTACTCGCTCGCGGTGCGAGCCGGAACTGCCGGTCGCGTTCTCAATCGTTTGGTCCATCACACGTTTCGTGTGGCCAAGCGCGTCAGAAACGAAACGGGAATCGCCGCAAACGCCGTCTCGATCAGTTACATGGCAGTCGAACTCGGAAAGAAGATCTTCGACTCGCTGAAGGGCCTCACAGTGATGCTGATCGGCGCAGGTGAAATGGCGGAACTCTCCGCGCGCCATCTTGTGAACGCCGGAGTTTCGCGCGTGATCATCGCCAATCGTACTGAAGAAACCGCTCGAAAAATCGCGGATGAGTTTGGCGGTACCATCGTTTCCCTCGAACAACTAGACCAGTCTCTCGCGGAAGCGGACGTGGTTATTTGTTCGACCGGCGCGCCCACGTATGTCTTGACAGAAGAACAGACGCGCAAAGCGCTCGAGCGGCGTCGCAATCGTCCGACCTGCTTGATCGACATCAGCGTGCCGAGAAACATCGACCCGAACGTCGGGAAGGTTAAGAATGTTTTTCTATTCGACATCGACGACCTGGAGTCGGTCATCTCATCGAACATTCGCGAGCGCGAACGTGAAGCTGAAAGAGCTGAGCTGATCGTGCAGTCGGAGGTGATGCAGTTTCAGCAAACGCTTCGCTTGATGGACGTTGGACCATCGATTGGCGCGCTCCGCGAGAAGCTCCAGGACATGGCGCGGGCGGAGATGGCGCGCCAGCGCAAAAAACTCGGGCCGCTCACGACAGATCAGGAGGCTGCTGTCGAGTCGCTGCTGATGTCAACCGTCAACAAGATCTCACACCCCATCCTCAATCAGATGCGTCGCTTTTACGAGACGGTGGAGCCTGACGCTGCACAGGCACCGCAAGATCCTTACGGTCTCGAGGAGTGAGCAACATGTCGCGCCCGCTCGTTATCGGCTCGCGTGGTTCCAAACTCGCGTTATGGCAGGCTGAACAGGCGCGGGAGCGGCTGCTGCTTCTGAATCCTCAGATCGACATTCGTATCGAGGTAATCAAGACCACCGGCGATGTGAAGAGCGATCCCTTGAAGATCATCGGCGGCAAAGGTGTGTTCACGAAAGAACTCGAGGATGCATTGCTGGACGGCCGCATCGATCTCGCAGTGCATTCGTTGAAAGATCTACCGACGATACTTCCTGATGGTCTGACGATCAGTGCGATCTGCGAACGTGAAGATGCGCGCGATGCGCTAGTGCTGCGGGATGATTTGCGGATCGAAGATGGTTCGCTCGTGAATCTACCCGAAGGTGCGGTAGTGGGAACGTCGAGCCAGCGACGGTTGGCCCAGCTCAAGGCTTTGCGCGGCGATGTGATCGTGACCGATTTGCGTGGCAATGTTGATACGAGAATCCGCAAGCTCGATGAGGGGCAGTACGATGCCGTGATTTTGGCATCTGCGGGTTTGGTGCGGCTGGGGTTACAAAATCGGATCAGCGCGCGGATTGCGATGAGTGAAATGCTGCCCGCGGTGGGCCAGGGCGCGATTGCGATCGAGACGCGGAGTGATAACGAGTTGGCAGTTGAAGCGACGTCGAAACTCGATCACGTGGAAACACGTCTGGCGTGTTTAGCGGAGCGGGCATTTTTGCGGGGCTTGGGCGGTGGATGTCAGCTACCAATCGCGGCGCATGCGAGAATCGATCGCGATGTAATTAACCTCGACGGCCTCGTCGCGAAGCCTGACGGCTCTGAAATCTGGCGCGATCATTTATCGGGATCACTTAACGACGTGGAACAGATCGGCTCGGCCCTCGCCACAACGTTACTCGAGCGCGGCGCAAGCACAGTGTGAACGACCAACCATTAAATGGAATCACGGTCGTGGTAACACGCGCGGCTGGGCAGGCTGCGGAGTTGACCACGCTCCTCGAGACCTACGGCGCCACCGTCATCGTTTGCCCTACAATCGAGATTCGCGAACCCGAAAGCTTCGAACGCCTGGATGAAGCGCTCGATCATCTGTACGGCTACGATTGGTTAATCTTCACCAGCACGAACGGCGTCGACTTCTTTCTGCAACGCCTGGCAAATCGTGGGCACAGCGTCGCAGACCTCGACGAGATCAGAGTTTGCGCTATCGGCCAACGCACCGCTGAAAAACTGCACGACGCACACGTTCACATTGACCTCGTGCCTTCTCAATCAACCGCCGAAGGCGTCTTCGCATCCCTCAGCGAATTCGCCGGCGGCAACGAGCGTCTTCACGGACTCAACGTACTGCTGCCACGCGCGGCAATCGGTCGCGATTACTTGCCCAAAGCGTTGGAAGAAGCCGGAGCACGCGTCGATGTTGTGACGACGTATCAAACTGTCCTGCCGGAGAACTTCGATCGCGGACGACTAAGCGCAATGCTCGCCGGCAGCGGAGACTGCATCGCCTTCACTAGCCCGTCTACCGTCAAGAACCTCGCCAAACTCTTTGACACACACGATCTCGGCAAGACGCTGCCCAGCGTCGTCATCGCCTGCATCGGTCCAATCACCGCCGCCGCCGCAGTCGAACACGGTCTCCGCGTCGACATCTAGCCCGCGCAACAGACCGTGAAAGATCTCGCCGCCGCCATCGCCGATTATTATCCGCGCTAGATCCGTTCTTAATCCGTGTAATCCGTGGCTATGCTAAACTGATCCCCGATGTCTACGCCCACCGACGAGCTCGAGATC
>DASSEB010000431.1:0-3474 GCA_035696765.1 Pyrinomonadaceae bacterium | reverse complement strand
GTGAACCGAGAAGAGTAGATGTACGCATAATCGCAGCCGCCGATCTTATCCTCGAAGAAGACATAGCCGCTGGAACATTCCGAAGTGATCTTTTCTATCACCTGAACGCCGCAACTATAGTGCTGCCTCCTCTACACGATGAAGCGGAGAAATCTGAGGCACGCGTTAAAGAAGATTGGGTGACCCTGTCGGAAATTGAAGGACGTTACGTCGCGCGCGTGCTGGAGCACACGCGCGGAAACAAGCAGGCCGCAGCACGCGTTCTTTCAGTCGATCGAAAGACCCTCGACCGCATGATCAAACGCCACCCTCTCATCTCGCACTACACTCGCGGCGAGCGCGCCAAAGTCTTCCGCGGCGTGTAATCTTCCCGACAACTAGTCCAAAGCTTGACACTCACCAAACGGCCTTGCTACTTTCTGGCCTCCGTGAAAAAAATCCTCCTGGTTGTTGCTGTCGTCCTTGTCTACATACTTCATCAGGACATTTGGTTCTGGCGGAGTTCCTACCTGGTTTTCGGTTTCATTCCAATCGGACTGTTCTATCAAGGATGTTTCTCAGTGGTCGCGGCGCTGTTGATGTGGTTGCTCGTGACTTTCGCGTGGCCGTCTCACCTTGAAGAAGAGGTTGAAAGAGCGAATCCCGGGGAGGACGAAGCGCGTTGATTCCCGCAATCGTAGTCTTTCTTTATCTCGCAGCGGTCCTGTATATCGGCATCTTCGCATTTCGCCGCGCGCGCGGCCGCGAGGAGGCTGAAGACTACTTTCTTGCCAGCCGCTCGCTTGGTCCATTCGTGTTTCTGTTCTCTTTGTTCGGCACGAACATGACGGCGTTCGCGATTCTTGGATCATCAGGGCACGCGTTCAATAACGGCATAGTCACATTCGGCTTGATGGCCTCTTCGTCCGGCCTCGTCATTCCACTGACGATCTTCCTCATCGGAACACGCGTTTGGGCACTCGGTAAGAAGTACGGCTTCATGACGCCGGTGCAGATGTTTCGAGATCGATGGGAGTGCAGCCACATCGGCACACTGATTTTTGTCGTTCAGGCAGTGTTACTTGTTCCGTACATCATCATCGGCATCATGGGTGGCGGCACTACGCTGAATACAATCAGCGGCGACCTCGTTCCGTTTTGGTTTGGCGGCGCTATCGTCGCGATGGTGGTGATGAGTTACGTCTTCTTCGGCGGGATGCGTGGCACCGCCTGGGTCAACACGTTTCAGACCGTGCTCTTCCTGTGTTTCGGCGCGATTGCCTTGATCGTGATCGGCGTTGGCATGGGAGGCTTTCGCAGTGCAGCACAGGGGCTGCAAGCGTCGCCGCTGTCGTCGCTACTGACTCGCGAGCGCATCTCGCCGTACTACTTCTTCAGCTACACGTTCATTCCCCTCTCGGCAATCGCTTTTCCGCACATCCTGATCTTTTGCCTGACGGCGCGAAAGATGAGCCAGTTCAAGAAGACCGTCATCTTCTATCCGCTCTGCATCCTCGCTATCTGGCTGCCGTGCGTGTTCCTCGGCGTGATGGCGAATCGGGTGACCGATATACCCGAGATACGCCAAAAGCAGGAGGCGCGGAGAGTGCTGGCGACGCAGGGCCGGAACATGGCGCCCGAACAGCGAGACGAGTTGCGTGAGAAGTCCGGCGGCGATGACGTCATCATGATATTGCTGAAACGCTATGCGCCGCTTTGGCTCGCAGGCTTGTTAGGCGCGGGCATCATGGCGGCGGTGATGGCCAGTGATTCGCAGATCCTCGCGTTGTCGACAATGTTTACGGAGGACGTCTTTGCCTTCTACGGCGGTAAGACTCGCTTCGGCGAGTCGGTCCAGGTACAAACCGGACGTATTTTCATAATTCTGATCACGCTCTTTGCTTATGCGGTTGCCCTGCGCGCGCCGGAGACGATCTTCGAGCTCGCGATCCAGTATGCGTTCTCAGGTTATGCGGCGCTGTCGCCGTTGTTGGTGGCCGCGTTGTTCTGGAGAGGAAGCACGAAGTGGGGAGCGCTGGCGGTAACTGTTTGGACCGCGTTGGCAGTGGTTGCTGTCGCTGTATTGCAGGCGATCGTTCCCGCGCCTGCGCCTGGACCAGCGACTATCGTTTGGGCGCCTGGAGGTCTCGAGGTTTTGTCGAGAACTCCGGGAGGGACTGCGGTGTTTGGCTTCATGCCGGTCGTTCCGATGGTGCTGATCTCGGCGTTGTTGATGATCGTCGTTTCGCTGATGACGAGGAAACCCGCGGCGGCTACGGTCGCGAAGTATTTTTAGACCGGACGAAGGTTTTTACCCGAAGCAATAGAGGCGCCCGTCCTGCGAACCGATGACGATGCGGCCGTTGGCGATGGCGGGTGAGGCGGACAACGGCGCGCCCGCATTGAACTCCCAAAGCTTCGCTCCATTACTCAACGCCAAAACATAAAACCGTCCGTCATTAGATCCCACAAAAACCCGGTCACCCGCAATTGCCGGCGACGACTCCACGCGCGCACGCGTCGCAAACGTCCACACGCCTTTCCCAGCCAACGTCAATCCATGGACCATCTTGTCGCGTCCGCCAACCACCACGCGCGTATTTGTCACTGCCGCAGATGAGTAAAACGGAAACTTTCGGTCCGGATGTTGGTAACGCCAGGCAATCTGTTTTTGCGCCAGATTCACACTCAACACTTCGTTATCGAACGTTCCATAAAAAGCCGAACCATCTCTGAGCGCGGGTGACGCGCCCGTGTAAGCGCCTGAAGAAACCTGGAACACTTCCTTCCCATCAGCAACGCGAATTGCGCGAAACATTTCATCGCAGCCCGCAATGAAAGCCATGCCTCCGGAGATACTCGGCGTAGAATGCACCGGCCCATTCGTCTTGAACTTCCACAGCAGCGACCCGTCGCGCGCCGAGAGGCAGTAGAGATGTTCGTCGTACGACCCGATCAAAACTCGATCGCCGACGATCACCGGCGATGATTTGATCTCGCCGCCGGTTTTGAAGGCCCAAATTTTTTTGCCGTCAGACGCGTTGATCGCATTCAGCCAACCACCCAGATCGCCGATGTAGACCGCGCCGCCGCCGTACGCCGGCGACGACTCACCAATCGGCGAGCCGGTTGGGAATTTCCAGTAAACGGATCCGTTCTCGAGATTCAGTGCGGTGAGCTCGCCTTTTTGCGAGCCGACGAAGACCGTGCTGCCAACGATCGCTGCCGACGATTCGATCGACTCGCCGGCTTCGTACGTCCACAGTTGTTTCAGCGACGCCGGTACATTCGACTGCGACACGCCGGTTAGCGACGGATTGCCGCGAAACTGTGACCAGTTCTGTCCAGGCGTGTCCTGGGCTAGTGCCGAAACTGCGAGACAAAGAACCACGAGTAGCGTCTTCAATACGCGCATTGGTAAACCTCGATTGCTCCTTCCTTGTTGAATGGCCGCGGGTTGAAGGTGCCCGTCCACTGCTCGGCCGCTTCGGTCGC
>DASSEB010000430.1:0-23737 GCA_035696765.1 Pyrinomonadaceae bacterium | reverse complement strand
TGGTGATTCCGAGTTTGACGGATCCTTCGGTCGCGCCGCCGGGTAAACACGTGATGTCGTGTTTCGTGCAGTACGCGCCTTACAACTTGAAAGAAGGAAACTGGGACGACAAACGCGACGAGTTTGGCGACACGGTCGTCGAGACGATTGCGGAACACGCGCCCAACATCAAAGACCTGATTCGCGATCGTCAGGTGTTGACTCCGCTCGATCTCGAGCGTGAGTTTGGTCTGTCGGAAGGGAATATTTTTCAGGGTGAACTTACGCTCGAACAGCTCTTCTTTCTGCGGCCGGCGCCCGGTTGGGCGCAATATCGCACGCCGATCAAAAGTCTTTACATGTGCGGCTCGGCGACGCATCCCGGTGGCGGAATCATGGGCGCGCCCGGGCGCAACGCTGCACTGCAATTGCTGAAAGATTTTTAACCACAGATCCGTGGTTAAGCACACTCCATGAAGTATGACGTTACAATTATTGGGGCGGGTCACAATGGTCTCGTCGCCGCCTGTTATCTCGCGAAGAGCGGGCTGAAGACGCTCGTTTTGGAGGCGCGTGAAATCGTTGGCGGCGGCGCGGTCACTGAGGATCTGCATCCGGGGTTTCGTTGTTCGACGTTGGACCACGCAGCCGGTCCTTTTTCGGCCGAAGTTGCCGCAGATCTAAATCTCTCGCGCTTCGGACTCGAGATGATCACTCCGGAAGCGCGCGTGCTTGCGCTCTCGCCCGATGGCAAATCGCTTTGCATCTACAACGACACCGGAGGAACGGTTAGTGAGATCGAGAAGTTTTCGAAGCACGACGCGAAGACTTATCCCGAGTTCGTCAACAGTTTCGCGCGCATCGGTAAAGTGCTTGCGCCACTGATTTCGATGACGCCGCCGTTGATCGACCGGCCGACGAAAGGTGATGTGTGGCAGCTCGGCAAAGTCGGGCTCGCGTTTCGCGGTTTAGGTAAGAAGGACGAGTATCGACTGTTGCGTTGGGGGCCGATGGCCGTGGCGGATCTCGTCGGCGAATGGTTTGAGACGGAGTTGTTACGCGCGGCTGTTGCTGCGCGTGGCATTCACGGAGCGTTCGCTGGTCCATGGTCTGCCGGAACGAGTCTGGGGTTGTTGTGGCAAGCGGCGCTGGATGGCAGCGCAATCGGATCTTCGTCGTACGCAAAGGGCGGCATGGGCGCGCTGTCTGATGCGTTGGCGGGGGCTGCAAAAGCGGCGGGCGTTGAGATACGCACGGGGGCAAAGGTTAATCGAATCAACAGCGACACGGGCAAGGTACTGATCGATGGCGGTGAAGAGATTGAATCGCGCGTCGTCGTTTCGAATGCCGATCCACGCACGACATTTTTGAAGCTGGTGGATCCGGTCGATCTCGATCCGAATTTCTTGTTGAAGATGCGCAACTATCGCGCGCCCGGCACCGTGGCCAAGATCAATCTCGCGCTTTCGGGTTTGCCGGAATTTCGTGGAGTAAACGGCGACAAAGCGAAACTCAGCGGCCGCATTCACATCGGTCCGGAAATCGACTATCTCGAGCACGCGTTCGACGCTTCCAAGTACGGCCAGTTCTCCGCCGAACCGTATCTCGACATTACAATCCCGTCGCTTGGCGATCCCTCGCTCGCGTCCGCAGGCAAGCATGTGATGTCGATTCACGTGCAGTTTGCGCCGTACAAACTCAAACAAGGCGATTGGACCACGCGGCGCGACGAGTTTGCCGATAATGTGATCCGGCAGCTGGAAAAGTACGCGCCGGGTGTGCGGGAGCTGATCGTCGCGGCCCAAATCATAACGCCGGTCGACCTCGAACAGACTTACGGTTTGAGCGGCGGACACATCCATCACGGCGAACAAACTATCGATCAGTTTTTTACCTTCCGGCCGTTGATCGGGTGGGCGCAATATCGTACACCGCTCAAGCGACTGTATCTCTGCAGCGCGGGCACGCATCCGGGTGGCGGATTGACGGGTCTGCCCGGCGCAAACGCAGCGCGTGAGATCGCGCGCGACCTCAACCGCAGATGACACGCATTCAAAAACCGATTTATGAGTAAGCGCAATTTTGCGAGCGACAATAATGCGGGAATTCATCCGCAGGTGATCGAAGCGATCGCCGCGGCCAACGACGGACATGTCGTTGCTTATGGCGACGATCCTTACACTGCGCGCGCGATCAAGCTGTTTCAGAAACACTTCGGCCGCGACGTCGCGGTCCATTTCGTCTTCGGCGGCACAGGCGCGAACGTGCTCGGCTTGAAAGCGATCACGAAGCCGTACGAGGCAATCATTTGTGCGGAGACGGCGCATGTGAATGTCGACGAGTGTGGCGCGCCGGAAAACTTCACCGGCTGCAAGCTGCTCACAGTTTCTACTCCGGACGGCAAGCTCCGAGTCGAACAGATCAAGTCACTGCTGCACGGCATCGGCGTCTAGCATCACGTGCAGCCGCGTGTGATCTCGGTTTCGCAAGCCACCGAGATGGGCACGGTCTACACGAAGAAAGAATTAAAGACGCTGGCTGACTTCGCTCACGATCACAACCTGCTGCTTCACGTCGACGGCGCTCGTTTGGCGAATGCGGCGGTGAGTCTCAACGCGAATCTGAAAGAGATCACGGCGGATGCGGGCGTTGATGTGCTCTCGTTCGGCGGCACGAAGAACGGGATGATGTACGGCGAAGCGGTGATCTTTTTCAACAAAGCATTCGGAGGCGACTTCAAATACATCCGCAAGCAGGGCATGCATCTGCCGTCGAAGATGCGCTACATCTCGGCGCAATTCGAGGCGCTGCTGTCGGGAGATCTCTGGCGGCGTAGCGCCGCGCACTCAAATCGAATGGCGCAGATGTTGGGAAGTGAACTCGCGAAGATACCGCAGATACAACTGACGCAGCCGGTTGAGGCGAACGGCGTCTTTGCAGTGATACCGGGCAAGTATGTGCCGCTGCTACAGAAGAAATACTTTTTCTACGTTTGGAACGAAGAGATTTCGGAAGTGCGGCTGATGGCGTCGTTCGATACGACTGAAGAGGACGTCCGGGATTTTGTTGAGTTCGTGCGCAAGACTGTTAAGTAAGACGCCGCGATCACGATCATCATCATCCAGAACACGTACCGGATCCGGTAAAGCGCACCCGCATTTACCACCACCAAACCGAGCGCGACCATGCCGATTGTCGCGACCAGCAAAAGTAACCACATCGCTCGATTGCGCCTGTTGCGCCACACGCAAACAGCGGCCGCGACGTAAAGAAAATACATCGCGAGTGTTTCAACCCCGCTGAGCAGACGCACCATCAACCCAAAATTTCCAGGCTGCACCCACATCTTTGGAAACGGCGCGAGGAAACCAATCACGAACGCGCGTGGAATAAATCTCACGATGTCCCCCACGCTGCGAAACTGCACATCACTATCGATGTTTGACGCGCGCGCTGCATACAAACGGAAGCCGGCCCTGCGCTCCGCGATCTCCGTCGCGACTGTGGTCCAGATTCCCTGACTCGAAGAAGGTTGAACCGTTGAAGGAATGGCCAGCGGCGTAGCCGGCGGCCTCACGCCGGGTAAACTCGTGCTCTCGAGACGTGTCGGGACGAAAAGTGCCGCGGCAATTATCGAGAATATAACGATGACATTTCCGCCCAGGACCTTCTTTTCACGAACCATTCGGTGCACGAGCATTGCGAGCCCGAGCACAATCGCGACGAGCACAAGGTTCCACATGTTTCCGCGCGTCACCCAAAATACCGTCACCAGCAACGCGCCGCCGGCGGCCACAGCAATGGCCTTGCGCCATACGAACTCGTGCGTGAGCAGTAATACCAACAGAACCATGAGAGCGAGGAAGCAAAGAATCGCCAGCGGATCTCTGAGCAGTTGTGTTGAATGGAGCAGGAACGACGGCCACACACCGACGATCGAAGCCGCGAGCAAGCCACTGCGCGCGTTGAACGTTTCTCGGCCCAGCAGGTAAACGCAAGTCAGTATGGCGACGTAGTAAAGAAGATTAAGCGGCTCCGCGGCGAGAATGTTATGGCCCAGCAGCCGGCCGAAGGTTGCAAACGATAGCGAGTAGAGACGGCAGTGCAGCGGCGCTTTCACTGCAAGCCACGCGCGAAATCCGTCGGATTGCAACTCATCCGCCATGTCGCCGGCCAATGTCCGATACGTTGCCGCGTCGATGGCGAAGCTGAGACCGGTTCCGTTCTCGTCAAACGTGCCGGGCAGAAGCTGAAAGTGTCCGGTGAGAAAGATTGCGATTGTCAGTGCGATGTGAACTGCGGCGGCGAGTAAAAGGTGACGCACCGGCGGATTGTATTACATGAGTTAACCGACTTGCATGATATCCTGTGGGACCTCAAAGGTATTTCAGCCACAAAAAGCAGAAAAAGCACACAAGGATTTCCTTGATTTTTGTGCCCTAAGCGAATGAGTCTTGTGCTCGATGCTGTTAACGAAGTTGAGCCGGCGCCGGACATCGTGTCCGTGATGGCAAGCACAAAGCCATCCTATTTATTGGGCATCGACGTCGGCACGTCCGGAGTGCGCGCCGCGTTGTTTGATGAACGCGGCAATCAAATCTTCGGCACGCAAAAGCGTCGCAAGACAGTAGATGACTTCGCCGAACTCAACGCCGACGCTCTCGTCGACGAAGTTGTTAAGACGATCGACGAGCTGCTCACGTATAACTTTCATTCGACGGGCCAGATCGACGCAATCGCGATCTCATCGTTTTGGCATAGCCTGATCGGTGTCGATAGCGACGGAAACGCCGCCACACCATTGCTCACCTGGGCCGACACTCGCGCCTCGCAAATCGCCAACGAACTGCGCACGCAATTCAACGAGCTCGAGATTCACGCTCGCACTGGTTGCCGCTTTCACCCGAGTTACTGGCCCGCGAAATTGCACTGGCTCAAACGCGAGCACCCTGAAAAATTTCGTAACACTCGTTGCTGGCTTGGTTTTGCTGAATACCTTTGCCTGCGCTTGTTTGGGGAACCCGCGACGACGATTTCCCTCGCGTCGGCCACAGGGTTATTCAACCAGCGACGGTGCGCCTGGGATTGGGACTTTGTCGACGCGCTGGCTCTTTCGCCCGACACTTTGCCGGAAATAAAAACTGAGTCGAGTTTGCGACTTGCAGACGCTTTCGCATTTCGCTGGCCCGCGCTGGCAGAAGCGCGACTCGTGCGCGTAGTTGGCGATGGAGCGGCCAACAACATCGGCGCGGGCTGTAGCACGAAAGACAAGATCGCATTGATGGTCGGCACGTCGGGCGCGATGCGAGTGGTGTTTGCAGGCGAACCGCCCGCGGAACTTCCCGCAGCGCTCTGGAGTTATCGAGTTGATAGCAATCGCGTGGTGGTCGGAGGCGCGTTGTCTGCTGGCGGCGGTCTGTTTCAGTGGTTGATTGAATCGCTGAATGTCGATCGCGTCGCGTTGGAGTGCGAGATAGCCGCGCTCGAACCCGATTCACACGGACTCACGATCCTGCCTTTTTGGTCGGGCGAGCGTAGCACTGGATGGTTGGCTGATGCGCGTGGCGGTATCTTCGGTTTGAGACAACAAACGACTCCCGTCGAGATCGTTCGCGCGGCGCTGGAGTCGGTCGCATATCGCTTCGCGGCAATTGCCCGCGCGCTTGATCGCATCGCGCCGGGCGCGACGATCTTCGCATCCGGTAACGCCCTGCGTGCTTCACCCATTTGGGCGCAGATCATCGCCGACGTTTTGGGTCGTCCATTGCTGCTCGGTGGAAGCGCCGAAAGCTCGATGCGCGGCGCTGCCTTGCTTGCGCTCGAAGCGGTGGGCAAAATAGCTACCATTGAGGAAGATTCAATTTCAGTTGAACAGGTGTTCGAACCTGACATGATGCGACACGCTCGCTACTGCCAGGGACTCGTCCGCCAGGAAGAGCTCTACGATCGACTTTATAAGCAGTGAAAAACTCTTAAAAAATCAGGAGCCACAGGAAACTAAATGAGCGCGCCCGTGCAGAAAGAAAACTCCAACATCACTCCCGAACTCGATCAACTCTGCATCAATACAATCCGCACGCTGTCGCTCGACGCGGTGCAGAAAGCGAATTCGGGCCATCCCGGCCTGCCGCTCGGCGCCGCGCCGATGGCTTACGTTCTCTGGACGCGTTTCATGCGACACAATCCGCGGAATCCCAAGTGGGACAATCGCGATCGCTTTCTGCTTTCCGCCGGGCACGGATCGATGTTGCTCTACTCATTGCTGCACCTGACCGGCTACGATCTCCCGCTCGACGAGTTGAAAAACTTTCGACAGTGGGGCTCGAAGACGCCCGGCCATCCGGAGTATGGTCTAACGCCCGGCGTTGAGATCACAACTGGTCCCTTGGGCCAGGGCTTTGCGAATGGGGTCGGGATGGCGATGGGCGCCGCACACCTTGCTGCAAAGTTCAACAAAGAGGGCTTCCCGTTAATCGACCACTACGTTTACGCGATTGTTTCCGACGGCGACCTGATGGAAGGCGTCGCGTCGGAAGCAGCCTCGCTTGCCGGCCATCTCAAACTCGGCAAACTGATCTATCTCTACGACGACAATCAAGTCACGATCGAAGGTTCCACCAGCCTCGCGTTTAGCGAGAATGTGCCGAAGCGTTTCCAGTCGTATGGCTGGCACACGCCGATCGTTATGGACGGCAATAACCTCAACGACGTCGAGGCCGCGATTCGCGATGCGCAGTCAGTAACTGACAGGCCGAGTTTGATCTCGATCAAGACCGTCATCGGTTTCGGCATGCCCACGCAGGGCACACGCAAAGCTCACAGCGACGCGCCCGGCGAAGAAGCGGTGCGCGAGACGAAGCGCCATCTTGGCTGGCCGGAAGACAAGCAGTTTTACATTCCGGACGAAGCACTCGCGCATTTCCGCGAAGCGGTCGATAGCGGTGAGCGTCTCGAAGCTGATTGGCGCGGCCTCGTCGACAGGTACGCCGAGAGTCATCCCGAGGAAGGCAATCTTTGGCACGTGACGATGAATGGCGATCTGCCCGAAGGTTGGGAAGATTACTTGCCGAAGTTTGAAGATGCGAAACCGGTGGCGACGCGAGTCGCGAGTGGTGAAGTGATCAATGCTCTCGCGCCGGTGATGCCGATGCTGATTGGCGGTTCCGCGGATCTCGGCGTTTCAAACAACACCGACATCAAGGAGAGCCACAGCTTCGAGGCCGGCACTTACGACGGGCGCATTATTCATTTTGGCGTGCGCGAGCATGCGATGGGATCGACGCTGACTGGCATCTCGCTGAATGGCGGTTTGATTCCCTATGGCGGAACGTTCATGACGTTCTCCGATTACATGCGGCCGGCGATCCGTTTGGCCGCCCTCTCGGAAGTGCAGGTCATTTATGTTTTCACTCACGATTCGATCGGCTTGGGTGAAGATGGTCCAACACACCAACCGATCGAGCATCTCGCTGCGTTGCGAGCGATACCGCACCTGTTTGTGATTAGACCTGCTGATTCGGCGGAAGTGAGTGAGGCGTGGCGCATCGCGATTTTGCGTCGCAGTGCGCCGACAGCGTTGGCGCTGACGCGGCAGAAAGTTCCGGTGATAGATCGGAAGCGGTTTGCGAAGGCGGATGGATTGCGGCGTGGGGCTTATGTGTTGGCTGATGCGGAAAACCCGCAACTGATTCTGATCGCGACCGGCTCCGAGGTTTCGCTCGCGCTTGAAGCACGCGAGAAACTGGAAGGCGAAGGCGTGGCGGCGCGCGTCGTGTCGATGCCTTGTTGGGAACTTTTTGAAGAGCAGCCGCAGGATTATCGCGATCAGGTTTTACTGCCGTCAGTGACTGCGCGGCTGGCGATTGAAGCGGGCGTGCGACAGGGTTGGGATCGATACGTTGGACCAACAGGCGATGTTGTTTGCCTCGATCGTTTTGGGGCTTCCGCGCCGGGTGAGGTCGCGTTGCGAGAGTTGGGGTTCAATGTTGATAACGTGTTGAATCGCGCCCGCGCTTTACTGTGAAACTGATCATGAAAATAGCGATTGGTGCAGACCATGGCGGCTTCCCTCTAAATGAACGCATCATTGAAGAGCTGCGGAACACAGGTCATGAACTGATCGACTTCGGCACGCACGACGGCTCCGTCCCCGACGATTATCCGGACTACGCGAAACAGGTCGGTGAAGCGGTACAAAACCATAGCGCGGAGATTGGGATACTGGTTTGCGGAAGCGGCGTCGGCGCGGCCGTCGCGGCGAACAAACTTTACGGTATTCGTGCGGCACTTTGCAGTGACACTTACTCAGCGCATCAATCACGCGAACACGACGACTGCAACGTCCTTTGTCTCGGCGCCCGGGTAGTGGGCGTCGAACTCGCACTCGATATCCTTCGATCCTTCGTGGGGGCTCGGTTCACAGGCGAAGAACGCCACCGCCGCCGCCTCGCTAAAATTCAGGCACTCGAGATGAACCGCAACGCTCCGGGCAACACCTGAAACTGAACTGGCGTAACTCCGCGAACGTTTCCATCCGCCTCAAGCGGCATCGCATCCTGCACCAACAACGTCTCGATCCGCGCGATCGCCCCTTGCGTAATCGTGACCTTCGGATTGTTGACGTGGCCGCCAGTGTGTACGCGCGAGAGTTCGGTCACAACGTTCCTGCGCGTCAGGCCTGAAGCCGTGATCACGTCGAGCTTGCCGTCGTCGATGCAGGCCTCGGGCGATAGCATCATCCCGCCGCCGCAGTAGAGTGCATTCGCCACGGCAACCAAATTCATTGGTCCATCCGCAACTTCGCGACCGTCAACTACTACTCGCACGCGTCGTTCGCGCCATGCCGCCAAAGCTCCCACTGCCGCGAACACAAAGCGAAACTCACCGGAGAAGTTGCGCATGAACTTTCCCTGCGCCGCGACGCGTCCGGCCGTCTCGCCTCCGATTCCCATCGTCGAGGCGTTCAAGCAGATGAACGGCTTTTCAAAACCATTACACCGGCCGTAAAGAACGTCGATGCGACGCGCGCTCTTCTCGCCACGAAGAAATGCGACGACCGTCTCGATCGACTTCGCGAGTGGCGTGTGTTTGCCGAGCAGTCCACGCGCGAAGTCATTGCCGGTCCCGGCAGGCAATATCGCGAGGGTTGCGCCGGCATTTACCGGCACGGGAGGAGTGTCTGCGTCGTCGTTGAATTCAAAGAAGCCTTCAGCCGTTTCGCTGAGCGTGCCGTCGCCTCCAACGACGACAACAGCCTCGACGCCGGATCTCAGCGCCGCGCGAGTTTGGACGGTCGCGTCTCCAGGCGATTTTGTTTCGTATGCTTGATACTCAACGCGGGCAGCGTCGAGTTCTTTTTGAATGGTGGGCCACAAGCGCCGCGCTCGAGCGGCGCTGTGGTTGATGATAATCCGTGTTTTAATCCGCGTTATCTGTGGTTAAGTTTTATCCGCGGGCCCGCGCTCTACTTGCCGCGAGAGCGAGTTCACGCGCCCGGGGCATCGCATCGACAGCGCGCGCCACCTGCGGATCGGCGTCGTTGAAAACCTGCGTTGCCGTGCGGAAGCCATAGGCTGCCGACAGCAGGTTGTAGCGCAACTGTCTTTCCGCGAAAGTACGCGACTTGTCGAGTTGATCCGGAGTGACTTTGAAAACCGGCTTGCTCACCGCAAACCTCTTCAACTCCTTGAACAGCGCGTCGGTCACCGGATAATCCTCGCTTACGAGATCGTGGTCAAAGTCGATCGCGCGCTGGATCTTGTATGAGTCAAACCCCGCAACTCTTCCGGTGGTCAGCTCGAGCGAGAACGCGAACAGGATGTCGCGCAGGTGCCGTTCGGCCGCGCTGATGGTTCCCGGCTTGACGATTTCGTCCGGAGAAATTCCGCCGCCGCCATAGACCGCGCGCCCAGTATCGGTGTGGCTTTCGGGGCCGCTTTGCGGCGTCGCCTTGTTGCTCTTGTCGGCTGCGAGACCGCCCGGGAAGTAATAGTTGTAAAAGCCGCCGTTTGAATAGTCGCGCTGAATCAATCGACCGGACGGCGTGAAGTACTTGGCAATCGTCAGCAACAAAGCCGAGTCGTAGTCCAACTGGAATGGAAACTGAACGAGGCCCTTACCGAAGGTCGTTTCGCCGACGATGAGCGCACGATCGTGATCCTGGAGCGCGCCGGCGACGATCTCAGCCGCTGAAGCGGTCTCGCCATTGACGAGTACCACCACGGCGACGTTGTCTGGATTCTCATTCACCGCAGCGTACGACTGCGAACTGTCACGGAAGCGACCCTTTTGCGAGACGATCATTTGGCCGCGCTGCAAAAACGTGTTCGCGACCCGCACCGCTTGAATCAGCAGCCCGCCGCGATTTCCGCGCAGATCCAGCACCAGCATATTCATGCCTTTGCCGTGCAGGTATCTCAGCGCTTGCTCGAATTCGTCGGCAGTCGTCAGGTTGAAACCGCCGGTCATGGCCACGTAGCCGACGCCCGGCCGGAGCATGTAAGCCTGCGCGATTGAGGGTAGCGAAACAGCATCGCGAACGATGTTCACCGTCTCAGACTGCTTAGTGGCCGGGTGCTCGACAGTGACCTTGACGGTCGTGCCGC
Organism: Pyrinomonadaceae bacterium; assembly: GCA_035696765.1. Taxonomy (GTDB): domain Bacteria; phylum Acidobacteriota; class Blastocatellia; order Pyrinomonadales; family Pyrinomonadaceae; genus PSRF01. The sequence goes on along the minus strand of DASSEB010000430.1, from coordinate 13,154 downwards.
GCGGGCCGAGCAAAAACTTGCGGACTTCGGGATAGGTCTTGCCGGCCATCGAGTTGCCGTCGACTGCGAGAATGCGATCGCCAAACCGCAAACCGGCGCGAGCAGCGGGCGAATCCGGGAAAGTGGCGCGAATGAAAGTATTGACGTCAGAACCCTCGCGAAGGTCTTCAATCGTAGCTCCGATACCGAAGTACTCAGAACGTTGTTCGGTGCGGAAAGAGGCGTATTCGGCCGGATCGAAATAGGTCGAGTGCGGATCCAGGACGCTCAACATACCGCTGATGGACGATTTGAAGATCGCGTTGTAGTCGAGTTTTCGGCCGTCGATGTGGTTTGACTGGATAACTGATAAGGCTTCTGCAAGGTCACTTTTGATAACCGGCGTCGTGGAGGTTGCTTTGATATTTGGGGTCTCACCGGACGCTGTGCGATCGGGAGTTGTGGCCCGGCGAGCAGAACGGTTTTGCTGGGCAATAATCAGTGCAGGGAGTGCCAGGACAACAACGAGGAATAAAATTCCCGGGGCAAAAGAACTCTTTCTCACGCAACCCTCCTAAAATCTATGTCGCAGGTTACTGACTTGTCAGGGCGCCGGGTTCCGGTTGGAAACACGGGAACGCCAGAATAACACGAAGCGCCGGAGCTTTTGAATGTACGCAGGGCGTCGGCCGAAGTTTTCTACAAAATCACCGTAGGCATGTAGATGCGGAGATTCGAGTTTTCGTCGCCTACTTTCGGCCTGCTTTTCTTTGCTTTATTATGGCGCGCAGGAGGATCTTGAATGCCCACAACCTTAAAACGGGATAGTCTTTTGTCTTTCGCAAACTCGCACCGCGAGGAGTATGAAGCGCTGCTGCGCCGCTTTGTCGAAACTCCCACGGTCTCTGTCGATCCGAATCACCTTGACGACATAAAAAAGGGTGTCGAACTTACCGTCGAGACACTCGAAAAATGTGGCGGAAAAGTCGAGGTTTATCGCGCCGACAGGGGAAATCCTGTTGTTCACGGCGTGTTCGGAAATGACAGCAGCCGCCCGACAGTTACTGTCTACAACCACATCGACGTTCAACCGGCGTCGAAGGAAACTGAACCGTGGGACACCGAGCCGTTCACCTTCACGCAAAAGGGCGACACTTACTACGGGCGCGGCACGACGGACGACAAAGGCCCGGCGCTCACGGCTCTGTTTGGCGCTCGCGCGGCGATGGAAGCGGACGTTCCCGTCAACATACGTTTCCTCTGGGAGTTTGAGGAAGAGATCGGCTCGCCGAATTTCGAGAAGATTATTTCGAAGGCCGCGGCCGATCTGCGTACCGATTCGGTGGTTGTGTCAGACACGGTCTGGGTCTCGCGAAACCGGCCGGCAAGCTCCGCCGGACTGCGCGGCCTCCTCGGCTTCATCCTGACGCTCGAAACGGGAACGGTCGACACACACTCAGGCGAGACCGGCGGTGCGTCGCGAAATCCGATTGCCGAGTTGATGCAACTGCTTTGCGACATCTACGACGTGCGCACCGGCAAGATCAAAATCAAAGGGTTCTACGACGACGTCATTCCGCCTTCAAAAAAGGAGTTGCAAGACTGGGCGAATTGCGGCTTCACGACCAAGGCATTCAAGAAGGCGCACCACCTGAAGAAGATGCGTTCGGAAGACCCGCTCGAAGTGATGAAGCGCATCTGGGGCATGCCGACGCTCGAAGTTCACGGCATCGTGGGCGGCTATCAGGGGCCGGGCTTGAAATCGATCGTTCCGCCTCGCGCGGAACTGAAAGCTTCGTGCCGGTTAGTGCCGGTGCAGGATCCTCAGAAGCTCAAGAGACTGATCACGGCGGCGGTGAAGGAAAGAAATCCCGACGTGAACATCCAATTCGAATCTCAGGCGCCCGCGTTTCGCACCGTGCTCGAAGGCGAACTCCCGCAGGCTTTGAAACGCGCGGTGAAGTTTGCTTTTGGACGTGAGGCGGTTTTCGTTCGCGACGGCGGGACTATCGGAGCGATGACGAGTATCGAGAAAGTGCTGAAGTGTCCGGTGCTCTTCCTGGGTCTGTCTCTTCCGGAGCACGGCTACCACGCGCCGAACGAGAACTTCGATTGGCAACAAGCGTCAGGCGGGATGATCGCGTTCGCGAAATACTTCGAGGAAATCTCTAACCAGAACCACAGATAACACGGATTTTAAATCCGGATTTAAATCCGCGATTTTTATCCGTGTAATCCGTGGTTACTGATTTTAGATCAGGCAGGAGAGGCGTTCCTCATTGAGCGCCACGAAGCCCGCCTTTTCGTAGAACTTTCGCGCCTCGGGGTTTTCCAGGTGAACGGCGACGTCGATGCGCGTCACCATTTCTCTGCGCAGTTGTTCCTTTAATTGCCTCAGCAACTCCGAACCGATGCCTCCGCCGCGCCGGTCAGGCTTTACGGAAACGTCGTCGAGCTTCGCCACCACCGAACCCATCGAAGTCGAGATCGCGTAACAGACCACGCAAATCCCAGCCACGCCCCTTTCGTCGAAAGCCATCCAGACGAACCCGAGTTCCGGACGTTCGAGAAAGAGATCGAGCGCGTCATTGAGGCCTTTGAGACCGAGATCGCCGTACGCCTGGCTGCTCGCGAGGTAATGTTCGTCGGCGCGGAGAAAGTCGCTCAGCATGTGGAAAGCATCGGGCACGTCCGGAGCACCCATTTTTCGACAAGTAATAGTCACGCCGCAATGATATAATCCCGCCACCGCATCACCAAGTAATTTCCATTCCCATTAGACTTAGGTCAGGAGCCATGAAAAAGACAACCACTCTCTTCGCCACAGCACTGTTTCTTCTCACTACGATTTCAGCATTTGGCCGCGAGGCGCGGCTGGTGCGCTATCCCCACTACCACAACGGCCGCATCGTGTTCAGCTATCTCGGAGACATTTGGACCGCCGATGAGAATGGCCAGAACCTTCAACGCCTGACGGTGAACCGGGCGCGCGATGTTTACGGACGTTTCTCGCCCGATGGGAAGTGGATTGCTTTCTCGAGTGAGCGCAACGGCAACCTCGACGTTTACCTGATACCGTCCGGCGGCGGCAACGCCAAACAACTCACGATGCACTCGGCCGACGACACGGTGCTCGGATGGTCCTCTGATTCGCGCGCGGTGCTGTTCAGCAGCAATCGCGGCGAAGACTTCATGCCGCAGCTTTATCTCGTCAGCATTGAAGGCGGCATGCCGTGGAAGGCCGGCACTGACATGGGCGTGCAGGCGTCGTATTCGCCTGACGGCCAGCGACTCGCTTACAACCAGAAGTCGCAGGTCTACTGGCGCAAGTATTACCGCGGCTCTTATCAGAGCGACATCATGGTGATGGACGTTTCTGCAAAGAAGTTTACTCAGCTTACCGACTTCGACGGTCTTGATTCATGGCCCATGTGGGGTCACGACGGTTTCATCTACTTCGTCAGCGACCGCGACGGCAATGGTCTGACGAACATCTGGCGTGTTTCCGAAAGCGGCGGCAAGGCCGATCGCGTCACGACGTTCAAGGCGGGCGACGTGCGCTGGCCGTCGATCAGTTCCGATGGCCGCGTGATCATGTTTGAACACGACTTCGGCATCTGGAAGCTCGACGTAAATTCGAGGAAAGCGACTCAGATCGCGTTGAACATCGACGCTGAAACTGAGGAAAACATGACGGAGATGCAGTCGTTCAATTCCGAGGCGGACGATTACGACCTCGCGCCGTCTTCAAAACGTATTGCATTTTCGATTCATGGAGAAATCTTCACCGCGCCCGTTGAGGAAGGCGATATCAAACAAATCACCGACGGCGCTGCGCGTGATCGAAACGTTGGTTATTCGCCCGATGGCAAGTGGATCTCGTACATCTCCGATCAAAGCGGGCGTGAGGAACTCTACGTTGTTCCGGTTGACGGCTCTGCGCCGGCGCAGCAGGTCACCGATATCGACGCGTTGAAATTCGGTTACAACTGGTCTCCCGATTCGAAGGAGATCGCGTTCACCGCATCCGATAACAGCTTGCGCAAGCTGACTGTCGCGACGAAGCAGGTGGCCGTGCTCGACACTTCTCACTACGGCAACTTCGGCGGTCCCGTCTGGTCGCCTGATGGAAAGTGGATTGCTTACTCGAAAGCCGACGCGTCGCGCACAAGTGACGTTTACGTGATTGCCGCCTCCGGCCAGGAGAAAGAGCCACACAAGGTCACGTTTGATTCAAATAACGACGGCAACCCGCACTTTGGACCAGACGGCCGCAAGCTCTTCTTCCAACGCATTGAAGCGACTACCGGTGGCGCCGCGCCAAACTCGTCCCAGATCTATTCGGTTTGGTTGGAGCGACAAGAGCGCGATCCTGACGACGCTGAAGAGCGTGAAGCAGAGGCGCCACAAATGCCGGGCGAAGGCGGCGAAGGCGCTGGGCCAGGTGGGCAGGCCGGACTTGGCCCGCGACGCGGCCCGGCAGCTAACCGTCCGCCGCGTGAGATCAAGATGGACTGGGACGGCATGAAACGCCGCACCCGGCAAATCACGCGCATGCCGTTTCCGATCTTCAACTACACCATCGCTCCCGACAGCCGCACGATCGTTTTCGTGACTACAGAACCAGCGGGGCCGGCGAGTGTGCCGGTTGTCTATTCAATTCAGGACGACGGTCGCCGGCTCTCGAGAATCACCGCGGGACAACCGCCGAATGAAGGAGCTGACGGTGGTCCGGGCGGTGGCGGCGGTTTCGGTGGCGGTATTTCAGATCTGTACATTTCACGCGATGGCCGCACGCTCTTCTTCCGCGAACGCGACGGCATCTATTCAGTGCCGTTGCCGGCAGCGGGACCAGGAACGGGCGCAGCGGCAGCCGCAGCGGCCGCGACAGCAGCCGCCGGTCCGGCGCGCGAAGCAGGACGCCGCCGAATCAATTTCAACGTTCGTGTTCGTGTCAATCGTCCCTCGGAATGGGCTGAGATGTTCGACGATGGTTGGCGGACGATGAAGTACCGCTTTTACGATCCGAAGATGCACGGCATGGACTGGGATGCAGCGCGCGCGAAGTACCGTCCGCTGGTTGACTTCGTCGGCGATCGCCAGGAGCTGCTCAACATCATCAACGAGATGATTGGTGAGTTGAACGCTTCACACACGGGCGCCGCGCCGCCGCCACGTGGGCCAAACAGTGGTGGTGTCGCCACGTCACATCTCGGGATCGAGCTGGAGCCTGATAAAGCCGCAGGCCGTTATCGTGTGACTTACATCTACGAAGATGGTCCTGCTGATAAAGATTGGGTGCGCGTGAAGACCGGCGATTATCTCATCGCGATCAACGGCAAGCCCGTCAAAGCCGGCGATAATTACTGGCAGCTTTTGAACGAGCGGCTCAATCGCAAAGTGAACGTCACCTTCAACTCGAAACCGTCCGAAGAAGGCGCATGGAACACGCGCATCGAAGCGATCTCGACAAACGCTTACAGCCAGTTGCGCTACGAGCGTTGGGTGAAGGAGCGCCGGAAGAAAGTGGATGAACTTTCCGGCGGGCGCGTCGGCTACCTGCACATCCAGGCGATGAATCCGCCGTCTCTGCGAAGGTTCGAAAAAGAGATCCGCGAGTATCGCAACAAGGAAGCGCTGGTCATCGATCAGCGTTGGAACGGCGGCGGCAACATCGAACAGGAGTTGCTGGCGATCCTGGTCCAACGCCAGTATCAGGTGTGGCAGCCGCGCGGTACGGAAGCGACCGGCCGTCCGTTCGCCGGATTCTTCGGACCGAAGGTCGTTCTGCAGAACTGGCGCTCGGCTTCAAATGCCGAGATGTTTCCGGCGGGGTTCCGTGCACTGGGTCTCGGGAAAGTTGTCGGCACGCCGACGATGGGAGCGGTTATCGGTACGGGAAGTTACAGCTTGATCGACGGCTCGACTGTGCGCACGCCGGGCGTTGGTGTGTTTCTCGCGGACACGAAACGGACCAACATGGAGAACTATGGCGTGCAGCCGGACGTGCTCGTCGACAACAAACCCGAAGACACGCTGGCGGGACGCGATCGCCAACTCGAAGCTGCGGTTGAAGAGTTAATGAAGCAGCTCAACGGCTCGCGACGCAGCACAGCGACCGAAGGTCAGCAAAAGTAAGCCGCAAATTTACACAGAAAAACACGGATCGGAAAGAGACTTCTGATCCGTGTTAATCCGTGTAATCTGTGGCTCAGGCTTTGAGTTTGAAAGTCGAAGGCACGAACTCGATCGACTTCAAAATACCATCCGCTTTTACTTTCTTGTCCGCGTTCGGAACGTAACAAACGACCACCATATTCTCCGGCTTGCGCGCGCCGCACGAGATCTCGCCCTGCACTGACGGATCGTAAGTGGTAATCTCGACGTCCTGGAAGTTCGCGCTTCTGAGTCTCAACACGCCCGCAGCGGTCTGCAATACAAACACAAGCCCCTTCGCGTCACACTCAATCGCGGTAAGCGTCGCTTGCAACTGCGTCTCACCCTCGGCGGGCGGTCTTAGCACTTCGCGCAAATAGTACGATGGATCGTTTTTTGACGGGTCCAGTGATGGACCCGTGCCGAACGTGACTTCCGGCTTCTGCCCGCGTACGCGCATGCCCGCTTGCTTCGCCGCCTCATACTTTGCTGCCTGCTCCTCAACGTTACGAATGATCTCCAACAGCGATTCCGCATGCTGCCGAATCTCTTCCTCGGCATTCGACTTCACGACTTGTTCGAGCAGTTCACGCGCCGCCTTGTAATCACCCTTGCGCGTGTAGAGCTGGCCCAGCATGTAGATGAGATTGTGCCGGCCCGGCGAAGATTTCATCACCTGCTTCAACTGGGCGATTGACTCGTCAATGCCCTGGCCCGTCACGAGACTGACGTACGCCAGCAGATTGTAAGACTCGGGAAAGTCAGGCCGCAGCGTTATCGCTTTCTGCAAATGCTCGCGAATCTTTGCCGCGACTTCCGGCGAGTAGCCGCCCAGCGACGGCTTCTCATCCGGACCAGCATGGCTGAGCGTAAACGCGTAGTAATAATGCGCGAGGTAATTCTGCGAGTTCGCTGCTACTGCACGCTCGAGACTCTCGTGTGCCTCCTTAACTTTCCCTTCGCGGAAATACAACATGCCAAGCGACGCATGGGCCATCGCGAGGTTCGGATCGAGTTTCAACGCTTTTTCCAAATAGGTGTAAGCGTCTTTACGATTGCTGTGCAGCAGCAAATCGCCGAGGTATGCCTGCGCTTCCGCTTCGGTTAACGTCGTGGCCTCGCTTGTCGTGTCGAGCTCGATCTTCCTTTCAAAGTGACCCTTGATGATGTTGTAACGATCCTGCTTCACGTAATTGCGCAGGTCTTTTTCCATCGTTTCGTAGGGCACTTCAAACGCCTGCTGAAACGCCTGTTCCATCGGCAGTTTTGTTTTGATCAGATCCATGAACTTTCCGAGCTGGTCGACGCGCCCGGCTTTGCCGACGAGGAGATAGTGCATCAGCGCCCATGATTGCGCGTAGAAGATGCTCGTCTTATTTGACTCGTTATAGTGCGGCGATTTGTAATCGACCTCGAACATCGTTTGCAGCGGCAGCATCTTGTTTTGCCGCAGCAGGTAAACGTGACTGGCGATAGGCTCGCCGAGCACGATCTTTTGATCGTCGGTGATGCTGAAGGTGCTGTAGTACTCCGCGAGTCCTTCGTTGAACCAGAGTGGGATAGTGTCGAATGTATTCTCCACGAGCAGGTGTGTGTATTCGTGAAAAATCACGGAGAAGGGATCCTGCTCACCTCTCAGTTCGGTCGTAAGCGTGATGTAGTTAACGTCCGGCCCGGCCTGAAAGTAACCCGCGGTGTTTGCTCTTGGCTTGAACGGAGCATACGAACTGTCGCTCTTGAACACGATGACGGTGGTTGGCACCGGCGTGTTGAACTTCATCTTCGGAAACAGTCGCGTGAACACTTCGCGAAACTGTTCTAGCCTGAGTGCGACTTTTCGAATATCTTTCTCGCCGGCGTTACCGACCATCAAGAAGTTCTTCGTGCGCACGCTGACCCACGTGTCTTTCGCAAGGACGGTGGCGTGTTGGGAAATTGCCGCGAGCAGGCAGAGGCTTACGACGAGGGGGGAAATAATTCGTCTCATAATTTTATGGTCCAAAGATGGAGGAATTTGCGAGCCGGAAGGCATATTCAAGTGTCACCCACTGCGAAACTTCTTTGCCCGCTTTCATGGCGGGCTTGAATTTGATCTCGCAGGCAGCGCGAATGGCGTTCTCAGTTAGACCGAAAGGAAGCCGCCTCACGACTCTCACGCGATCGAGCTTTCCGTTTCCGAGGAGCAACACCTTCAGGACCACCACGCCCTGCACGCCAACGCGTCGAGCTTCGCGTGTGTACGTGGGATCCGGTTTTGCTGTGACCTGAGCTTTGACATCGACTTCCTTCGGCGAGAACCCGCCTGCCTCATCGCGGTCGAGGAGATGTGCGAGCGTGCCGTCTTCAGTGCAGCGATAGTCCTCGTCTCTTTCGGCGGTGACTTGCGACGGCGGCGGCGACGAGGGAGCGGGCGAAGCCGTCGCTTCAGGCGTTGGTGACGGCGTGGGGACCGGGAATGTTTTCGCGCGCCTGCCCGATTGGGCGAACGCGTTTATGCCAAAGATGAGAATGAGGATTAATGCTGCTCTCAATGACATTACTTCCCAAACAGAACGTTCTCACGCAAAGGCGCAAAGACGCAAGAAAATTTTTAAATCCACTGGTTCTTTGCGGCTTCGCGCCTGGCGTGAGAATACTTTCGATTGCGCCCGTCACTCTTCCGGGCCAGTACAACTCGGTCCGTGCAGGGCGGGAATTTTCTGGCTGATAATCGGATACTTCGGAGCTTCGTCTATGTTGATCTGGGTCCAGTGAGCGTAATTCTCAGGCACGTTGGTATCGGCAAAAATTGCTTCCACGGGACATTCCGGAACACACGCATCGCAGTCGATGCAGGTATCGGCATTGATGTAAAGACGATCGGTTAACTCATGAAATGCTTCAACAGGACACACAGCTGCGCAGTCGGTGTACTTGCAATCGACGCATAATTCAACAACTACGTAGGTCATTGGGTACGTAAGCTCCTTTCGATGATGGCAAATAGTTATTCAGTCGTGAGTGTAATGTCAACTGTAGCCACAAAGAGCTGCGACTCAAATAGCCACAAAGAGGCACAGAAGGCCGAATGAAAAAACAAAAGCGGTGCGCGAGCCTAAGCTCCTTCGCTGCCTCTTTTTTCTACCTTGCCGGGGCCGCGCACGTGTTTATTAACCACCGGATCGCCTGTGTAAAAGACGGACGACGGTCCGGAGACGGTCACGTCCAGTTGATCTTTAACGTCGAGATCGACTCTTGAAACGCCGTTACTCTCAACAACTCCTCGCGCGGCGCGAAGACTGTGAGTGTCGATCTTCGCCGCGCCGTTCGTGCTGATGTCGATCATCTTGGTAGTGCCGGATACGACGATCGACGGCGCGCCATTCGCATCGATCTCAAACTTGTCGTTGTTCATGCCCTTGATCTCGATCTTTCCCGCACCCGAAACTGAAAGACCTTCGAGGTTGGGCACGGAAATCCTGATCTTCACGGGCTCGTTCACCGAGTAGTTCTTGCTGTTCTTTATTCGCAGTGTGTTGTTGCTGACGTCGGTGGTGACGTAGTCAAGCACGTTATCGTCCCCCTCGACTTCGAGACCGGGATTCTTTTGACACGCCACCTCGATGTCGAAAGCTCCTTCAGTTGTGATTGCCGTAAACGCATTCACTTCGCGCTTTTGCAACTCGCGCTTGCCTGAGCCTTTAACGCCGCTGTACATGCCGTGATGACAGCCCGCTGCGAAAACGCTGAGCAGCAAAACCAGTAATAGATGTCTCATCTCAATCTCCTTATTGCCCGGTCACGGATCTCACAGGCGAAAACGGATTACGGCTTTTCCGCTGAATACGTTTCATTTGTGTTGATCTATCTGCCGGGCATGTAAGTAAACCAAAAGTAGATTGCCTGGCCGACGCCGATAAAGAACCCGATTACTGCGCCAAAGAGTTCGATAGTTTTGAGATGGTGCTGGGCGACAGAAAGCACGAGTTCTTCGAGTTTTTCCAAAGGATAGTCCGATACCTTCTTCCGCACCAGCCCGCCGACGTCAAATTCCGCAATCGCCACCGGCAAACGCTCGCGGGCGGCCTGTGTGATCCGATCCACCAGCGCCGAACTCGCGCGCTGCATCGCGCCTTGCGAAACGTGGTCGCCAAGCCGCCCAATGGGCGCGATCAGCAGGCGTTCGATCTGCGCGCTCAGGATCGCGTTGATCGTGCGCGCGGTGTCGTCGCGTGAGAGTAAGCTGAGCAGGCTCTTTGTGAGAAAACCTTTCGCCTGCGTGGCTGAGTCTGAATTGAGCTGCTGCATGACGGAGCCGAGCGTTTGCGGACGCAGCCGCTCGATCAGGTCAGAGAATTGCATCGACACTGAAGTCGAGAGCGCTTCGCTGCGAAGAATCTCGATCAATCGTGTGCTGATCTGCGACTTCAAGTCGTCGAACCGGATGGGATCGAATTTGCCTATCAGTTCGTCAAGTGGCCGCGCCATCACGCTGTCTATCGTTGCGTTCAGAAAGGCCTCCGCTTCCTGCTCGAACGCTGGACCGCGCAAGTATTCCTCGACACGCCGGGGCAGAGTCTTGTTGACGAGTTCGTCAACTTCGCGGTGGATGCGCTCGCGAGAGATGAAGATCTTTTTGAAGAGTGAGAGTTGTTCGTAATACTGGTCTACTTCGAGTTTTATCAAAGCGCCGATCTGTTTCCGCGTTGTTTGACTGGTGGCGATGTCGGCGAGGTGATGAACGATCGGCGGCACCTGTTGGTCGATGCGGTCTTTGACGAATGCGATTGTTTCCGGTGTGAATGTTTCCGAGAGCGTTGCGGTGCTGTGCGATAACTCGTCCAAACGTCCGGAGACGAAGTCGCGCACTTTTGTTTCGAATGCTTCGGTCGCGGTGAGTTGTTGTAAACGTTGTTCGACGAAGTCGAGTGCGCGATTGACGTTTTTGTCGCTGACCATGTCGTCCAGACGGCGATCGAGTAAGTCGTCCACTTGCTTATCGACGAAGTGTTCAATTGCCGCGGCGGTCTCTTCACTCTTCAACATCTCCGAAATGTATTCGGCGAGCCGGTACTGGAGCGCTGAGATCGTATCGAGAATCGGCGCGCGCGCTTGCGAAGGCACGGCGTCGAGAAAGGACGGGTACACGCGTGCCAGCAGATCGTTCGTGTAACCGCCGACGAAGTCTTCAACCTTGCGTTGAAAGAAATCGGTTTCGAACAACGCATCGAAGACTGTTTGCTGTGAAACGAGTTCGTTGCCGACGGCGTTGCCGATCGACTGGGCCAACTTCTCCCGATGCCGCGGGATCATGCCCTGCGGCCAGACGGTGATGCCGAAAAGTTTTACCGATTGGTATGGGTGAAAGAGCATCCAGATTGCCAGCCACGCTGCGCCGTAGCCGTGGATCGTGGCAACTACGATGATGCCTATCGCAATGAGCAGCTTCATCGTTGAATTATTGTTCTACGGGATAGCCGGCGTTGATCCAGGCCCCGGTGCCGCCGGAGACGTTTAGGAGGTTCGAAAAGCCCTGTTTCTCTAACAAACTCGCCGCCGCGCTCGAACGATATCCACCCGCGCAAATCACTGCCGTTAACTTGTCTTTCTCGAGCGGCAGTGGACCAAGACTCTTATCGAGACTCGCCAGCGGCGCATTGAACGCGCGAGGCACGTGCCCGTTGACGTATTCAGCCGGACGCCGCACGTCGACTATTTGCAGATCGCCGTTTGCTATCTGTTCTTTCAACTGCGCCACCGTCACCTGCGCGATCGAATCAACCGGAAATCCAGCGTCACGCCAACTCTCAACTCCGCCGTCCAGATAGCCTTTCACGTTTTCAATTCCGACGCGGGCGAGACGGACCACCGATTCATCTACTTGCGCGCCTGTGTCGGCGATAACGACGATCGCTGCATTCAGCGGAATCAAGCTGCCGGCCCACATCGCGAACTGTCCGCCGAGTCCGATGTTCATTGAACCGGGCACGTGAGCGGCGCCGAAATCCGCAGCCGAACGCACGTCGAGCAGTACGTCGCCGAGATCTCTTGATTCGAGCACCTGTTGCGGCGTCAAAGCTGCCGGCGGCTGCAACTCGGAAAGACCTCGCGCGCCGGAACGATTGATCTCCGCATCTTTGGGAAAGTAAACCGGTGCTTCGGGAAGATCCGCAGTCATCATCTTCACGAAATCTTCTTTGCTCATCGGCTTCAGCGCGTAATTGAATTTACGTTGCTCGCCGATGGTCGAAGAAGTTTCCTTTGACATGTTGCGCCCGCACATCGAGCCTGCGCCGTGGGCCGGATAAACCTCGACCTCGTCCGGTAGCTTCAGTATTTTTTCATGCAGGCTTTCGTACATCATCTCCGCCATCATTTGCGGTGTGTAACCTTTGCCGCCAGCGAGATCAGGACGCCCAACGTCGCCGATGAAAAGCGTGTCGCCGGTCAAGAGTTTTTGCGGTTGCTGTGGATCTTCCGTATCGGTTACGAGAACGCAAATGCCTTCGGGTGTGTGGCCCGGCGTTTCCATAAATCTCAGCACAACTTTGCCAACCTCGATCTCTTCACCATCTCGCACGGCTCGATGCGCAAACGCGACGCCCGCCTTTTCGCCAAAGACGATCTGCGCACCCGTGCGAGCCGCAATCTCCTGATGCCCGCTGACAAAATCGGCATGCAGGTGCGTTTCGATCACGTACTTGATTTGAAATCCGTGCGCCGATGCCTCCGCGATATACTCATCGACATCGCGCTGCGGATCCACAACCACTGCCTCACCCTCCGAACCAATCAGGTACGAAGCATGGGCCAAACACGCGAGATAAAATTGTTTGAAGTACATGTCTTTGGTCTGATCCGTATTCATCCGCGAAAATCCGCGGCAAATTTATAGAACTCGCGCGCTGGTTTCAATGGACGCAGCATCCAGTACGGGCGCCGAGTGCCGTCGGGCGAAAACTTATCCGCCGGACGCGTCATCGCCATCCATTTCTGATAAACCGCACGCGATTTTTGCGTGTCCACAAAAATATCACCTG
>DASSEB010000429.1:0-24126 GCA_035696765.1 Pyrinomonadaceae bacterium | reverse complement strand
GAATAGCTATCTCGAGCGCGATCGTGGCGTTACACATCGCGATGCAATGCTTCACGCCCGTCAGTTCGGCCAAACGCTTTTCGAATTCGATTACGTAAGGGCCATCATTCGTAAGCCACTTCCGATCGAGGATGTCATCTACTCGAGTCGAAAACTTTTGCCGGTTTCCGATATTCGGCCGGCCAACATGCAACGGTTCGTCGAAAGCGGGGCGACCGCCAAAACAGGCGAGGTCGTCAATCGTTTGTTTCGGCGCAGATAAAGTAGTGTCAAGAATTGGCATAGGGAATAGTCAGCGCGTGCTACGGCTTAACGACATAGGCAGTCGGCATCCAGCCAAACGTGAAAGTTTTTATTTGGGCGTCAGGCATGAATTCCCTGACGGCGCGCGTTTCGCCGGGGGCGAGTTCATGATTGAACTGGTCAAAGATTATCACGCCGCCGCTCGTCAAACGCGGCCAGAAATGTTTGAGACAGTGAATGACTACGTCGTACAGACCCGCATCGAGATAGACCAGCTTGAACTGCATGTAAGCGTTGGTCTCGAAGAATTGATCCAGGTCAGAGCGCAAGTCGAGCTTATGAATATGGACGATGTGATCGAGGCGTTGAGCGGCGATTAATCGCATCAGTCGATCGTAGTCTTCTTTATAAGAGCCTTCGAAGATGTTGGGCTCTTCCTCAGTGGGCTTGGATCCTTCAAACCAGTCGAAGCCATGGACCAGGGTCAACGTTTCAGGTTCGAAAATCTGTGTGAGCTTGGCGAACAGCAAAGTGCCCGCGCCTTTGTACACTCCGGCTTCGGCAATATGACCGGCCACGCCGAGCGTCATTTTGTACGCTTCGTAAAGAGCGAGGAAGCGGGAAAGCGTCATGTGGCCGACGAAGCTCGGGAAGTGATGAATCAGGTCTTCAGTGTCGTAGCCAAGCGACAAGATCTCGGCGAGCCCTTCGTAATACGGCCCTTTGCGAGCAGAGAACTTCCTCGTTTCGAAGTTTCCTTCCTTATAATCCATTCAGATCAATCTCCATGGTCCAGACTCAACGGAATGTTGAAGGAGTAAAACGGGTAATGGACCAACTCGGAAAATCCCAGGCGCTCGGCGAGGCGCCGGGAGCCTGTATTGTAAGCAAAGCAGTCCCAGGTTGGAGTGATTCCCCTCGTCAAGCATTCTCGTATGAACTGTCGCGATACCAGAACCGCCAAACCCTGTTGTCGAAAGGCTTCGTCAGTGGCAACGTCGATTTCCGCGAGGCCGTCGCTGATAGCAGCGGCATAACAGATACTGACGACATCGTCGTCCTTAATGATACAAAACCCCAACCCGTTTTCCGTGACATCCTGCGCGGACGACCAAAATCGCGAGTCGATCTCGATGCCGAACTTTTTTGTTTTGGGAATCAATTCAGCATCAAGTCTTCGCATCTCGAAGCCGCCCGGGCAAGTGATCGGCTCACTTAACTCACCGTCGAATTGGTAGCGGATCCGCTCGCGCCGTCGCGCGCCCGCCGCACCAAGCCTTTGTTGCCACGACTCAGGTGGCGAATACCACAAAAGATATGACGGCTTTATTCTGTTCGCACCCGTAAACAATTCAACTAATGCATCATCGAATTCCGGATTCACCTCCGCGCCGATCAAATACATGAACCCGAAATTGTTCAGCACCAGCGCCGACTTCGCATTTTCGTCAACGAAAACCTGCCCGCGTTGGCGCTTCTCGATAACCGCTGAAATTAACGGGAAGCGCAGCGTCCCCGCTCGATAAAGCTCTAACACGTTGGAAAAACCACTTGCCTCTAGCTCAACAGCCCCCATTTTTGTGTCTTTTGTGCCTTTTTGTGGCTTACTTCATCTTCGTCAGCCGCATGAACGTGCCCGAGTCAAGCCGAAACTTTGGCGTGTCAGCCGCAATGTAGACGCTCTTCGGCGCGACATTTTTGGTAACGAGCGTTCCCGCGCCGATGAAGCTTTCGCGGCCAACGGTTATCTCATGGCCCAACGTAGCATTCACACCGATGAAGCAATACGGTTCGACTTTCGTTGTACCTGAAATCACAACGTTCCCGGCAATATAACAATGGTCGCCTACGCTCGCGTGATGCCCGACGTGGTTGGCGCTCCAGATAAAGACGTCGGAGCCGATCTTCGCGAGGGGCTGGATCACGGCAAACTCGAGCACGAAACAGTTGTCGCCAATCTCGACATTCCCAACGTTCGAAGCTCGCGAGCTGACATAGCTTATCAGTTTGTACCCTTTCGCCTTGGCCTCGTCGTATTTTTGCGCGCGAAAGTGGTTGAGGTCCTGGTAACCCACCGCGACAAACATTTGGTAATCCGCCGGAGGAAACCTGCTCTGCACTTCTTCAAACGGCACCACCGGCAAGCCCAGCTTCGTGGTCTCACTTAAGTACTGACCATCCACGCTGAAAGCGACGATCTCGTGTGGACTGTCGTTTTTCAGATAGAAGTACGCCTCATCGGCGATTTTTCCTGCTCCAAAAATGACGATTTTAGCCATGCTGTTTCTCTACAAATACTTCTCAGCCAGCGATCGACGATCGACTTTACCGTTCGGACTCTTCGGCAGCACGTCTTCACGATAAAACACCGATGGGACCATGTACGCGGGAATGATCTGCTTCAGGTCCGTACGCATCGTGTTGCTGTCGAATTCTTCACCCGCGACGACGGCGACAATTCGACTGCGGCCGTTTGTGTTCGAGTGCAGCACGACGGCTTCTGTCACATGCTCGAGACAATGAAGCGCGCTCTCAATCTCTTCAAGCTCGATCCGATAGCCCATGTGCTTGATCTGGTTATCTTTTCGTCCGCAGATGTAGAGCTTGCCGTCTGCAGGATCGAGCCTGACGAGATCGCCAGTCTTATACATCATTTCGGGAAACGCGTCGTGCCGCGGATTCTGGACGAAGGCCGCCGCAGTGCGCGCAGGATCGTTGTAATACCCTTTGCCGACGTTCGGTCCGAGCAAGCATAATTCGCCAATGTCGCCGGGCGTCGCCTCCGCGTTGTCATCGTCGAGGATCAAGAAGCTGAAATTCTTTGCGATCTGTCCGAGGGGCGGAAGCCCTTGCAGATCGACGAAGTCGTTCTCGGTGATCTTGTAAGACGAGCAGATGCACGTGCATTCGGTTGGACCATACACGTTGAACAACTCGCTTCGCGGCGAGTAAGCATCGTAGAGCGCCTTTAGCTTTGCTTTTGGGTAACCCTCGCCTCCGAAAATGAAGCAGCGGAGCGAACTGAGATGCCGCCCGTCAACAGCTTTCATCGTTTGCAGAAACAGCAAGAGTGACGGCACGGAAAACCACACCGTGCACGCTGCTTCGGCCGCCTTCGCGACCAGTAATCCCGGATCACTGACTTCCGCTTTCGAGAAAGGCACGAGGCGCGCGCCGGTGAACAATGACGAGTAGAAGTCGAAAACGGAGTTGTCGAAGTACAAAGGATTGACGTTTGTTAGTACGTCGGCGGGAGTGATGCTGAATGTTTCTTCGCTCCAGTCGATGAGGTTGAGAACGTTCGCATGAGTCATCACCGCGCCTTTGGGAAAACCCGTGGAGCCGGAGGTAAACATGATGTATGCCGGGTCCGAGCCGGTAACGAAACGCGTCTCCGGCAGATCGCTGTCGTCGAAGCTGTCGGTATCGAGGTGATCAATTGCTTTGATGTTCAGTTCGGAAGTTATCTCAGCGAGTCGATTCGCGAAATCAGTTTCAGCGAGCAGAAACCCGGGCCTGCAGGTGGAGAGTATCTTGCGCAGGCGTTCGACAGGGCTGTCAGGATCGAGTATCGCGTAAGTGCAGCCGATCTTCAGGCTGGCGATCATGCTGGCAAACGTGTTGGAAGTTTTTTCTCCTGCAAGACAAACTACGTCGCCCTTTTTGGCGCCCTGATTGATCAGCAAACGCGCGATGCGGTTTGCGAGTTTATTCAACTCTGCATAAGTGATTTGTTGGTCTTGATGAAACCAGATGGCGGGGTGATCGCCACGTCGTGATGCGACTGCCTGGAATCTAATGGCGAGGTTGTATTCGTACATTAAGATTAGCAGGATTCGGCGTAGCCGACTCCTGATTCGCCAAAGCCGTTGCCGTTGTAGAACAAATACTTTTTGTCTTTGTGCTGGTAGACGTACGGATAGCACATCATGATCGAATCCCAACCATCCGCGGATCGGTCGATACCGACTTCCTCGTCCTTCCGTTCCCAATCGAGACCATCAACAGATTCCGCGTAACCGACGCGGTAGCTTTGTTCTTTGTCCGTTCGGTAATTAACACTGCCCCGGGAGCAGTACCACATCTTGTAACGGCCGTCTTCGCGAATGATTGACGGTCGCGCGATCGCCTCTCCCTCGAATTTGTACTCGATACAGGTCCGGTTCGGCCTGGACCAATTGATCCCGTCGTCCGATTCACCATACTTGATTTTGTAGCAGGGCTCAGGCTTCCCGTTTACGATCACCCAGCCCGTTGCAGAGCCGTACCACATGCGCCACTTGCCCGCTTCGCGAAGGACCTCGCACGCGCCGGTGAAGTATGCCTCGTGCTGATTTCGATCGACGATTGCGCCTTCGCAAACACGCCGAAACGTCAATCCATTATCTTCACTAACGGCGAGTCCGATCGAGTTGCGATACGGCACGGTCACACTCGCATTCCAGCCGCCGTAGTAGAGATACAACTTGTCGTCGTGCTCGAGCATACAGAAGGGCACTGCGCCTCCGTCGTCAAACGTTCCGAGCGTTCCCATGTCCAGCACGGGCCGATCGTGTACGTAGATTACGCGCGACGGATTATCTGCTTCGACATCGATGAACGTTGTGACAGACTTTATCGCTTTCGAACGCGTCGCGAAGTAGATACGGAGCACATCGTCTGAAATCTTGTGCGGCACCGGCACGTAAGCGTGCGTGGCCATCCATTCGTAGTTGTTGTCGGGTCTGAAGATCAAACCCATCTTCTTCCACTTCATGTTTAGAGCGTCAAGCCGCCATCCAGTTCAAACACTTTGCCGTTGAAAAAGTCGTTTTCGATCACTGCTGCCACGGCGTCTGCGACTTCTTCAGTTCTACCGAGCCGTCGCAGAGGCACGCGTTTGATTGTCTCGCGCAGGGCCGCTTCACTCGTCGCCGCGTGGGCTGAGTCAGTATCCATGTAGCCGGGCGCAACGGCGATCACTCGTATTCCCGTCGGGCCCAATTCTCGCGCCCATGCCTGAGTCAACGCGTGCACACCCGCCTTCGCGGCGGAATAAGCTGAGGAGCCGGGGTTTCCCGCGGCAGCTACGGAACCGATATTCACTATCACGCCTTTTGTGCGCGTGGTGATCATCTTTCCCACGACGCAGGTGGTCATGTAGAACACCGAGGTCAGGTTCGTACGCAGCACGCGGTCCCACGTGTCGAGGTCGTGTAGCTGGAGTCCGGCGCCTGTGATTTTGATCAGCGGTTCACTGTAGAGAATGCCCGCGTTATTGATCAGCACGTCAGGCGCGCCGTGATGTGCAGAGAAGTCTTCCACCGCCGCCGACACCTGCTCGTAGTTCGTTACATCGCACGTCACACACTCAACGTCCCGAAGCTCTTGTTTCAGACCATCGAGACCGGCGACGTCGATGTCGAACACTGTTAACACAGCTTCGCGCGCGATGAGTTTTTCGACCATTGCCCGGCCCAGGCCTTTTACGCCGCCCGTGACGATGACCTTTTTCCCGCGCAGGTCCATTGCTAAACAGCCACTCCTTTACTACTCAGCACGCGCTTGATATCGCCGACGCTGCGCATTGCAACTATGTCGTCGAAGCTGAGCTGAACGTTGAGTTGTTCTTCGAGCGACGCGATTAGCTCGATGTGCTTGAGTGAATCCCAGACGTCGAGATCCGTCATTGCGAGTTGATCTGTAACTTCGGCGACCGGTATTTGCAGCACGTCTGCCAAAAGTTGTTCCACGTTTTTTCCCACGAGGTTCCTTTTCTTAGCTCATTTGAATTCGCCCAAACGGTAAGCAGGGAAATACTCGGTCGCACTAGTGTTCGTTCTCTCCACGAGTTGCTGATACTTATGCCGAGAAAAGATTCTGCCGCAAAAATAGGCTGTGCGGACGCCGTTGGACCACCCCTGCTTGAAACGGTTCAGGCCGGAGTTGGTGTTGTTGCTGCCTGCCCCCGCGCCTAAGTTAAGCCATTTGAACTGCCGCAGGCAAAAGTGGCGCAGCGCATAATCAAAGAGGGCAAACGACGCACCGGCCTCATAGCCGCGTTCACTGTACGCGCCGAGGTGATAATAGGCCCTGTCGCCTTGCTCGTACCAAAGTAGCATACCGACGGTCGCGCCATTCTCAATCGCGCGAAACGCAACGATTCCGGGAACGGACAATTGACCAGCAAACGAGTTGCGCGAGAAGGCTGTCATGCCGGTGATGTCGTGTCTCTCGATGAGTGTTTGATAGAGACTCACCCAATCGTCCAAAAACTCCAGCGGTTCGAGGCATTGTTCGACCTTGACGCGTTGCAGTGCTTTCCGGGCGTTGCGCAGGTGATGCGCATGCACGAAGGATTCCAACGGACGTTCGAGATCGGTGACAAAGTGTTCCTTGAACGGCTTCACGAGATCCGGAAAACATTCTCGCAGATACTTCGTGTCGAAGTCGCCAAACGGATCCGTGACGAGGGAAACTGAGATCAGATCGTCTGCGAGTTGATCCAAATCCGCTTTCAGTTGCGACCAGTTTTCGCAGGCGAACAAAGGGTAGCAACCCATTGCGTCGCGGCTGTCTGTCTGCGGTATCTGTCGCGACAACAGCCATCCGCCGCACTGATGCAAGGCTAGCGGCGTTCCGAATTCGCTGAGCGATTCCGCGTATCGCTGATCGAGATATCCAGACATCTTACGGCCACAAAGAGGCACAAAAAGCACAAAATGTGAGGGTCACAGATCACCGTCTTTCTCGACGACGTAGAGAACACTTTGACCGCTAATGCCCGTCCGTTCGAACAAGTCTTCGCCAAAAAAGTCCTTGCCTAACTCGTGGACCTTAAACCCTGCTTCTCGCACTCGCTCTAAAAAGCCTCGTTTCGAATAGAGTCGCAGGTGATCGTCCTGGCCGAAGCGCCGCCAGCGTTCAGCCTCATCCACGCACTCGAGATCTTCGTCGATCTCGTCAACCCTCAGAATGATCGGGACCATCAAAATCGCTTTCCCGCCGGGCTTCAGAATGCGGTGCAACTCGCGTAGCGCCTTCTTGTCGTCGGGCACGTGTTCCAGCACATGTGAACAAATAAAAAAATCAAACTGGTTGGTTTGATAACACTGCAAGTCAGTGATATCGACTTTGTCGTCGACGTTCTCTGTCAGAAAATCCGCGGTGCGGTAGCGAATGTCTTTGCCCGACGACTTGATAATCCGTCTCATGAATGCAGACAGCGGTGCAGACGGGCCGAACTCAACAATCTGGATCGGGCCGCTCTTAAGCTGCGTCAGGTAATCGCTGAGAAACAGCGCGTAAAGACGATCGCGATCGGTGGCCTGGCAGACGGGGCAGAGATACGCTGCCTCGTTACAAGTCTCGCCGTCGTCACCAGCGAAAGGAAACCCATACTTCCGCTGGTTCTCGCGAAAAAAATCCGGCAGAGGCAGGAACGAGACGACGCGCGATTCACAGACAGGACAGTAATGCCGGGCGTTAATCAGCTTGACCTGATGTTGCAGCGCGCGCGCGCGTTCCTTCAAGGCGAGCGGGATGTACTTCTTGATAGGCATCAAACCGATGAGTTCACAGGATCCTGTACCGATGACGTTTCCACACTCAATTCCCAGTCAAACTTTGGTCTTACGATTCCGATCCACTTTCCGTACCAATTCCCCTCCCGGTCAGCATCCTGAACTTCAAACATGAGCACTTCACTCACATCCAAAAGCGCGACGGAAGTGTCTTTAACGATCAATATTCTTACCGTGTAAGTGTCGTCGTTGAGGAAGTCTCCCGGAATCACAAAACTTCCGCGCACGAGGCCGGCGGGAAAACTCCGCGCGCCCGATCCGGTATTAAAAATCGGCACGCCCTCGAGGTTGTAGACCACAATGCTGAAGTTCAAAACAGCGTCAGGCACGTAGTTCCAGAAGGCAGCATCGAGCCGAATCGGTGTTTGCACGGTGATGGGTAAATCCGGATCGTCTGCGACAGCGATGATGGAAATCTGGTGCAAGCGCGCCTCGCGGCCTCCGGGCGCGGACGAGGGATCCTCCCAATGCCGTTCCTTCCTCGTCTGCGTGCCGCTCTGGATGTAATTAAGAATCACTTCGTGCGTGTCGCCGGCATCCGCGATCTGGCCTTTATCGAGTCTGATCGTTCTGCGGCACAGGCTCTTGACAGCCGTCAGGTTGTGACTCACAAACAACACCGTTCGCCCGTGCTTCGCAACTTCCCCCATCTTCCCGAGACATTTCTTTTGAAACGCAGCATCGCCGACAGCGAGAACTTCGTCGACGAGGAGGATTTCCGGTTCGAGGTGTGAGGCGACCGCGAACGCGAGGCGCATGTACATGCCGCTCGAATAGTGTTTGACCGGCGTATCGAGAAATTTTTCCAACTCCGCGAAGGCGACGATCTCGTCAAACTTCTGATCGATCTCAACTTTGCGCATGCCGAGAATAGCGCCATTGAGATACACGTTCTCTCGGCCGGTCAATTCGGGATGAAAGCCGGTTCCCACTTCGAGCAGGCTTGCCAGGCGACCGTAGAGTTCGACCGTGCCTTCCGTTGGTTCAGTGATGCGAGAGAGAGTTTTCAGCAGAGTTGATTTGCCTGCGCCGTTGCTGCCGATGATCCCAACAACCTCGCCTGGTGCAACGTCGAAACTGACGTGCTTGAGGGCCCAGATCGTCTCCGGACTCCGGCGGCCGTTTTGAGTGACAAGATTTTTGAGAGGAGCTCTGACTGCCCTGACAATCGACTCACGAAGCGTGTCGTAACCCGCTCGTCGTTCTCCAATGCGATACTGTTTACCTAAATCTTTTACGCGAACAATTGGTTTCATCAGAAAGTATTGTAGCCACAAAGAAGCACAAAAAGCACAAAATGGTCAATTGCGGGTTTTGTGCTTTTTGTGCCTTTTTGTGGCTACAAATGCTAAGGCTCGCGTGTGGCGATGAAGGTCCCGACTGTGGAGCGATAGCCAATGAAGTTTTCTTCGTCGGTTGTGCTGGTGATGAAGATCGCGCGCCCCTTGATTGAATGGTCGGAAGCAAAAGCGCCCTTGAGAATCAACGTTCCGAGTTCGCGGCAACAAGTACCGAGCGGCAACTCGACGTCGCCGGAGAAAGTCAGCCGGCCGTTTGTTGTTTCCGACCACACTGCTGGTAGAGGCTCAGCGACCGGTTTGTTGTCAGGCCCTGTGTCGAGAAAGAGAAGCGTTCCTGTTCCCTTCGACCTCGCCTCAAAAACCGCATTCTTTTCTTCGGTACCTACAAGAGTGAACTTCACGCGCCAACGTCCGTTGAGAGCCGGTCCGTCCGTCTTTGCTTGAGCCAACGAGCCTTGAAAGCCGCCCAGCGTCAGGACCGCGGTGAGCAGAGTAAGAGTCAAAAATAATTTCATCGAATCCTCAACACATGCGACAAGGCGGCCAGCCACTAATTGCGCCAGCCGCCTCGCCGGTTTAGAGCATTAACAAACAGCGACGAACTTAGTTGCCCGGTCCAACTGAGCTGCAGCCCGGACATCCATCAGTGCCGTTGCCTCTGATCGAGTTGTTGGTGAACGTCTCGACCACGCCACCGGATCCAACCAGGACGCCATTGCTGGTGTTGTGGTTGATCTGGTTTTGGCCAAGCTCGACACCAGAAGTGCCGCCGCCTGCGTTTCCTGCGCGAACACCATTGCCACCATTCAAAGAGATGATGCTGTTCCAGACTCTGATCGTGGCGAAAGCTGCTGTCGCATCCGCGAACACGCCGTTGGTTGTGTTGTTGGAGAAATTGCAGTTGTTGGCGATCACGCGGCTGCTTTGTCTTGCGTGGATCCCGTTCGCGTTCCCGCTTAACCTGACGTTATCAAGCGTTGCCTTGACGGTACCGCCGGACGACGTGACGTTGATGCCATCCAACGTATTGTCCCTGATGACAGTATTCCTGACGTTCAGTGCCAGGTCATTGGTTTCATTGACAGTGATCCCATTACCGGTATTGAACCTGAAGATTACGCAGTCTTCCACATTAACGGTTTTTGCCTGGAGTATGTTAATCCCGTTGATGCCATTGCAGAATCCGTTGATGGAAATACCTCTGATCGTGATTACGTCAGTGGAGGCGGCATTGATAACAATCCCGTTAACGAGAGAGGCGAGGATCGAAGCAAACGTGCCGGTGCCATCCAGCGTGATCGATTTGGTGATAGTGACCGCGCCAAAACCACCTGGATCAAGGGCATCAATCTCACCGCAGGCGGCAGTCTTTGAAATCGCGCCTGCCCAGGTTTTGCAGGGAGCTGTGCGGCTACACGGGTTTACATCGTCGCCTACGCCGGATACCCACGTGCGCGAAGCTTGCGCCTGGGCCAGCGACGCGAAGGCGAAGACGAACGTCGCGATTGCCAAAGTCTTCAAAGTGAACCGAAACTTGCTCATTTGTAGTCTCCTTTTAGTTGAGGGTCTGGGGGATGGTCCAGTAGAACTCGGATTTGTTCCGTTCACTGTTACACCGATATTCCCCGCGGTTAAAAAAGAATATGTGGTCATCAAAGACATAGGTAAATTGCTGACCAACCCCTTGTGAATTTTGGAGTGGGCGGCGCCGAAATGACGCCGCCCGTCTGTTTCTGTTATTTGAACTTAAAGTTCGCTTGATGAACTGTGCCGTCTCTTAACGTGACCGTGAGTTGACGACAAGTATTCTTCCACGTGGTTTCCGTCTTCCAGGTGTACTTGTAGCGATCAGAAACCGCGTCGTAGGTGAGCGAACTCGCGCCTGCTGTCTCGGTTTCTTCGACAGGGTCGATGGGCGCGCTGGTGCTACAGTTAATTTGCACCGAGCTTGGTGAGCCCGCCGCAAAGATATTGAGACCCTGATTGCCGCCCAAACTGAACTTAACCGGAGCTGCCTGGCCGGCCTTCATCTCGTTGAGAGTAGGTAAATTATTGATCGGCTCGAAGAAGCCCGTGAAGTTATAAGGTGATACTTCCACGGTCCTTACCTTTGTGTCGCTATGTCCTGACGGATCGCTCACTGTATACGTTAACGCGTAAAAACCGACGATTTGGGTATTCACGCTTCCCGTTACCACGATTGCGGAGGTCAGGTCACCCGCGCAGCCGTCCGACGCAGTCGCCCCAGGATCGGTAAAGACTGTGCCGAATCCAACGGTCATCGGGTTGCTGCCGTTGAGCGTAATCACGGGTGCAACGGTGTCTTGCACGGTCACAATTCGGGTCGCCTCAGACGTGAAGCCGTTGGCGCTGGCCGAATAGTTAATCGTGTAAGTTCCGGGCGCATTTGGATTCACTGTGCCGGTGGTGGTTACGTTCACGGAGTTTCCGCAGACTGTTGCAGTCGCGCCGGGATCTGTGAAGGCCGAACCACACTCGAGGGTGATTTGATCGGCACCGTTGAGTGTCAGTGTCGGCGGCACGTTCGCAGTAGCCGGCTGATCGACTTCGTCTTCGTTGAAGACGCCTACGATCACCGTTCGGGTCGCGGTTGATTCATGCGTTCCATCCGTTGACCTATACGTGACGATATAGGTCCCCGCCACGCCCGTATTAACGGAAGTCGCTCCGCCCGGCCCGGAGATTGAAGTTGTAACCGGTTTCGGACCAGCACACGTATCGAAGGCCGAGGCGCCGGGATCGACAAACGGCGAGCAGGACCCTTGTTGAATCCTGTACGGGTTTGCACCATCAATCGTGATGGCCGGACCTTCAGTGTCGGCGACGATTATAGTCCGTTCTGCCGAAACAGAGTTTGCTCCTTCGGTGGCGGTGTAGGTGGCTGTGTAAGTTCCAACCGCCGGAGCGTCAGCATTGAATCCGCCGCTGTAGCTGACGGTGACTTCTATGCTTTCACCCGCGCCATTGATGGCTGTTGCTCCCGGATCTCCGAATCGCTGGCCGCATTCCAGGGTCAGGGAATTACCGCCCGTGAGAGAAATTGAAAGTGCGCCGGGGTTATCGACAGTCACCTGGAAACTAACGGCGGCGCCAGTTCGTGCACTACAGATAACGGTGGTGGTACCAACCGCGAAGAACGAACCCGATGACGGGTTGCAACTGATGGCCGGAATTGTTTCACCCGTTTCGCCGGTTGTCGGCGTGCCGCAGTCTCCGGTTCCGGTCGGCGTGTTGTAGGTTACAACCGCACCGGCTTGTCCTGAGTCAGCGCTCACCGTGATGTTATCGGGAGTCGACAACGTGCACGGCGTGTTAGCTATTTCAACTTCGGCCGTAGAGCTGTTGTTGCTCTCGACGTCAGGAATCTCGGGGTCCGCCGTGGTGCTGCTGACGCTGCCGGTATTGGAAATTATGGTTCCGGTGCTAACGGCGCCCACGTCGTACGTCGCTACAAAGAAAGCCGTTTCATCTTTTCCGAGACTGGTGATAGTACAAACCGTCGTACCTGTCTCACCCACGTTCGGGTTAGTGCAGGTAAAGACTGGCCCGGAAAGTTGATCGAACGACACGAACGTCGCGTTTGCGGGAACGTCGTCAGAGAGCGTGACGGCAGTTGCGGCGCTTGGTCCATGATTCGTGACTTGCAACGAGAAAATAGCCTGGCTTCCCGCGCGTGCAGTGCTCGCGATTGCGCCGGCTGAAACTGCAAGATCCGCGATAGGATTAGCTTCGTCTACAACTGTAAACGGGGTCACAGCCTGGACCGTTTGTCCAAACACGTCGAAGATGATTACGCGCCAGTCACCGAGATTCGAAGACGTGGTCAGCGTAAACGTGGCGGATGTGTTTGCGGCTGTGAGTGCGGTGGTCTGAACGGCGACGGAACGGCCGTTGGACCAGATCACGCGCCAGCCGGGTAGCGCATTCGAAATCTTTGCGCAGACGGTCAGATCCGTATCTTGCACGTTGTAAACAGACTTCGCGGTCGTGCAGTCAGAAGCGAAAGTTTCGACTGTCACTGGACCAGCCTGAGGAAGCGGCATCAGAAAGTTGAAATTGGGAGCTGCGACGACGCGTTCGGGATCGGCCGGCATCGAGCTGCTAACTGTTTGGGTAATTGCGATTGATTTGATTGGTGAAACTGCTGATCCGATAAAGAGGGGAAGCGCCAGGAGCGCGCCAACAATAAAAACAGCAAGGCCGATGTAGGACCGCGATCCGCGATAACGGAATCGGGAGGCCGAAGGCGAAGTGTTTAGCATTCTGGGTTATTCTCCTTGAGGGCTGATTCGAAGATGTCTCACGCGAGGAGACGCGGGACATAGTGCCCGCACACTAGAAACGGAAGAGCTTATTCACTAGAAATGACTGCGAAAAAGACGAAGCAGCTGTTGGGCCTGAAAAGTGGCCGGGAACTATGACCGGTTGACTATCGGTCAGTTAGCATGAAACCCGCATGGAGTGGACCTTGCTTGAATACCGGCTTGATACCGGTCCACTAGCTTGGACGAGGTGGTCGCGTGACCAGGTCTCAAAAAGCGGGGGATGTAATAGACCATTTTGCCCCGCGCGTCAAATTGCAAATAGATTGCATTTTTGTTTCGGCATGCGGGAGATGCTATTTTACGCGGCGATCGAGAATGTTGACCCGGATCGTTTAGCTCACAGATGAAAACTTTCTTTGTTACCGGCGGCGCAGGTTTTATCGGCTCATCTTTTGTTCGCTTGCTCCTCGAAGAGTATGACGACTGCCGCATCGTTAATTACGACGCGTTGACTTACGCGGGAAACCCCGACAATCTCGAAGGTCTCGACACGCATAGACACCGGTTCGTTTGCGCAGACATCACCGATCCGGAAGCGGTGCTGGCAAACCTCGACGAGAACACGGACGTTATCGTCAACTTCGCGGCTGAGTCGCACGTGGACCGCAGTATTACTTCCGCGGCTGAGTTTCTTCAGACAAACATCGTCGGTACGCAGGTATTGCTGGACGCGGCGCGCGCCAGGGGCGTCAAGCGTTTCGTCCAGGTTTCGACTGACGAGGTGATGGGCAGTCTGCCGGAAGATGACGACAAGTTTTTCAACGAGTCCTCGCCGTTTGCTCCAAACAGTCCTTACGCCGCTTCCAAAGCGGCGGCGGAACACCTGGTCCGCGCCGCGCATCACACGTTTGGCCTCGATACTGTCATCACTCGCTGTGGCAACAACTATGGACCACGCCAGTTTCCCGAAAAGTTTTTGCCGCTCGCGCTCGCCAATGCGATGAACGACCAATCCATTCCCATCTATGGCGATGGAAGGAACGTGCGCGACTGGATTTACGTGGAGGACCATTGCCGCGCGATTCTCGCCGCTTTGGAAAAGGGACGCGCCGGCGGGGTCTACAACATCGGTGCTCGTAACGAACGACGCAATATCGAAGTAGCAGAATCTTTGCTCGACGCACTCGGCAAACCGCGCACACTGATCAAGTTTGTCAAAGATCGCCCCGGACACGATCGACGTTACGCGATCGATCCGTCGCTGGCCGAAGCTGAGCTCGGATGGCGGCCGCGTGAAACATGGGCCACTGGCCTCGAGAAGACAATCAACTGGTATCGCGAGAATGGGCCGTGGATCGAGAAGGTCAGAAATCCCGCTTATCGCGATTACTACAAAGCCCAGTATGGAACCGAGGTCACAGCCGATTGAAGATTTTGATAACCGGAGCAAACGGTCTGGTAGGGCGTGCGCTCGTTAAAGAATGTTCGGGCCGTGGAGACGACGTTTTAGCATACGATCACAAGGCGCTCGATATCGGCGATCCCCGTGCAGTCGAGACGATCATCGGCGAGCAACGACCGGACGCGGTCATCAATTGCGCGGCGTGGACCGACGTCGACGGTTGCGAAAGCGATCCTGATCGGGCGCAGCGCGTAAATGCGCTTGGACCGGAAAACCTCGCGCGCGCCAGTCGCAATGCCGGTGCGGTCCTGGTCACGATTTCAACCGACTACGTTTTTGACGGACGGAAGGACGGTTTCTACACCCAACGCGATCAGCCGTTACCCATCAGCGTCTACGGAAATTCCAAGCTCGAAGGTGAACGAAGGGCACAGTTAGCGCACGCGCGAACGATCGTCGTACGCAGTGGTTTCATCTTCGGCCCGGGCGGCAAGAATTTTTTGAGTAACGTCGTCTCGCTCGCCAAACGTGGTGCGAAATTAAAAGCGATTCGAGACTGTTGGGGGACTCCGACTTACGGCCGCGACCTCGCTGCACGCCTACGCGAACTCGCGGTATTGGATCTGCCCGGCACGTATCACGTTGTTAATTCGGGCGACGGCGCGAGCTTTGAAACGTTTACTGTCGAGGCGCTGCGATTGGCAGGATTGAGTACAGACACGCTGGAAGTAGTTGACAACGATTCGCTCGGCCGGCCCGCGCCGCGACCACGTAACTCGAGAATGAAGTGCCTGCTGTCACCGGCAATCGGCATGGCGCCATTGCCTCATTGGCAGGAAGCGCTGGCCCATTTCATCCGTGAGGGCCACAACGAGGCGTGAAAGCACGATTTGTTTGTGGTTTTTGTGCCTTGTTTGGCTTGCCTCGGCGCGAGTCTCTGTTATTATTCTCGCCCGTTAGCTTTTCTGTGAGTTAGTTATCTGTTTTTGAAAGCCGGAACAATATGATGTCGCAAGATAACCGTTTGATGTCGATCCCTGCGGTCGAGCGAGGTCTCGACCGTCCACTCAGCGATATTGGGCAGGTCAGGTCGTATGGCCCCGCCGCCAGCGAGCCCAGCCAGCTTCGCGATTACCTCTTCATCGTGCTGAAGCGGAAATGGCTGATCATCAGTCTTTGTCTGGTGGTCACTTCGCTGGTCGCGGTGCAAATGTTCCGCCAGCCCTCCATCTACGAAGCAGTAGCGACGATCAGGATTGAACAGAGAGCGAAGAACGTTCTTCAGACCAGAGACTTCGTGCTGAATGCTCAGCCGGATGCGAATTTCTGGGGAACGCAGATCAAGTTACTTCAGAGTCCGGCACTCGCGCGACAGGTCGCTTTGAGTTTGGACCTGCAACACAATCCGAGTTTCTTCGGCAGCCAGAGCCAGGGAGGAATCTTCACCGCGCTGCGGAGAATGGTGGCGGGTGAGAAGAGACCTGCCGTGGTTTCTCCGGCCGTCGCTCCGCGTAGTCTAAATATTATTCAGGAAGCACAACTCAGGGATGAACCGTTGAGCGCCGAGGAGCTCTCAGCTCTCGAGCCGTACGAAGATGCGATCATCGGCTCGGAAAGCGTCGAGGGGATCACCGGGACTAACCTTTTTGTAATCAAGTACCGGCACACAGATCCGGACATGGCCCAGAAGGTGGCTAACGCGCTCGCGGAAGTTTTTCGCTCCAATAACGTAGAGCGCGCCACACAAAACTCGACCAAGGCCGAAGATTTATTGGCCCACGAGATTTCGTCGCTGCAGAGCAAGATCAGGCACGACACGGAAGAATTGTTCAACTTCGCTCGCGAAAAGGGACTTCCCCCGTCGATGGACAGTGTTCTCAACGTCGAAGCACAACGTCTGTCGGATTTGAGCCGGCAGGTGCTGGAGGCTGAAAACCGTCGCAAAGCTGCGCAAGCTGTTTACTTGAGCGCCAAAAACTCGACCGAGCCTTTGTCCATTCCCGAAGTGCAAAAGTCGTCTCGCATTACGAACATCCAGGAAAGAATCTCAGCGCTGAAGGAGAAGAAATCGGCTCTCGAAGTGACCTACACGAAGGAGTGGCCCGAAGTTAAAAAGGCCGAGGCCGCGATCAAGCGTCTCGAGGCTGAGCTGGAAAAATCTTCCAGCGAGGCCGTCGCCATGTTGAAGGCCCAATACGAGGCAGAGCAAACGCATGAAAACAGCGTCCGCGAAATGTACATCAAACAGCGCGGCATTACCGATCAGCAAACGCGCGATCAGATCGAAATGGCGGCGTACACGCAACGGCTCGAGACGAACAAGCAATACCTGAGCACGCTGATGCAAAAGCAACGCGAAGTTCAGATCGCACAGGGTGACAAAGGAAGCGAAGTCAGTATCGAGAACTACAGCCGCGTGCCGAAATCCGCGGTTGGACCACCGCGTTTAAGAAACGTTCTGATCGGGTTCGTGCTGTCGCTCGTCGCCGGCATCGGTCTGGCGTTCCTGCTCGACTTCCTCGACGACACAGTGAAGTCGCTCGACGACATCGATCGTTACATTCACCTGCCCGCGCTGGCGATGATTCCGGCCGGTCGTGGTCCCGTCTCGCGGCTGAAAGGTCTGCCGCAACCTAATCCTGAGACGTCAGACAGCACCGCCCTCGCGATGATCGACGACGTTCGATCGCCGATCGCGGAGTCGTACCGTCACTTGCGAACGTCGCTGTTGCTCTCGTCCGCGGGACAGCCGCCGCGAACGATTCTCGTTACGTCGAGCCAGCCTTCTGAAGGTAAGACGACTACGGCGATCAATACGGCGTTCATGTTGGCCCAGACGGGCGCGGAAGTTTTGATCATCGATTGCGACCTGCGCCGGCCACGGCTGCACACGCAGTTTGAAGTGTCGAACGCGAAAGGTCTGACGACGTGGCTGTCGGGCGAGAAGAATCTCGACGCGCTGCTCCAGGTTTATGCAAAGACGCCGAACCTGAAAATTCTGACTTCCGGTCCAGTGCCGCCGAATCCGGCGGAGTTGCTGGGCTCGGAGGAGATGCGCCGCTTGCTGGGCCAGTTGAGCGAGCGGTTCGCCCACATCATCATCGATTCGCCGCCGGCGATTTCGTTCACAGATGCTTCGATTCTTTCGACGATGGTCGATGGCGTCATGCTCGTGGTCCATGGCGGCAGAAGCTCGCGAGCCGTGGTGCGTCGTGCCAAGCAGCAGTTGCTTGATGTTGGAGCGCACATTTTTGGCGTGGTGCTGAATAATGTGAAGCTCGAAACGCAGGACTATTACTATTCCGGTTACTACTCGGAAAATTATTACGCGACCGAGACCGAAGGCGGACCCGACGCCTCCGCCAGAGAAACGGCCTGAGATAGCTTTGGCACAAAACTCAGGAACGAGAGTTGGACACAGTCCGTACCGTAACGCGGTAGTGTCGGGTGAGTCTTCGGTGTGCGATATTCTTATGGTACTGATTCACCACGTCCGACCCGACGCTACCGCGTTACGGTACTGACTGTGTCCAACAATGATTTTTGAGCAAGCTGCCTGATACTCCTCTTCCATAATCTATGAACGTTCCCTTGTTGGATCTCCAGGCGCAGTATGTCTCGTTACGAGATAGCATGCGCCAGGCAATTGAGCGCGTGCTGGATTCCCAGCGCTTCGTGCTCGGCGACGAAGTGCGTGAGCTCGAAAACTCAATCGCCGAATATTGCCAAACTAAACACGCCATCGGTTGTGCGTCAGGATCTGATGCTTTGCTGCTCGCCCTCATGGCGCTCGACATCAAGGAAGGCGACGAAGTAATCACGACGCCGTTTTCGTTCTTCGCCACCGGCGCAGCGATCGCGCGTCTCGGCGCGCGCCCGGTTTTCGTCGACATCGATCCGCGCACCTACAATCTCGACGTTTCGCGAGTCCCCGACGCCATCACCTCGCGCACAAAAGCGATCATTCCGGTTCACATCTACGGGCAGTGCGCGCACATGGATGCGTTGCTCTACATCGGCGAACGTTGCGACATACCGATCGTCGAAGACGCGGCGCAAGCCATCGGCGCTACCGACACCGAGCGGCGCGCGGGTTCAATGGGCCTGATGGGCTGTTTCAGTTTTTATCCAACGAAGAACCTCGGCGGTGCAGGCGACGGTGGCATACTGACGACAAATGACGAGCGCGTCGCCCAACGCCTGCGACGGCTGCGCACGCACGGCGGCGCCAACGAATACCAGCACGAAGAAGTCGGCATCAACAGCCGTCTCGACGAACTGCAAGCCGCGGTGCTGCGCGTCAAGCTTCCCAGTCTTGAAAAATGGTCAGACGAGCGCGCGCGGAAAGCAGATCGTTATTCCCAACTTTTGAGTGAAGCCGATTTGACCTTTCCCGTCGTCACGCCATACGTGCGACCGGACGGACGCCATATCTTTCATCAATACGTCGTGCGTGCTCCCGGCAACCGAGACGCTTTGATGGACCACTTGAAGCACAAAGGCGTCGGCACGAAGGTTTATTACCCGGTCCCGCTGCACCTTCAGGAGTGTTTCTCTTACCTTGGCTACAAAGAAGGCGACTTCCCGGAAGCCGAGAGTGCCGCGCGCGAGACGTTTGCCTTACCTGCTTATCCTGAATTGACGGACGAGCAACAAGTTTACGTCGTCGAAGCATTCAAAAGTTTTCGCTCTTAATTCGGAGTCTCCTCATCGATGTCGCAGCAGACAAAAGTACTTGTAACAGGAGCAGGCGGTTTTATAGGTCATCACCTGACAAAGTATCTCGTTGAACGCGGCTATTGCGTACGTGGCGTCGACATCAAGGAACCGGAGTACGAACCGACTGCCGCCGATGAATTTCTCCTGCTCGATCTGTCGCAAGCTGACAACTGTCTGCAAGCCACAGAGGGCATCGATGA
This sequence comes from Pyrinomonadaceae bacterium, assembly GCA_035696765.1. GTDB lineage: Bacteria > Acidobacteriota > Blastocatellia > Pyrinomonadales > Pyrinomonadaceae > PSRF01. Next base: position 4,413 of record DASSEB010000429.1, on the reverse strand, counting down.
GGTTTACGGCCTGGCGGCGAACATGGGCGGCATCGGTTTTATCGAAAACAACAAAGCCGTCATCGTTCGCGACAACACCCTGATCAATCTTCACACGATCGAAGCCGCGCGCATCCACGGCGTCAAACGTTACCTTTACACTTCGAGCGCGTGTATCTATCCCGGCTACAAACAGAAAGACACGGACGTCACGCCGTTGAAGGAGTCTGACGCGTATCCGGCTGATGCCGAGGATGGGTATGGCTGGGAAAAACTCTACATGGAGCGAGTGTGCCGCCACTACACGGAAGACTTCGGACTCGACACACGCGTCGTCAGGTTTCATAACATCTTCGGGCCGCTCGGCACGTACGACGGCGGGCGAGAAAAGTCACCGGCAGCGATCTGCCGCAAGATCGCGCTCGCCCAAGACGGCGACGACATCGAGGTTTGGGGCGACGGCGAACAGACCCGTTCTTACTGCTACGTCGACGATTGTGTCGAAGGCATTTATCGCTTGATGAAGAGCGAGCATCGAGAGCCAATTAACCTGGGCCAGGACCGCATGATCTCAATCAACGAGCTCGTCGACATCGTTGCGAAGATCGCGGGCAAGCGGATTGGCAAGCGTTACGATTTGACGAAGCCGCAGGGCGTCAGAGGGCGAAATAGCGACAACACACGTTTGCGCGAAGTGTTGAATTGGGAGCCGTCGGTTTCGCTCGAAGATGGCCTCGCGATCACGTTCCGCTGGATTGCCGGCGAGCTCGAAAAACAGAGGGCTCCGGAGAACGCTCTCGCGGCGGGCTAAGAATGAAGCGACGTACGTTCCGATCAGAGAGGGAGTTTGGGCTGATTGTCGGCGCGGTGTTTAGCGTGCTCGGACTCTGGTGGATGTATCGCGGCAAGTTTCTCGACGTCGCCTATGTCTTCGTCGTTGTTGGCGCGGCACTGATCTTATCGGGCATAGTGGCGCCGCGTGTTTTGGTAGTGCCGCGGAAGGCGTGGATGAAGCTGGCGGAAGGAATGGCCTTCGTTTCCAGCCGCATCATCCTCGCGCTAATCTTCTTTCTGGTGTTGACGCCGATCGGGTTGATCAAGCGAGCGATGGGTTGGGATCCACTGCATCGACGTTCCGGTCCGCGCGAGTCCTTCTGGCATCCTTATCCGCCGCGACAACAAAACCCACGCCACTACGAGAAAATGTTTTAGCCACAAAAGGCACAAAATGCACAAAATGAAATTTAGAACTCAAACTATTTAGGAATGATCTTTTTTATGCTTTATGTGCCTTTTTGTGGCTAATTTTTGAGGCGTATGTCGAAGGTACAGGTCATCAATGAACTGTGGCAGTTCATGAGGGAGAACAAGAAGTACTGGCTCGCTCCCATCATCATCACGCTGGTGCTGATGGGCGTGGTGCTGGTGCTCGCGAAGGGGTCGGCCATCGCTCCGTTTATCTACACGCTCTTCTGATTTTTTAAGTGGTAAGCATTCTTGGAATATCGGCGTTCTATCACGACTCAGCCGCTTGTTTGGTGATCGACGGCGAGATTGTCGCCGCGGCGCAGGAGGAACGCTTTACTCGCGTCAAGCACGATCATCGTTTCCCGGTGAATGCCGCGCGCTACTGTTTAGCTGAAGCAAACCTCACGGCTGCTCAACTCGACTTTGTCGCCTTCTACGACAAGCCGCTCTTGAAGTTTGATCGACTCCTCGAAACCTATCTCGACTATTCACCCGCCGGATTCAGTTCATTTCTGAAATCGATGCCGCTCTGGATGAGTGAAAAGCTCTGGATGCCCGATCTGATTCGCACCGAGCTCGCAAAGGCTGACGGCGAAGAAGACGAAAGAAGAGCGAAGAAGCAAGGAAAGAAATTCAAGTGGAAACTGCTCTTCGGCGATCATCACGAGAGCCATGCCGCGAGTGCGTTCTATCCGTCTCCGTTCGATGAAGCGGCAATACTGACGATCGATGGCGTCGGCGAGTGGGCCACCAGTTCGATCGGCGCCGGCAAAGGCAACGAGATAACTCTGTTGCAGGAGCTTCGCTATCCAAACAGCCTCGGACTACTCTACAGCGCCTTCACTTACTACACCGGCTTCAAAGTAAACAGCGGCGAGTACAAGGTGATGGGGCTCGCGCCGTACGGCGAACCGAAGTACGTCGCAAGGATCAAGGACCACCTGCTGGAAGTGCGAGACGACGGCAGTCTCAAACTCAATCAGGATTACTTCAACTACTCGCAGGGCCTGCGCATGACGAACGGCGCGTTTGACAAACTCTTCGGTGGTCCGCCGCGCAAGCCCGAGTCGGAGATCACGCAACGCGAGATGGATCTGGCACGCAGCATCCAGGTGATCACCGAAGAAGTGATGTTGAAGATGGCCCATTACGCTCGTCGTGAAACCCAGATGAATAACTTGTGTCTCGCTGGCGGCGTGGCGTTGAATTGCGTTGCGAATGGAAGAGTTTTGAAAGAAGTTCCCTTTGACGACATCTGGATTCAACCCGCGGCCGGCGACGCGGGCGGTTCGCTCGGCGTCGCGCTCGCGATCTGGCACCGGTATTTAGCAAAGCCCCGGGAAAGCTCGGGCGAAGACAGGATGAAGGGTTCGTATCTTGGACCACGCGACAGTGAAGACGAAATCGAGAAATACTTGCGCGCAAACAACCTCGCTTACACGAGACATTCGCGCGAGCAGTTACCGAAAGTAGTTGCCGAGCTGCTTGCGGACGGGAAGGTCGTCGGCTTGCACCAGGGGCGAATGGAATTCGGGCCGCGTGCGCTCGGTTGTCGCAGTATCATCGGCGATGCTCGTTCACCGCAGATGCAGTCCCTGATGAATCTGAAGATCAAGTATCGCGAAAGCTTCCGGCCATTTGCTCCGAGCGTGTTGAGGGAACACGTATCGGAGTGGTTTGAGCTCGATGCGGACAGTCCATACATGTTGCTGGTCGCCGACGTGGCGTTGAAAAAACGACTCGAGATCACGGCGGAGCAGCAGGGGTTTGAGAAACTAAAGATTAAACGATCCGAGATCCCCGCAGTCACACACGTCGATTATTCGGCGCGGATTCAAACGGTTTCGCGCGACACCAACCCATTGTACTGGGACATCATCGAGGCGTTCAGACAACGAACCGGATGTCCGGTGATCGTGAACACGAGCTTCAACATCCGAGGCGAGCCGATCGTTTGCACTCCCGCAGACAGTTACCGTTGTTTCATGCGAACCGAGATGGACTACCTCGTGCTCGAGACCTTCGTCTTGAGCAAGGATCATCAATCTGTGTAATCTGTGGGAAGGAGATATTTCAGCCACGAAAAAGCATAAAAAGCACAAAAGGGACTTTCTTTAATTTTTGTGCCTTTTGTGCTTCTTTGTGGCAAATTTTCTTGAATGCCTATGAAGGTCAGTGTCATCGTGCCCGTGCGAGACGAGGAGCAGTCGATCCGCGAACTGCTCGACAGCTTGCTCCAGCAAACGCGACCGCCGGACGAGATCGTGATCACTGACGGCGGCTCGGTTGATGCCACGCCGCAAATCATCGAAGAGTACATTCGCAAAGGTGCTCCCGTACGACTCATCCGTGCCGGCGCTGCCTTACCCGGACGTGGGCGAAACCTCGGCGCCGCGCAGGCGAGTTGCGAATGGCTCGGTTTTACTGACGCGGGCATTCGTCTCGCGAAGGACTGGCTGGAGACGCTTGTTGCGAGAGCGGAAGCAGACGACTCAATCGACGTAGTCTACGGTTCGTGGCAACCGGTGACAGATACGTTTTTCAAACAGTGTGCAGCCATCGCGTACGTGCCGCCGCCGTCGTTGCATGACGGCGTGCTCGTACGCCCTCGCAGCATCGCCTCGACGTTGTTGCGGCGAGAAGCGTGGCGAGCTGTCAACGGCTTTCCGGAGCATTTGCGATCGGCCGAGGATCTCGTTTTCATGGACCGCGTGGAGAACGCCGGCTATCGTTCTGTCTTCGAGCCGCGCGCGCAGGTACACTGGGACTTGCGACCAACACTCGCCGCCACGTTCAAAAGATTTCTGGTCTACTCTCGCAATAACATTCGCGCCGGACTCTTTCGCCAGTGGCAGTCGACGATCCTCGGTCGTTATGGAGTGCTGGCGGTCTTGTTTGTGGCGGCGCTGATCGTCGAACCATCGTGGGTATGGTTTCCGATAGCTGCATGGCTCTTCATGCTGGCGGCACGCGCAATAGTTTCCATCAGGCGAAACCGTCTTTGCTATCCTGCCTCCTTTCTTCAAAACGTGCTTCGCGCAGCGATGGTGATGTGTGTACTGGCGGTGCTCGATGCGGCGGCGATCGCCGGCAGCATCCAGTGGTTATTGCTGGATAGTTTTCGCTGGAGCAGAAAGACTCCGGTGGAGGCGGGGAATGGGGCTTGAAGGGCGTCGCGTTCTGTTC
>DASSEB010000428.1:0-2541 GCA_035696765.1 Pyrinomonadaceae bacterium | reverse complement strand
TGCGCGGCTTCCTGAACACCACGCCGTCCCATCGTTTCCAAATACACGGTAGCCGCGAGCGCGATCAGTCCTTCGTTAGTGCAGATGTTGGAAGTCGCCTTCTCGCGGCGAATGTGTTGTTCGCGAGTGGCAAGCGTAAGCACGAAACCGCGACGTCCTTGTTTATCGTAAGCCTCGCCGACGAGACGCCCGGGAATTTGGCGCGCGTATTTTTCGCGCGTCGCAAAGAGCCCGACGTATGGACCACCAAAAGACAGCGGCACTCCAAACGATTGTCCTTCAGCAACCACGATGTCAGCGCCGCACGCGCCCGGTGATTTCAACAAGCCCAATGACATCGCTTCGGTGACGACAACCACGAGCAGCGCGCCTTTGGCATGTGCTGCATCCGCCAAGGCGGAAACGTCTTCGATACAACCAAAGAAGTTTGGCGATTGAACGACGAGTGCTGCGGTCTCATTGTCGACTGTCTCGGCCAGCGACCTCCACGATTGGCCCGTGCGTTCGTCAAACGGCACCACTTCGAGATGGATGCCCGCGTGCTGAACGTAAGTTCTTACAACCTCGAGATACTGAGGATGCGCGGCACTCGACGCAATCGCCTTCGATCTCTTCGTGACGCGCTCCGCCATCAACACGGCTTCTGCGAGTGCGGTCGAACCGTCGTACATCGAAGCATTGGCCAAGTCCATGCCCGTCAACTGGCAAACCAGAGTTTGAAACTCGAAGATCGTTTGCAGGGTGCCTTGAGAAATTTCGGGCTGGTACGGAGTGTAAGCAGTGAAAAATTCAGAACGTGAAATGATGTGATCGACGATAGTGGGAATGTAGTGGGAGTAAGCGCCGCCGCCCATGAAACTTATGCGCCGGGCCGCGGTGTTGCGCGCCCCCATCTGCTCGAAGCTGTCGAGGAGTTCTATTTCCGAGAGGGCCGCGGGTGTGTTGAGCGGCCGCTGTAAACGCAAATCCTGAGGGATGGATTCGAACAGATCCTCAGGCGATCGTAGCCCAATTGCCTCGAGCATCTCTATGCGCTCTTCCGGCGAGTTAGGAATGTAGCGCAAGATTATTCGCTCTCAGCTTTCGTAAAATCTTCATACTCCGCGGCCGTCAACAAACTATCGACTTCGCCTGGGTTCGACATTTTCACACGGATCATCCAGCCGTCGCCGTACGGGTCCGAGTTAACTGTTTCAGGTTCGTCGGCGAGCGACTCGTTGATCTTTACGACTACGCCGGCGACGGGAGTGAAGACTTCCGAGACTGCTTTCACCGATTCAACCGAGCCGAATGGTTCATTTGCCGCAAACTCATCCTCGGCCTTTGGCAACTCGACGTACACTACGTCACCCAATGAGTTTTGCGCGTAGTCAGTGATGCCGATGATGGCCTGATCACCGTCCACTCTCACCCATTCATGATCTTTGCTGTAGTGCAGGTCTTCCGGAACGTTCGCCATGGATCCTCCATCGTGTGTTTGTTAATCCTGTAATCGCGTCTATTTGGGCCGCTTGTAAAACGGCGCCTTTACAATCTGCGCGCCGACAAGCCGCCCACGCACGTCAATCTTAATTTCCTGGCCCACGCTCGCGTGCTCCACCGGCACGTACGCGAAGCCGATGTTCTTTTTGAGAAACGGCGCAGGACTGCCCGATGTTACTTTTCCCACGCGCTCGCCATTGACGACAACTTCCTGATCGTCGCGAGCGATGCCGCGTTCAGTCACTTCGAATCCGATGAGCTTGCGCTTCACACCTTCCGATTTTTGACGCGCCAGTGGTTCGCGGCCAATAAAGTCGCCTTTATCTAACTTGCAAATCCAGCCGAGATTCGCTTCGAGCAGGGTCGTGGTTTCATCAATCTCGTGACCGTACAAAGCCATTCCGGCTTCGAGTCTGAGCGTATTGCGCGCTGCGAGTCCACACGGAAGTACACCAGTAGGTGAGCCTGAATCTCCGGCCTCAAGGATCTTGTTCCAAAGCTGCTCGGCGCGATCAGGCGGCGCATAGAATTCAAAGCCGTCTTCGCCTGTGTAACCGGTTCGCGAGATTATTCCGGCAACTCCGTCAACGCTGCCGGGAGTGAAGTGGTAATACTTGATGTCCGCGAGCGGTACGTCAGTCAGCTTCTGCAGGATCGACTGCGCGTCTGGACCTTGCAACGCAAGCTGGCAGTACTCGGAGCTCACGTTGTTCAAGTCAACTGACTCACCAGCGTGATGCGACTTGATCCATTCCCAATCTTTGTCAGTGGTGCTCGCATTCACGACGAGCAGTAAGTGATCCTGAGCGAGCCGGTAGACAAGCAGGTCGTCGATCACTGTTCCTTCTGGAGTTGTGAGCGCTGAGTACTGCGCCTGGCCATCTATTAGTTTGCTAACGTCGTTAGAGGTCAAACGGTTGACGAAAGCGATCGCATCCGCGCCGCGGACATCAATCTCACCCATATGCGAGACGTCGAACAGGCCGGCGTGAGTTCGCGTACGCAGGTGCTCTTCGATCGTTCCGGCGGGATACTGGACGGGCATGTCCCAGCCGCCGA